>JBGSJM010000378.1:0-15056 GCA_041742015.1 Verrucomicrobiales bacterium | reverse complement strand
GACCAGAGAGAAGTCGGCCATGAGACCAAAAACGGCAACGGTGAGTAACAGTATTTTGTTTAGATTGTTCATTTTCCAGACTTTAAAGCGAGTTCGTTTTACTTGGTTCATGCAAATCGTTTGATCTTGGTTCTTCCTTGCACCTCTTTCTAGGAAAAATTTCCAGAGTCGTCACAAAAAAAGAAAAAAAAATTTCAGGCAGTTCCGAAAGAGACGGTACCTTTTGGTCAGTCACGAGTCCTGCAACCAATTTGTCACAAAAAATGTGTTTTGATCGCAGCCATCGCAAAATACCACTTCAAAAGTCCGACTAATGTGATCGCGTGAATTCTTACAAATGGCACAAGACCCAAATCACAAACGGATTGCACTGAATACCCACGGTTGGCTTCAGCCACCACGGGGAAACGCTCCCCCCAACCCCAACATCAAAAACCTGCTCGCCGACGCTCTTGTTCGAAAATTTTTTGATTCTCCCTGGCCCACTCCTTTTGTCGATTCTCGAAGTCTGTAAACGAACGGTTGTTAGCCCTGTAAGCTTCATCAGCATCGATTTGCGCCGGCGAACTTGAGCCGCTTAAAAGTTTGTACCCTCCGTAAAAAATTACCGCCCAAGTTAGAGCCTCAACAGCGCTTTGAGCCGTTCTCTTCATTTGTTCAGTCTCAGCCGCCTTTTGTTGCCGCTTAAGCTCCACTTCGCGCGCGGCGGCCAAGGCCCGTGCTATTTCTGTTTCTCGTGCGCGGGTTGCGGAAGCCACCGCGTTTGCGACCCGCAGTTGCTCCTGTTCTCTCTGAATTTTTGCCGCAGCCATTTGGATTAAGCGGTATTTTTCAACCGAAAACCGAGCACGATCCGCCGCGGTCAGGTCGGACCACTGGCAGGAGACCATCCCTTGGTCAGTTAGGAAACTCGCAGCATCGTTTGTGGCATTTTCCAACCTCACACCAGTTGCCGAGCGCCCGTTAATGCGCATGGTTGGGACAAATCTGGCAAGGGCGGCTTGGTACTCCGCAGAGGCTCGGAGCGCTGGTTTCACATTCCCGATTCGGAGTAAAGTTTTGTAGTTTATATCTCTCAACTTTTGGTTGTAGATTCCGCCGCTATGCCTCACCATTAAATCTCCACTCCTAATTTCCAGCAAAGCGTTGTAATAAGTCCTATTTGCCAGTTCGAAAGTGGGAATGCTTTTTGGTGCCGCTTGACCGAATGATGACAGAGAAGCCAGATGGAGCATCAAACACAAGATGCTGGTTGTGATTGAACGAACGGTCTGCGTGCGGTGACTGAGTTCTTGAAGTGCTTCATTTTTCATTCTTTTTAGGTGAGTTCGTTTTACTCGGCTCATGTTAATTGTATGATTTTGTTTTTCCTTGCATCCCTTCCTAGGAAAGAATTCTGGAGACATCACAAAAAAAGAGAAAAATTTTTAGGCAGTTCCGAAAGGGACAGAACCTTTTTGGTCAGTCATGAGTCACGCAACCAATTTGTCACAGACGCGTTTTGATTGCAGGCATCGCTAAAAATCACCCATTCAACAGGGTACAGTCGGTCATTATACCCTGTTGAATTTTTGGGATTGGCTTATGAAATAAGATCCCTAGCACTGACAGTTTTGCCCTAAATCCCGATTTGTCCGAGGAAAGTTAAGGAGGCTGGAGTTTTGCGGCCCATGCAGTTAAGTGATCTGGGTACTACCTGAACACATCAGTGATCCCCTGTTTAATCAGTCAAAGTTCGATGGAATTTTAATAGGCCGACTTGAAGTTTTCTGCGTCCCTTGAGCTCACCGGTCTAATTTCCATCTCAACCGGACCAGGAATTTCGACAATGGGATCATCTTCAAACATATAGGCCTCCATAATCAAAACGATCACCCCCTTCTTTTCTTCAACCCCTTTGGAGTCCTTCATTTTTTTGGGTCGGTAGGTGCGGCTTCCTGTGATGGCTTGTTCGCCCGCGCCGGTGGTGCGTGTAATCTTAATAGGCTCTTCAGTCCTAATTACGAGGGCAAATTGATCTTTCCCCATCAAACCAAAAGTCGGGTCGACCCGACGCACCTGATTTTGCATCTCAATCACTGGCTCAAATAACTTGGTGTATCGGATTTTTCCATCTTCGATTTTTGGTGCCTGAAAGGGAGGAACCTCCAATTTGAAGGAGATGTTTAGAGTCCCCTTGGGCTGATTGGCTACCAACATGGGATTTTCTGCAAACAGGCTCACTGTGTTAGGCACCTCAAAATTCCCCTTGTTATCAACAATTAAATGAAGGGGAGAATCACCCGTGTACAAAAGTAGCTCAATTTTTTCCGGGGGAACCCCGATATTACTTGAAATCAGCATCCGGTAACTCTTTGCTTCAGCATCAACCTTTTCGCCCTGGGCCATCCGAATCAAATGGCGATAGGGCATTGACGCCAAATCCTGAGCCGGAGCCTCGCTTCCAAGTCCGAAAACTCCCAACAAAAGGACAATTATTTTGCTTGTGTTTTTCCTGAATTTCCTCATGCCGTGTTGGTGAAAAGTATGGATCGCTCCTCCATAAACGTCCAGCGCAGTTTTGACCTTTTTAACCAGATAATCTTTTAACTTTTAACTTGGGGCGTTTCATCTAAAATAAGTTTGATATGAAGTTCCGGGATACCCAACCTGAGGCCACAGCGGATTTGGAATTGACACCAATGATCGATGTCGTTTTCCTGCTGCTCATCTTTTTCATCGTCAGTTGGCAGTTTGCCCGCTTTGAGGAGGATATGGATGTCTCGGTTCCCGCAGCCGAGGAAAAGTTACAAGATGACAAGCCTGTGGGCGAAATCATCGTAAATGTGACAAAATTTGGTGGCATCATTCTAAATGGTGCTGAGGTGACTCCAGCAGACTTACGCTCCAAATTAAAACTCATCGTGGCGAGTTATCCAGGTCAGGCAGTCATACTACGCGGACATGAGGAGACCGACTTTCAGGATATTATTAAGGTGCTAGATCAGGTGAAACAGGCTGGAATCTGGAATGTGGCTTTCGCCTCTATGAAAACACGAACCGAGGAGTGAACACTATTCGACAGGATCAATTCCGTTCAATGCGTGCACTTCTCTTCTTGAGGCCCAGGTATGGTGATTAACCATCCATTGCCTCAACCATTTTCGCCCCTCCAAAACGGCATCTCTCACAGTCAATCTGCGAACAAGACCAGCGGTGATGGCAGCTGAAAGAACACACCCGGTACCGTGAAGATCCGGCACGTCCAATCTAGGCTCTTCAAGAATTTCGGGCACGCCGTCAGAATCACAAAAAATGTCAATTGCCGTCCCACTATTGTCATTAAAATGACCGCCTTTGAGAAGGCAGCGGCAACCAAAGCGATCAAAAATCCTTTTGGCACCATCGCAGAATCCAGCTCGATCTGAGATTTTAATACCCAGGATCACCTGTGCTTCCGCAAGATTGGGAGTCATTAAATCCGCCCTATAAAAAAGCGAGCGGCGCATGACTTCCAGTGCAGATTTTTCGGAAAATTTTACCCCCGCAGTAGCTGACAACACGGGGTCTACCACCAACCAAAGATCCGAATATTTCTCAAAAAATGCCGCAGTTGACTCAACCATTTCAGCACTCCCCAACATTCCAGTCTTGGCTCCACCCACCGGAAAGCTTTCTATAATTTCACTTAACTGCTTTTCGAAAATCCCAGGAGAGACCATTTCAAAACCGGAAACAGATCCCGGACTCTGAGCAACCACGGCGGTCACTGCGCATACCCCATAAACCCCCATTCGGTTAAAGGTCCGACAATCTGCGATGACTCCCGCTCCAGCGGAGCCATCAAAGCCCGCCACGCTAAGTGCAACCGGAATCACTTGCATTTTTTATACCCTAAATTGATGAAAAACAAAAAAGGACTTTCCGATTCGGAAAGTCCTTACCTAAATCTCTGTTCCAAAACAAGTCAGCCGGAAACAGCTACCGCCGAGGGATTACCGTCATCACCGACAATAAATTTCATTTTCAAGCCCCAATGATCAGCGATTCTCTTGAGTAGCTCTTTTCGGGAAATATTGGCAGACTCAAAATCAAACGTCTTGGCACCTGTTGGCAAATTGCTGGTCTGATAATGAATATCGTTCAACGGAACCTGATCGAAAATCATCTCGGGTGTCATGGCTCGATATTTAACTTCGAATCGCTCATCCATCCAATTAGCGAGGGGCTCGTAACTCGTTTCCAAGAAACCCTTCAAAATGAGAGTCCCTCCCACCGCAGGGGTAGAATCAACCACGGCATTACCTGCCTGATTGGTTGTCTTACAACCCGTTCCAACCAACAAAATGGTGGTTAAACTCAAAAGTCCGATGATTGTGCGTTTTTTCATCTAATATAAATTACCCAAAATCCGCCGATTGTCGCTTAAAAACTCTTACTTATTTTACCCCGTTCCAAAATTATTAATTCATTTTAGACAAATATAAGCAAAATTCATTTTCAAGATCCTCAGAGGTAATTAGTTTAAAGTCTGCGCGATTAACGAATGGCCAATCAAGTAAACGTTCCTATTGAAGATTTATTATGAATATTGCGATTTACCCCGGAAGTTTTGATCCAATTCACAACGGACACCTCGACGTGATCGAAAGAGCAGCCAAGTTGTGCAATAAAATAATTGTCGCAGTGGCAACCAACCCGGGGAAACTTGGTTTATTCACCACGAGCGAACGGCTCGAATTGATTGCCCAGGCGACCAATCACATCAAAGGCATTGAGATCACCTCTTTTGAGGGCTTACTGGTTGATTTTTTTCGAAAACACGGTGCCGACGCGGTGGTCCGGGGACTCCGAGCGGTTTCTGACTTTGAATATGAATTTCAAATGGCGTTGATGAATCGAAAACAAATGGACCAACTGGAAACCATCTTTCTGGTTCCGAGCCAGGAAACCATCTATTTGAGCAGTCGGATCATCAAAGAAGTAGCTCGACTGGGCGGCGAAGTTGAAGGTCTTGTCCCACCCGTTGTAAAACAGGCCCTAGCGAAAAAATTTGCTTAACCCGATCTATTTTTTCTACCAACCACACTAAAATCGATAAAGAAAATCCGCTTGCTTTTGGACCGGATTCATCCAATTTCGCCCCCCTTGTTCTAGGAAAAGTTTTTAGCCTAAATTTTCCAAGGCAGGCCACCAAACCACATCCTGTGGTGTTTATTAAATTGACACCACAATATGTTGTTGTATCTAGCTCGGAGTTTCCAGATATGCGTTGCATCAAGTGCAGTAGTTTAGAAGATCGGGTCATCGATTCCCGGACCAGCAAAGATGGATTTTCAATCCGTCGGCGCCGGGAGTGCTTGGAGTGCGGTTTTCGCTTTACGACCTACGAGCAAGTAGAGCGCAGACATCTGCTCGTGATCAAACGCGACGGGACTCGCGAGCCGTATAAGCCCGAGAAATTACTCAGTGGCTTAATCAAGGCTTGTGAGAAAAGGCCTGTTTCAATCGGAACTCTTGAGAAAGCGGTTGATGATATTTCAAATTCGATTGCTGCTGACGAACTAAGGGAGGTTCCCACCCACGTAATCGGATCGAAGGTGATGAATCAGCTTCAAAAAATTGATCCAGTTGCGTTCGTTCGATACGCCTCAGTTTACCGGCAATTTCAAGATGTCGGTGAGTTCAGCGAGGTGATTGAATTGATGGAAATCATAGCTCCGGACCCAAAATTACAGCCCGAGCTATTCGAAACTCTACCTTAACGTCTCCAAAGACTGTTAACATCCTTACCTAAACCACACAAAAACACAAACAAAGACCAATCCGCATTATATGATTGCACTGCCACACCACCTGCCATTCGTTAGAGTAGGCTCAAATACCATTACGCCCTTCCAGGACGAATGGCTCGATCAAATAATCATCGATGCTGCAGCTGAAACCAATGTTCCCGAATGGTTTGCAACTGACATTTCCAAGGGAATCCAGCAATACCTTCAGAATTCTTATGAAGGGAGCATCATCGACTCCGAGGAGTTATTCAGCAAGATTTCCACGACGCTTCAGCAAATTGGACTTCCCGAAGTGGCGGCCAAAATCGACCGGACCCCTCCACCACTTCGGATATCCTTAACCGACCTGGCCCGTCGTGCTGGAGAAGCCTACGAACTGGCTTTCTTCCAGTTACTTGAAGATAAATGCCAGGAAGCGATCGACTGTGGTGCCACAACCGTTGAATGCCACGGCTTGATAAACTGTGTTCGGATTCTGCGAGGTTCGAGGAAATGGACTATGAGCGCGGATACACTTCGGAAGGAAATCGAAGCCAAAATCGATGAATTTCGTTGCATGGGAGAATTGGCCAACCCAATTTTTAACGTTACCATTACGGTCTAAGAGGTGACAACGGAGAACTTGGGGTAAATGACGATTTTCGAGAGAATCATTGCTCGAGAAATTCCCGCAAAAATTGTCCATGAGGACGATCTTTGTATAGCGTTTCACGACGTAAATCCTCAGGCTCCAACCCATCTCCTGATTGTCCCCAAAAAGGTGCTTCCCCGAATCGGGGAAGCCACCCGGGATGACCAGGAACTACTCGGTCACCTTCTTTTGGTTGCCGGGGAAATCGCTGATAAGTTGGGATTTAAACCTTTCGATTCAGGTTTCAGACTGGTGATTAATCACGGCAAAAATGGAGGGGAATCCGTCCCCCACCTGCACATCCACCTGCTTGCCGAACGCCCCTTACATTGGCCACCAGGCTAAGTTTCCTCCAATTTCCATGCCCCAAAACGATGGTGGCAAATTTTGTGACATTTTTTCTTTTATTTTTACGCCAGCCTCTGAATTCATTAAAGGTTGAATTCCACCCAATGTTTTGGCATGTTAGCTGCTAAACAACCTTTTCTCAGTCATCATGTCTGAACAAATCGAGTCCCTTCAATCAGCCCTTAAGTCAGCACCATCGAACTGGGAGGTAAGGTATTCTTTAATCCATGAGTTGCATCAATCAGGTCGAACAGATGAAGCGATCAATCTTTTAACCGAGATCACTTCATTGCCGAGTGATGATAAAGCCATCATCTATGCGGCACAATCCTACCAGATTTTAGGAGCCTACGAGCAAGCCCAAAGCGTTTACAAAACCGCTCTTAGTCTAAACCCGCGAAACGAATATGCCAAAGCAGGCCTTCGATCGCTTGGCATCGAGCCTGAACCAACTCCAGTCGTATCGGTAGCGACACCGGTTATTAAGGTTGCAAATCCGGTTGTTACGGTTGCCAAAACTGCGGTTGCTATTCCTGCCATTAACGAAAACAAACTCGTGCCGGTGTCTTTATCTACATCACCCCACGCCATTCGGGATTCTGAAGAAGTCGGAACCACGACCGTTACCCTGGAGTCTGCCGCCAGGGCGAACAAAACAAAGCCCTCACATTCCTTTGCCGAGATCACTACGCCACCTCCAGTGATCACCAAAGATGACACGATCCCTTACGATCCGGAGACGGCGCAACTCGTCAATCATATTCAGCAGGCTGAAGAGGAGTCAAGGAAGCGCTATCAAGCCTCGGTGGCGAAGGACCGAATAAACTCAGTTATCGCAACGATTGTGGTGCATGTCGGGATTGTTTTAGCCCTTACTGCGGTGATTCAGCAAATCCCAAAAAGCGTCCCACCGCAAATCGTTGCCAGTTCTTCAGCCAACACACCGTCAGACACCGCCATAGAAAAGACGGTCATGAAAAAGAGTTCGTTGAAAAGCACCACGCCTTCAGACGCCTCAGCAGCCAATATTGTTTCAGTTGATTCGGTTTCAGCTGTATCCATGACCAGCTTCGATTCCTTTGCAGGCTCAGATATCCCGATGGAAACCGGAATGGCGTTCCAACCATCCATGTCAATGGGTATGCCGTCTTCATCAAAATCCATGATGATGTTTGGTCAGCCGATGGAAGGGGAAACCCTGGGGGTGGTGTTGGACGTTTCAGGTTCCATGGCAGAATGGTTGCCTCTTGTCATTCGTGAAGTCGACAAAAATTTCAAAGATGCGCCGATCGTTTATATTAACAATGCCAAAATAGAGAAGACCACTAGTCCAGTTGAGATTCGTCCCATCGTCAAAGAAGAAGTGGTGCCAATACGGGCCGACGGAACCCACAGTCCCTTTTGGTTTCTTTGGTATGACCTGCCGCGTAAAGCCCCACAACGTGCCGTTGATCGATTAACTGAAACTTTCAAGACCCGCCCCAACCAGTTTTTGGCCGTTGGCCAGAAAGGTCACTGGGGAGGCGGCGACCGCCTGGGTGAAGCGATGAAATTTCTTGCTGCCCAGAAATGCGATGCAGTTTATGTTTTCTCGGACTTTGAAGACTTTATCGATGAAGAAGTAGCTCTGGAACACGGTAGATCTCTCGCCACCCAGAAAGTCAGGGCCTATATCCAACCAGCAGTGGAGGAATCGGAATTTATTTCAATTATGGCGCAAAAAGTCGCCAATCGCACCAAGGGAAGGCAACTTCCTACTCTGGCCTCTGTCATCGGTAAAGATGAGGTTGAGGATATGAAACCGCTGGTTCCGCCAAGACCTGTCACCACCATGACTCACGTACCTGGAACCACCTATGCCAACCCCAGGACAGATTTGTTTGGAAAGTCTTCATATGGATTCAAGCCAGACAAAACCATGAACGAGATTACCCGATTGGTGGAGCCTGAATTTGATGCCATATTCTACGGCCCAGCCGCCCGGGCTGCCATTTTCTTGAAAGATAAAGCAGGGAAGTATATTCAGGATCCGATTTATTTTGGTTACCATAGTCATAAATATCTTCCTGATCATCCCGATACGGCTTATCGCTGGAGGGCACGGAAGTTTTTAAGACTTGTAGAACCGCCAACCTTTGACGGGAAAGAGATCATTTGGAAGATGATCCTGGAAGACGAATTAAAGTTCACGGTTCATTTATATCTTGATCGCAAAGGGATGAATGCAACCTATGTTGCGGATCCTCCAACGGATGGAACCACCGACAATGCCTATATTTATTTTCATTTCCCCAAAATTGCCCACGAGAGTAAAGATGTCTATTACGGACAGGATTTTCCAGAGGGCCTCTCATCTTTGGAAGAAGTTCGAAAGTATTCTCATCCCAATGAAGTGGTGTTCAATTTACCCCGTCAAGAGCGTGACCGATATGGCGCTACATGGGCCAAACTGGGTTTCGAGCCCGGTTACAACACAAGAAATTTCGATGTTCTGATCACTTCCATGCCAGGTGGAGTGAGGGATTTGAAGGTTTCAGGACCCAGCTTTGGCCCAAGAATCTTTCATGCACGAACGACCAGTTCCAAGTTGCTCCTGGGAACTGGAGCGTGGCGGGGTGACACTGAACCCTGGGAAGGATTTCACGCCCATTTAGTTCGGCCCGGTGATACAAGAACGAAGTTCACCAAAACTGAAGCGATCGCCATCCAAATTGAGTAAATTTAAGTTGCCATTCTCTATTCAACAGTCCGAATAACGAAAATCGCGAACTTTTCCAAGTAGGTTACAAACGCTCCACAGCGTTTGGACTGATCGCCCGTTCTTATCCACAAGTTGGGCGACTTAAGTAGGCGACTCTGGAAAATCGATCAAGCTCTCGTTACCGATTCCCGATCCCTCAATTCATCGCGAGCCAGCCTATCCTTGGAGGCGATGTGCCCTCGCCATTTAGGTTACGCCTTTAGTCATCGCACGGCCCACCCCAAATGGGAAACAAGAACAAGGTTGACTTAACGCTTAAGAAGGCTTTCGGCGACACAGAGTACTGCTCCGCCCTGCTGCACGGGTTTTGGAAACTGATCGCTTACCAAAGTTACAATCAACGATTCAACAGGATACAATCTTGCTGTCGAATTTAAATGGCTAACTAGCTATGCTCGATCTTCCTATTCCTCTTTCCAACCAGGAATTGGAGAGGGTTTCAAACGGGTCCAAATTTTATCATTTTCGGCGTTTTGGCTATTTATCTTATCAATGATGATATCACCTAGTCCTGACTCGATATATGAATTGTCTTCCGCCTTGGATTGATGAATCGGCATGATTGGTTTTGAAGATGGCTCCCGAACAATTTCAGAATGTTCTTCCAGAAAGTCATTTCGGGGATCAACCGACTTTAAAAATGGTGACGGAACGATCGCCTGAACTGAATCCGAAGTTCGGCCTTGGGCTTTTGTCGATTCTGAATCGAAAACAGAGCCCTTTATGCCACGAGGTATCTTATTCACTTTTACCTCTGGTAAAGGCACGACGGGAAGAATGGGAGGTTGACGATCAGCGCTCTGACTAGCGTCCACCAGATCTGAGTCGCCTGAATCGGTAACGGATGTAGGTTCAGACTCAGCAACTTCTGAGTTTTTTGGTAGAGGGCGAGCAGGCTTAATCGCTGCGGGTTTGTTGATCACCCCTTCCTTATCCTCTGCTCCAATGTGGTTTTCGCTTTCTTGTCGCTTGCCGGTTTGAGCCAAATTCTTTGGTCCAATACCATCGGCATGAAAGTCGACTGGAATCACGTTATCCTTTGAGTCACCGCTAGTTTGTTCCGATGCCTCCTTATTATCAACAAGCTCACTGGAGATATCAATAATCGGATCAGCTGTTGTCTGCGATTGTTTCTTTGCCTTATTAACCTTTTCCAAGGTCTGGCTAATTATCTTTTTCCTTTCATCATGGGATAAATGATCTGGCTCAAATGCCCGAGTACTTGTGATTAAATTCAACTTCTCGAGAGAAGGCAGATCGCTCTCCATGATAATAGTGGCGACTTCATCTCTGAGGTATGTCTCCGCTGTTTTAGTTTTTGGCTGGTATAATCTTATGCTTTCAATTTGATCCAATTTGTCGAATGCAGACAGCGTACTACTGTTTAAGATTTTTTCGATCTCCTTGGTAATAAGATCACTTTTTAACTTAATTGCTTCTTCCTGAGTCTTATCTGGATTTTCAGCACTTTCTTTAGATGCAGCTTTAGCATCAATCTTGGTAACTATTTTATCAACTTCTACATTAGGTTTTTCAGCTTTACCAGTTTCTTTTAATTCTTGGTAATAATCATAAATACCCGGAACCGCGAAAAATTTGACGACCAAAGGGATTATATCAATCAAGGTGAACAAACTACCGATCACAATATAAACTGCCAATGCAAAGACGCCGCCCTCGTTTTTGAAAATTTTGTGTAAAGCCTGAGTTTGAACCATGAGATCCATGCGTTTTTCACCCTTTAAAGCCTCAACACGCTCGTTACTATCAAGTGAAAGCTTTTTGGCCTCTTCCCTGAGGCGATCGAGTTCAGCAGAGGCAGAAGCGATCTGTCCCTTGACCACTTCAACCATTTGGCCCTGTTGAGACGCAAACAATTGGATTTTCTGCTGCTCGAGCTGCCTCTTGCTCGCCTCAATCACGGCATTGGCCGCCGTACTATCCGCAAGCAATTTAGCTGACATTTCACTTTGGCTTCGGGTAAGATCAGCGATCACTCCACCTAATCGCTTAACTTCTTCCCGCCTCCAAACCAATTCATCCCGCTCAATTGCCCGCGCATTGGGCCCGATACCGGGCTTCCCTGTCCGGGCACCGCTGATTTCTTCATCGTAGGTTCTTTGAAATCGATTAAGGTCGATCTGGACCTGATCTCTTTCCCGCTTATATTCTTTAATTTGAGCCTCTATTTCGGTGGAATGGGTATTGACTATTGTCTGGACAGGCGCGGGTGCCGCAGCAGGTTGATTGTTTAGGAAGCCTCCTGCAATCACCTCTTCATAACGTTTTTCTTGTTTCTGAAGATTCTCAACGGCTTGAAGTATCCGGGTATCCAATTCCTTCTTTTCCTTGTCAGTTGCCTCTCGGGCCGCTGCCATTTGCTCAATTCGCTCTCGCTCAATTTCGCTAATAATTGTGTCTTTGAACAGCAAAAGGGTCAGCGGGTGGGAAACTGTGAGGCCCATCAAAACGGCGACTGTGATCCGAAGAACGAATTGCGCCACTTTTTGGTGGAAAGGCACAAATGCTCGATAGGTAGAAAGGAGAACCCGGTCAACCGTAATAATGATAAATCCCCACACCAATGCGAAACCGCCAATGTATACTTTATTCTCTGTCAAGGTGGAAATCGCATAAGCGGATGCGATCATGCCAAACAGAAACGGAACTAAAATAGAGGCACCAAATGCCGCGTATTTTAACCGTTCCCACTTTGGGCATTCTTCAAGTATCTCAGAATCAGCCGCTGAGAGTGTAATCATAGATCGCTCTAAGCGATCAAATAGATTCAACTTGTTGGGCCCGGTTGGATTCATGTTTTTTGTTTCAAGAGGTTCAAGCGTGGCAGTAGCCTGCACAATTAACGATCAAATCAGCCTGAGGTCTAGGCTAATTTAGTAACATCGTTGATCTGAAGACATAACTTACCCAAAATTTTGTCACAAGTTTTGTTTTTGTGACCTTCAACTTTTACCTCTCTGAAAAGGAAAAGCACAAAGGCAACCTCTACTCTTCAAAATTTATAAAAAATGTCCCAAATCACCCGAAAAATCAGGAAAATCAGGAAAATCAGGAAAATCAGGAAAATCAGGAAAATCAGGAAAATCAGGAAAATCAGGAAAATCAGGAAATCCGAACCAATTTGTTAATGATTCAGAAATAAAATGAGCTTACTTGCCACCCATTCGCGGAGATTTTTCGGTAAACTCTTGTTTATCTGATCAAAAACCATAATAGGTTTCCACATCATTTTACGAATTCATGAAATCACTCTGGTCAGACACCGATGCCGCCAAATCTAAAGGAGACCTCGCCCTGCGGGTCTACACCTCCCAACTTCTGGGAGCAAATCCAGAACTGGTGCTGCACGGCGGCGGAAATACTTCCGTAAAAATCAGAGAAAATGATTTTTTTGGTGAACCAACCGATGTGATTTATGTCAAGGGCTCCGGCTGGGACCTTGGAACCATTGAAGCGGCCGGATTCGCCCCGGTTCGGATGAGCGCTCTGTTGAAAATGGCGGAACTGGATGAATTGAGCGATCCGGTGATGGTAGCACAGCAACGCGCCGCCATGTTAAACCCAGCGGCACCGAATCCGAGTATCGAGGCGATCCTACACGCCGTCATCCCCCAGAAATTTGTCGACCACACTCACGCCAATGCAGTGGTGGCGCTCACCAACCACAAAAATGGGGAGCAAACCATCCGCGAAGTTTATGGCGACCGGGTCATCGTGGTTCCGTATGTGATGCCGGGATTTGATCTTTCCCGACAGGTCGCCCGCCAGCTCGCCGACATCGATCCCGCCACCATCGACGGTTTGATCCTCATGAACCACGGTATTTTTACTTTTCATGATGATGCCCGGCGCAGCTATGAATTGATGATTGAGCTGGTCACTCTTGCGGAAGAACATCTCGCCTGTTTGACCTCTGGATTTGTCAAGCCTGTCGCCGCTCCAGTGGAAGATCTCCGCAGTCTGGCCCAAATTCGCCAGGGAGTCGGCAAACTCAAAGGTAGCCCGGTGTATGCCAAACTGGATCAATCACCCGAAGCGGTGGGATTTTCCCTGCGACCTGATGTGGCAGACCTCGCCACTCGAGGCCCTCTCACCCCGGACCACACCATCCGCACCAAACGAATTCCGGTGGTGATTGGTGAAGACATCAACAGTTCTTTGCAAAAATACGCCGCTGACTACACCGCATATTTTGAAAAAAATAACCGGGGCCAAATCATGTTGTCGCCAGACCCCAAGTGGGCTGTATGGCCCGGACACGGCGTGATAAGCTTCGGCTCCACCGAATCTGAATCAGGTATCATACAGGACATCATCACCCATACCTGGGCGACTATCCAAATCACGGAAGCCGCGTTCGAAGGCGGCTGGCGACCGCTCCCGGCTTCGGAGCTTTTTGCGATCGAATACTGGGAACTCGAACAGGCCAAGCTCCGCAAAGGAGGGACTACCCCGATTCATCAAGGTAAAGTCGCCATTGTCACCGGCTCAGCAGCGGGAATCGGTTTTGCCTGTGCCGAATCCCTCGCCGAACAGGGTGCCAAGGTTATTGGAGTTGACCTTAGTCCTGAAACTACCGAACAAATGGCGAAAATCGGCGGGGTGGGAATCATCGCCAATCTAACCGACGAGGAAAAAGTCATCGAAACCATCAATGGAGTGGTCCGGGACTTTGGCGGACTTGATATTGTGGTGAGCAACGCCGGGATTTTTACGGCAGGGGCCTATCTCGACGACCTGGAACAGTCCAACTGGGATAAATCCTTTGCGGTCAACCTGACGAGCCATCAAAAACTCCTCAAACACACCATCCCCTATCTGAAAAAAGGTCTCGGTGGCCCGGCCATCGTCATGGTGGGCTCGCGTAATGTCAATGCACCGGGAGCCGGTGCAGCCAGCTACTCCTGCGCCAAGGCCGGATTAACCCAGCTCTGCCGCGTCGCTGCCCTGGAACTGGCCCCAGTCGGAGTTCGTTGTAATATCATCCATCCGGATGCGGTCTTTGACACCAAACTTTGGACTCCAGAAAATCTGCAACGATCCGCTGAGCGCTACAATATGACAGTAGAAGAATACAAGACTCGCAACCTCTTAAAAACTGAGATCAAATCCAAAGACGTCGGCAACATGGTCGCAGCGATGGCCGGTCCCCTCTTCGGAAAAACCACCGGAGCGCAAATCCCGGTTGATGGAGGCAATGACCGCGTCATTTAAATCGATACGCAATGTCGCCCACCCTTCAATTCGGCGAATCGAAAAATTGTGAGAGAATATCAACCATGAACACGCGCCAGACTTTTACCACCTTCCTTTTGGGACTGTACCCTGTTGGGTCACCGATTGTACCCTGTTTAATCATCGTTCTTACCCTGTCAAATGGGTTTGGCCAAAATGGTCTGCGGGATATTCCCAGCACCAAGGTTGAGGATCAGGCGAGTGCTTTTAAACTCCCGGAAGGTGCCAAAATCAATTTATTTGCCGCTGAACCCCTCTTAAAAAAGCCCGTGCACATGAATTGGGA
>JBGSJM010000377.1:0-14242 GCA_041742015.1 Verrucomicrobiales bacterium | reverse complement strand
ATCCTTGGCTTCCTTGTCGCGAATCTCTTGTAGTGTGATCACTTTTTGGATTTTCAACCAAGTTAGAAGGGCGATATTCGTGGAGTCAAGATTCGGGAAATTATCCAGAACCTTGATGGTGGCTTCGGGCCCTTTTACCCGGACCGAGGCTTCTCCGTAGGACCCGATGGCTTTGCGAAGCAGGTCCATATCCTGTTCTTCAGCGGGTTTGCCGCCGATCATATTAATCATTTTTTCAACCTGAGCCAGTCCTTGTTCAGCTCTGCCTTCTTTCTCAAGCGTTTCCAGAGCAAAGATTGAAATCTGCGGTTCCCAGAAAGTTCCTACAAAAGCTGGGAAAAATTCGTCATACTTGGCCAGAGCATTGGCATGGTCTTCATTGGTCAGGTATTGGTCAAATGCTTTCCAGATTCCTTCGCCAGCAACGGTTTTGTAATATTCTGCTTGGTCAGGATTTTTTTCCAGAGCGGCCTTCGCGGAGACGGTGGCGGCCAGATAAGCTTCAAGTGCCTTTTTGCGATATTCCGCCTTTTGAGCCTCCAGTTCTTTGCCTTTAAACTGGTCGGATGAAACAATGTAGGCATCTCCCTCTATGTTGAGGGTTCGTCCAAGTTGAACTGAATCCGGCTTAAATTCCTTTAGTTTATCCGCTGCAGCAATTGCTGCCGGGTAATCCTCCAAATTGTAGCGGGCGGTGGCGAGGTCAGCCAGTGCTGTATCTCCAAACTTTTCGGATTTCGGAAATTCTTTTAAGAAATCTTCAATTTGTTCGGCTGATTCCCGCATTTTCCGCAAAATCAGCGAATTTGAAGCGCGGTGATACAGCACCATTTCTCGGTTTGCGGTGGTTTTATGGGTACTGGCGTATTCATCAAAGGGCTTTTCTGCCTCCTGATGTTTCCTAAGGGAGTAGAGCGCCAGGGGATAAAGTGCGTCCGCCAACTCCCTTTTTTCGTCGCCAAGTGTGTATCGCTCCCGCACCGACTCCGACACCTTGATCACAGTTTCATATTGCCGGGTGGTAAACAGCGATTGAAGCATAAAGGTCGAAACATTGTCCCGCAGAGGATGATCCTGAGGTGTTTCCGAATTGAATTTTTCGCCAAAGTATTGAGCTGATGAAAAATCCCCCAACATGGCCGAGAAACGGGACGCTTCATGCAGGATTTCCGCTTTCTTATCCAGTTCCAGATTGGGATACGTTTCCGCTAGGTGCCAATAGATATTGCGTGGAATCATCAGGTTCCCCATCCGCTCATAACAGGTGGCCACCAAACGAAGCGTTTCCGCATCTGGATGAATCGGAGACTTTTCCCGTTCATCGAGACTCTTGATAAATTGTTGATAAGCCGCCGGCACCCCTGAGCCAGTCGGAAGTGCCGCCAGCCTGAGATTGATATCTTCCCTGACTTCCTGAAGGGTTGGACTGTTGGATAAAAAGCGGAGCCCCAGGGTATATAGACCTGATTTGGTGCACTCATAACCCAGTTTTCTGAAGCGGTCGACAAAACCAAGTCGGAATGAATCAAATGGAGCGGCTCCGACGAATTTCAGATTTTGATCAAGAAAAGCATGGGCCTGGACCTCCAGAGCCGCTAAAGCGGCTTGATCTCCTGGATTTTTGGTCGCCTCCGAGACCCAGCCCATACCAAGTTCAAGGATTCCCTGCATCAAAAAAGGCGGTTTGACTCCCCAGGCTTCCCGATTATCGAAGAGCTGCTGAATGGTGGCCACACCCTCGGTAGCCTTCCCAAGTTGGATTTCCGAAGTTCCTTGGCGAAGGACAAAGCTGTTGCGTACTTGTGCCCACTCCTGGGCCGGGGGTTTTGAGTCTAGGTAGACTTTATAGAGTCGGAGCGCTTCTTCGTGGTTTTCCTGCTGAGCTTCGACAAAACCAAGTTGGAAGCGGGCAATTCCCTCTCTGGGGTTTGCATTGCTGATTGGTGACTTTAGTTTGGTGGCGGTTTCTTTGGCATCGACACATTGTTTGAGCCAGTTCTTGGCTTCCTCCCATTCTTTCAGTGAAATCAAAACCATCGAATAGTCAAAAAACATGCCACCCGCTTGAGCACCATAATCTTCCAGAAGCAGGTCGGGCTTGGCCAATGAAAAAAGCCGCTCGAAGGTTACCTTTGCGTTGGCGAAGTCTCCAGCGGCATTGAAATCCATGGCCGTCCGGTAAAGTCCTTCTACACTTTCATCCTGGGCTTTGCCAAAATTTGTGCTGAGAAGGATCGTGACCACCGCCAGGCATCCCAGTTTTCGGATTAATTCTTTAGGTTTGATCATTGCTTGTTGTTGTAAAGTCTATTTTGGGTGGAGAAGAGGGAGAATTAACTCTGGACAGTCATAAGACTGATTTTTAGTCATCCGTAAAACCTGAGATCGTAACGTTTTGAATACCCACAGATTCGTGTGCCAGCGCATTTAAAACGTCGACAAATCGCTGTCCTTTGGCTGCGTCATCCGCAGCGATAATTACCATTGGTTTTGAGTCTGTGAGCCTGGCGCTTTCCGCGTAAGTCGACAAACGATCAATCAGTGCTGGAACCTCCCGGCTGTCTGGATCTGAATCCAATACCTCATCATTAACCAGAATATGACCCAATCCGTTTACATTGATCGTCATTTGGTCAATCTCAACGTCAGCACTACCTGAACTCTGACTGGTAGGCATGGTCATTCCGAGATCCGCCTCTTTCGGATCCAAAGTGGAGGTGACGATAAAGTAAATTAGCAGGAGGAAACTCACATCAATCATCGACGACATGTCCAATTCTGGATCAGCTTCCTTGGGTGCCTCACGTCTTCTTGCCATATTATTTGTGTTGGTTAATTTTTTTCGACGACATAACTGCCGAAAATCACTTCGCTGACGCCAGCTTCACCTGCCGCTTTGATGACTCTCTTGATCACTCTCGTATCAACCTGTTTGTCGGAATGCAGAAACAACTTCGTTTGAATATCAGACTCCTCCAGTCGGATCCGATTAGCCTCCACATATTCGGTGATCGATTCGGTGGTGGGTAGTTCGTTTTTGTCCACATCAAAAACAGTACCGTCTTTGAGAACGTTAACGACAACCCTACCTTCCCCATTTTTCGGCACAACAGCGTTGGCTGCAATGGGCGGTTCGACCCGTTTGTCGATTTGAGTGGTGATCAGGTGGGAGGCCACCATAAAAAAGATCAGAAGAAGGAAAACCAGATCAATCATGGACGACATGTCCATGGGCATCGTTTCTCCTTCATCTGAATTCAGTTTTCTAAGTTTTTCTGATGGCATACCTAATAACTCCAGCTTGGTCGGTTTTCTTACGCTAAATCAAACTTCTGCTTCGAAATCCTAACTCTCGGCAATGCCCTCAGGCACTTTGGCGAGTTGCTGATCCGCATTAACCGTGGCAATGGCGAGGTCCATGCCTTCAGCAGCGACTGCCTGTACCTTGGCAACCAGTGCATTAAACCGGTTTTTAAAGACGTAGAAGAAAAAGATTGAGGGAATCGCCACGACCAGACCACCAGCCGTTGTCATCAGTGCGATAGAGATGTTTTTAGCCAGCGCTCCTGGGTCAGATCCGCCGGAAAGGCCCATCGTATCGAAAGCCATCACCATACCGGCCACCGTTCCAAAAAGACCAAGCATCGGCGCCGATTGGCCAATAACCGAGAAGTAACCAATCCAAGTCATGTATTTTAACTGTTCCTTAACGCAAAAGTCAGCGATCTGATCTTCTACTTTGACGCGGCCAAGGGTTTCAGCATCTGTGGCATCAACCTTTGGAAAGGCGGCGGTGACCATGCGCCCGAGGTAGGACGGATCCTGGGCGGCCATGTCAATGGCAGAACGCACTTTAACATCTGCCATGTTGGCAAGGATGGCTTCTTCTAGAACTTTGGGACAAAATTTCTTTTTCGACAGTTGGAGCATATTAAACACTGCCAGCGTGATCATCATGACCGAAAGTATCCCAATCGGAATCATAAAAACACCTCCCTCGATGATTTTTGTCATCAAGGTCGGAGGGGGTGCTGCGGCGGCCGCGTCAGCTTCAGCTTGAGCCATCAAATTCGGTGCTGCCCAACCCAACAGAAGGGTCGCCAGAAGCAAAATGAGTGGGAGCTTGTTACGCAGAGAATAATTAGTTGGAACCATCGTTTTGTTTTTTGTTTGTCTTATTTGAAGTCTCTTTGATGAAATAAATCCGGTGTTCTGTAAAGAAAAATCCTTCGTTTTCATGAAATAATTTTTTTTAGTTGCTTAAATTTGGGTAAATTCGAGAAAGACCTCTTCCAAATTTCTTCTGGAGTCTCCTTTTAGCTTGTTTCTTACCTCATCAACGGTGCCTTCCACAAGGAGTTTTCCGTTATTAATAATTCCAATCCGGTCAGCAAGCTCTTCCGCTACATTTAGCAAATGAGTGGAAAGAAAGACAGTGGTTCCCTGGCGGGAACGCGCCTTTAATTCCTCTTTAACCACCCGGGCATTTAGCGGGTCCAGCCCAATCATCGGTTCATCAATCACGATTACCGCCGGATCGTGCAGCAGTGCTGTCGAGATCGCGAGGCGCTGCCTGGTTCCGTGGCTGAGGTTTTCGACACGTTGATTGGCATATTTCAACAGGGAAAATTGTTCGAATAATTCCGGGGTTCGCTTCCGCACTTTTTCCGGAGGCACTTCGAACAAGTCTGCCACAAAAGCCATCAATTCCAATGCGGTCAGTTTGTCGTAAAATTCAGCCACATCGGGCACGTACCCAATTTGGCGTTTTGCCAGGAGAGGTTCTTTTTGCATGTCGAATCCCCCAATCATCACAGAGCCGGAAGTCGGTGTCATTAATCCGGTTATCAGTTTGATGGTTGTGGTCTTTCCTGCGGCATTCGGGCCTAGAAAGGCGAAAAACTCACCTTGAGGAATCGTTAAATCAAGATGATCCAGAGCAATCAAATCGCCATAGCGCATCGTGAGTCCTCTGGTTTCAATCATCTAAAAATTAACGAATCGGTGTAAAAATAGCATCCTGCCTGAATTATGTCCATTCTGTCAAGCGCAGAGTCTAACAGGATGCCAAAACTGCTTCGTTATTTGATACGGTCCAATTCTCGCCAGCTTAGGCGATTAAACAGGGTATGATGAGCGATTACACAGGGTATGATCGGCCGTCGAACAGGGTATAATGGTGCTTTTTTGCGACAAAAGCGCCGTCCCCAGCGGCAAAAGCGCCGTCCCCTGTGACAAAAGCGCCGTCCCTTGCGGCAAAAGTGCCGTCCCCTGCGGCAAAAACGCGGTCCCCAGTGGCAAAAACGCGGTCCCCTGCGGCAAAAACGTTGTCCCCTGTGACAAAAACGTTGTCCCCTGCGGCAAAAACGCCGTCCCCTGCGGCAAAAAATCGCGGTTTTCGAGATCAGCCGCTGAATTGAACAGGTTTCATCGCCGAATACCCGGTTGAATATTCGTTTGTCCCCGATTAAGTAGCGCCTGCGAGATACAAACCAATGTCATTTACCAAAAAAGTCCGATACAAAATTGAATGGCTGGCGCTGCTCAGTCTTACGATTTTGATTCCTCTGTTGCCTGAGCGAGTCGCTCATTCTTTGGGAATTGGACTGGGAAAACTCGCCTACCGCTTCGACAAGAGGGGACGAACGGTGGCACTGGAAAACTTGACGATGGTTTTTGGCAGGGAAAAATCGAAGATCGAAATCGACAGTATCTGCCGCCAGTCTTATCGAAGTTTCGCCAAGACTGTCATTGATCAACTTCGCAGCCCGAAATTGACGGCCGAAAATTACCTGGGTTATGTTGACATCGTCATGGAGGATAAAGAGGCCATTGAGCAGGCAGCGAAGAGTGGAGGGATCTGGGTTACCCCGCACTATTCGAATTTTGAATGGATTGCCCTAATTATGGGGTTCCGTGGTTGCAAGTTTACGATTGTTGCCCAGGACTTCAAAAATGAGTTGTTGACCGATCTCTACAAAAAAAACCGGGAGGTGAGCGGGCATAACGTCATTTCACAAAAAAATGCCCTGTTGGGCTTGCTGCGGGCTTTGAAAAATAACGGTCACGCTGCATTTCTGACCGATCTTGCGATCAAACCGGGAAAAGTGGCCTGTATGATTGAGTGCTTTGGAAGGAAAGTAAGTGTCACGGGGATTCACGCCGAGCTGCAAAAGCGCACTGGCCTGTCGGTTATTCCGGGGATGTGTATCCCATTGGAAAACGGGCGCTACGAAATGCGCGGGTTCAAGCCTATTCAATTCAGCCCGGAGGACAGCGCCCAAACCATTGCCCAGGCGTGCTGGGATGTTTTTGAACCGGTGATCCGCAAAAATCCGGCTCCCTGGCTCTGGATGTATAAGCATTGGCGTTTTCTCCCTTCACCGGAGGAGAAAGATAATTATCCCTCTTATTCCCGTCCCAATGCCGCCTTTGAAGAGATGGTGGCAAGAAGCCAGTTGGAAAAAAACACTCGTAGAGTTTAATTGTGGGGGATTCCCCACTCTCTCTTCAATTCACCGCCTCAATCAAAATCGTGTGTTTCACGCCTTGCAGCGTCTCGCGCGCGACCACGTCGAGTTTGGCCTGTTTTTCACTGACCTTCTTCTTGAGGGTGTCGAGCGCTGCGGCGAATTCGGGGTCGGAGGCGGCGTCTTTGTTGAATTGGCGGAAGTGGGTGACCAGATTCTTAATTGACCTGGTTTCAAACTCCTGCTTCTGTCCCACTGCTGCCACCAGCCCCGCAAACGCGCCGTCGAAGGGCGTCTTCTCGAACTCGGCAGCGAGGTTTACGCCACTTTCGAGCTGCTCTTTGGTGAACTCTTTGCTCAGGTCGCCCCAGGTGACTTTCGCTTTGGCGGAAGAGATGCCTTTCACCGTGAGGGTGAGTCGGTTGAGATCCTGATTGAAGGTGGTGAAGGGCAGGATGCTGCGGGTGCTGCCGGCCTCGGTGGGACTGGCGTCGAAACAGAAAGGCCAGCGCGTGCTTTCCAGTTCCACCTTGCCGGCGGCGGAATTGGCGACAGTGTGGCCTTCGCTGGCGGTGGCTTTGCCGGAGGCGAGATCAACAGTGATCTGGCCGATGTTGCCATCCACTCCGAGCGACTTCAGGAACGCCATCGCCATGAGTAACTGGCCTGAGGGCGAGGGATGAAATCCGTCGCCACCGAAGGGACTGTATTTCGCGCCGAGGGCGGTTTTCGACTTGGGCAGGGCCTCCATCATCGTGTCGAATACATTGGCAAAGGCGAGGCCGTTTTCGGCGGCCAGTTTTTTCGCGATGTCGCGGAGCCGGGCCAGCGTCTCATTATAGACCTCGCCCTTCAGGGTGGGGCGGGTGAAAAAATCGGGGTCAACCCCACCAGGTGAGCCGACGGCTATTTTGGTGACGCCAGCAGCTTTTAGACCGGCGATCACGTTCCGCATGTTTTTCTCGTAGTTGTTGCCGATGTTATCGTTGTAGGGCTGGTAGCTGCCATCGTTCATGCCGTAGCAGGTGGTGGCGACATTCGGTCCAAAAACAGCGAGATCGTTGGCCAGTCGGGCCGCAAAACCATCGGCACGTTCTCCGCTCCAGCCGAACTGAAATACCGCGATGTCCTTGCGCCCGGTGCAGGCGAGCAGGTAGCACTCAATGTATTTCGAGTAGAGCCGCTGCTCGGTGATGCTGTCGCCGATTATGGCCACGCGGGCATTTTCAACGAGGAGAGATTCGGGTTTGGCGACGTTTTGGCCTAGGGTCAGGCTGGCGACGGAAAGAAAAGCGGTAATTGAGAGTAAAATCTTCATGGGCGGACTGTGACCGATTGGGCCGGGCCATGGCAAGCGATAAATTCGACGGTGAACGGCGCGAATGCGTCGGGACCCGTTCAACAGGGTACAATCGGCGACTTAACAGGGTACGATTTGCCCCAAAATTTCTCCGGAACACCCCTCAATTTAATTTCAAAAGCACTTCATTTCGCCTCGCTGGACCGGGCGTCCAGGGCGGATCGTATCCGGCATAGATCGCGGTCCCATTTGAAGTTAATCCCAGGGCAGTGATTTTCGCCTGAAGTTCCCCGAGTTTCTTTTTCCTGTCTTCCGCCGAGCTGTATCCCGTGTAGCTGAGCACAGCATATTTTCCCCCGCTCATCGTGACCTTTTTTACGGCTGGGTCATTGGGGTTGGGGGCACCGTCCGCCGCCACCTGAAAGGGAACCACAAATTGCATTTCCTGGGGTTCATTCTCCTCGTTTGCTGGCATGAAGACCGGGGTGGTCATCGCAATTTTCTGCTTCTTTTCATTGGCCCCGGAAATGTAACCGAAGAGACGTCCGAAACTCTTATTCTGTGCGCCACCATTCATGGGAGTGCTCACCAAAACGAGCGTTTCATATAAACGAATCTCGAATCGACCCTCCTTTTGGATCAATCTGTATGGCGCGGTTTCATACCCGGCCCGCGAAGTGGCGACAAAGGCAATGCCAGCAGCAACCAGGAGAACGAGAGTAATCCACATGGCAGGATGAGGTTTTTTCACATTGAGTGTACGTAGCAAACGCTGAAAAAGGTTGCATGATGACGGACCAAAGCACCTTTGCGGGATTCTACAAATAGGGGCATGATTCCATGGCTTACGGCCAGAACACAAAGACATGAAAGCTGCTTTTTTCGGTTATTTAACCTTGCTCACCTTTGGGACATTCACCTTGGGGCTTGCTGCGGAGGCCCCGAAATCAAAACCAAAACCCGTGTTCCAATACCAGACCGAAGGCATCGCCATCCCGATTCCCACCGCCGCTGAACCGAGGGTGGCGGCTTTTAATGGCGACACCATCAAAGCTGCTGAAAAATACCTCAACGACGGTGCCGTATCTTGGGTTAGGGAAAAGTCCTGCGTAAACTGCCACACCACCGGCCCTTACCTGAGCGAGCGGCCAGCATTGACCCCGCTCCTGGGCAAACCAAATCCGGAGGTGCTGGATGATTTTGTCACCGGGGTGCCGGCGACGATCTCCCCGCAAAAGGAAACCGTGAAAGACGGGATCACCTACTACAATGGCTCGTGGACAAGCATCTGGCGATCATTGGGCCTCGCGGAGTGGGACAAACACGTCACCGGAAAGCTTTCCGAGCACACCGACCGATCTCTGCGGGACATGTTTTCGCGACAGTCGGCGGACGGTTCCTTTGTGAGTTATGGCGAGGTGGAGGTTCCGCACATCACCACTGATTTTGAACTGACCCTGCAGGCTGCCCGGGCGGTCACTGCGGCACCGGGCTGGCTGGGGAATCTGACCGATCCGGACCTGCTCGCTCGCACTGAAAAGATGAAAAGCTGGCTGCGCGAAGCAACACCGAAAAACGACTTTGACCGCGTTTTACGACTGCAACTGGCCCATTATTTTCCAGAATTCGTTACCGCAACGGAGCGCACCGCCGCGCTGGATTTGCTCTCGGCCAAACAGCACGAAGATGGCGGTTGGTCGACCCGCGACATGTCACCAGTGAATGACTGGCATTTCAAAATGAGTGATACCGTCCTGAGAGTCATCGCAGCCCTGCCAGATGCGGCAAATCCAGAGAGTGATTCCTACATGACCGCCTTCGCCATCGTCCTGATGAGGCAGAGTAACGTCCCGGCCAGTGACGAGCGCATTCAGCGCGGTCTGACCTGGCTGAAACGCGAGCAACGCGTCTCGGGTCGCTGGTGGATGGATTCGCTTTATCGGGGGAACTACCAATACATTACCTACATCGCCACCGCTCAAGCCATGAAGGCGCTGGCGCTGTGTGGGGAGATCTCTGGTGGAGTGGTGGAGTAATGGAGTGAAGAAATGAAGCAGATATACTTTTGTTTTGTCGCGATTGGACTGGTGCTGGTGCCAAGTGTAGGGGCAGCGGAACCCTGCCGGGTCGAGATTGTTGAAGAGGGCTCGGGCTGGCCAGTGCCGCTGGTGGAGCTTCGGACCGTGCATCATGTGCGCCTGGTTTCAGACAATGCCGGGGTGATCGCCATCGACTTGCCGGAGCTGATGGGCGTTGAAACTTGGTTTGATGTGATTGGCCACGGCTATGAGATGCCAAAAGACGGATTTGGTTATCGCGGGGTGCGACTGACGCCTGAGCCGGGCCAGACCCGCCGCGTCACTGTGAAGCGTACCGTGCTGGCCAGACGCCTCGGTCGCCTGACCGGCGGCGGCTTGTTTGCGGAGAGTCAGAAAACCGGCCGCGACCTCGATTGGCTGGAGTCTCCCGGCATTTTCGGCTGCGACAGCGTGCAAACCGTTCGGCATGGTGGGAAGCTCTTCTGGGCATGGGGCGATACTCAGGTGCCCCGATATCCGCTTGGATTATACGACATGCTTGGGGCGACCACGGTCGAGAATCCGCTCCTGGGAAAAGTGCTGGAGCCGCCGCTGAAGATGGATTTTGATCATTTCCGCGACGAAGCGGGCCGCCCACGCAATATTTGCCGGATGCCCGGAAGCGGTCCCACCTGGATGAGCGGACCCGTCAGTCTGCCAGCGCGGGACGGCACCCGAAAACTGGGGGGCTATTACGTCAAGATCAAGCCGCCGCTGGATGCCTACGAGTCTGGATTGTGCGTGTGGAATGAGGACTCCCGCACCTTCGACCCGCTGAAGACCCTGTGGACGCGATCAGATCAGACTCCCAAGGCTCCGCCAGCACCGGAGGGGCACGCCAACCTGTGGAAAGACCCGGAGGGAGTCGAGTGGCTCCTATTTGGCAATCCCCTGCCCAAGCTGAAGTGCCGTGCCACTTTTGAGGATTGGTCAAATCCCGCAGCCTGGGAGCATCTTACGCCTCCGGAAACGC
This sequence comes from Verrucomicrobiales bacterium, assembly GCA_041742015.1. Classification (GTDB taxonomy): domain Bacteria; phylum Verrucomicrobiota; class Verrucomicrobiia; order Verrucomicrobiales; family DEV007; genus Arctic95D-9. Next base: position 3,421 of record JBGSJM010000377.1, on the reverse strand, counting down.
TTCCTTCCGCCGCTGACGGGAAACCGGTGAAGCTGCACAGCGGCTCCATCGCCTGGCATCCCTGGCGCGGGCGCTGGATCACGATTTTTATGGAGCATTTTGGCAAACCCTCCGCCTTTGGCGAAATCTGGTATGCCGAAGCCAACTCGCCATTTGGACCGTGGGGATCTGCGGTGAAGGTGCTCAGCCACGAGAACTACACTTTTTACAATCCCAGGATTCACCCCGGCTTTGCTCCAGACGACTCACCAGCGCTGCTGTTCGAAGGAACCTACACTGCCACCTTTGCGAAGGATCCGCCCGCCACTCCGAGGCACGACTACAACCAAATCCTCTACCGCCTCGACCTCGACGATCCCGCATTGAAGAATCTGCGCAAAAACTAATCGATTCCATCCAACGGAACGAAGAGCCCCTCGTGGGCGGTGATGGTGTTGCGAAAGATTTCCTGGGCCACCAGTTGGCGCTCCTCAAGCATGGCATCGTCAGAATCAGGATCGTGGTGAAAAAGAAATAGCCTGCGGCACCCAATTTTACAGGCCAGCTCGGCGACATCTTCGAAGGCACTGTGGCCCCAGCCTTTTTTGCCATTGGCCATCTGCTCTCGAGAAAACTGGGCATCATGAATCAGGATATCCACCCCATGGAGAGTGTCGATCAGGCGCTGCTGCTCCGGCGAACCATCCAGCTCATTGTCGGGAAGGTAGGCGATGCGATATCCCTTGATATTGAGGATAAACCCCAGAGCCTGGTTGGGATGAAAAGCCCGAAAAGGAGTCAGGGTCATGAACTTTTCAAAATCGATGAAAAAGGGTTCGTCGCAGACCAGCGGCGCAAAATCGATGTCGGCGGTGAACACTTTGTCCATTTTCACAGGAAAAAAAGGCACAAGCATTTGTTCTTCGAGAATTTTTTCGAGAGGCATCGAGTCCCTCGGTTCTCCGCAAATCAGAAACTTCTTTCCAGAATCAAAGGCCGGGGCGAAAAAAGGCAGGCCCTGGATGTGGTCCCAATGATAATGGGTGATAAAAATGTGTCCCCGCCCCGGCGGATTCGCCACCGATCGGGCTTGAATATCTTTACCGAGTTTCCGGATCCCCGTGCCGGCATCGAAAATGATGGTGTGCTCGGCATACTCGACACTTACGCAGGAAGTGTTGCCCCCGTGGACCACGGTGTTTTTCCCCGGTGTGGGAATCGAGCCGCGCACCCCCCAGAAAGTAATGAGTCCATTTTCGCGAATAGCTGGCAATCGTTCGTGAGACATTCCGTTGGGTTTTGTTTTCCTGAGCAGCCAGACTCCATCTTTTAACCAAGGAAATCAAGTATCAAGGTTTCACCCATTCAAAGAAGCCCATCTTCTCCAGTTCTGTGCGCAGAGCCTGGGTTTGACCCTCATCGAGGCTCGCACAGGGCAGGCGCGGCGGACCCACATCCACGCCCAGCATCTTCATGACCGCCTTGGCAGCGCCCATGTATCCCCGGGCGGCCAGTTTTTGGATCACACGGACCGAGCGCATCTGCTTTTCCCTTGCGGCGATGAGGTCGCCGCGTTCAAAGGCGGCGATCACGCGCTTGTAGATCGCCGCCGCAAAGTTAAAGGAACTCCCTACGGCTCCGGTGGCACCGAGTGCAAGCGCGGCCAGCAGCATTTCATCAAACCCGAAGGGAATGTCGAAACGAGCATCGTGAGAGGCCCGGCAAATTTGATATTCCATGAGATTGCTGCTGGTGAACTTGATGCCCGCCAGATTCGGAATGCGCTCCGCCGCTTGTAGAAGGAAATCACTGGGCGACAGGGTGATGCCCGTCATCGTCGGGATCTCGTAGTAATAGAATGGCAGGTCCGGCGCGGCAGAGGCAATTTGCGCCATGCTCTCGACCAGAGTACTGACACTGTCCGGCTTGAAATAAGAAGGTGCCAGCGCACTGACCGCCACGGCACCCAGGTCCCGGGCCTGCGCGGCGAGGGCACGGGAATCAGCGAGGCAATTGGCTCCCACATGGACGATGACCTTCAGATCAGCCCCCTTCGTCACTTCGAACCACCGCACCGCCAGCGCCTGGCGCTCTTCCAGAGTCAGTGAACTGCACTCACCAGTGGTCCCGCCGATAAAGGCATAGCCCACGCCGGTGCTCTGCAAATGAGCGGCCTGTTTTTCGACTATATCAAGATGAAGCGAGCCGTCGGCGTGAAACGGCGTATGGGTGGCAGCGACGAGTCCCTGGATGCGATGTGTGTTCATAAAGTGCCCCTTTATAAACCACCACCTGCCCAAACTCTACCTATTATTTTGAGATGGTTCGACGCTGGGCAAACATCCACTCCCACATGACGGCATCCGCATAAGCCGCGTTCCAACTGCCGTGGCCGACGCCCGGGAACTCAGTATATTTTGGCTCCGGCTTGACGCCTGCCTGCTTCAGGGCGGCGATCATGTTGCGCGAGCCGGTTACGGGCACTGTTTCATCTTTTTCACCATGGAAGGCCCAGATCGCCACGCCATTCATTTTCCCGGCGTCCTCTGTCTGCCAGATGCCGCAAACCGGAACCGCGGCAGCAAACTTTTGCGGGTGCCGGGCGATCGCCCCCCAGGTGCCCACACCGCCCATCGATTGACCGGTCACATAGATTCTGGCAGAGTCGGCGGTGGTTTCAGCAATCACCGCATCAAGCGCCTCGATTATTTCAGGCATCACCTCACGTCCGTCCCCACTCCGGAACTCACTCGTAGCCCAGCGCGTTGCCCGTCCGTCACATGAGGGAGCCATGACCATGCAAGGGTGCTTTTTCTGCATCTCCGCTGCGGCCAGCAGATTCGCCGCTGCGGTGTTACCACCTGCGCCGTGCAGGCAGAGTACCAGCGGCAGTGGGGTCTCCGGTTTTTCTCCAGGCACAAACAAGCTGTAGCGGAGGGTCTGCCCGTTGGTGGCTTTGAATTCGCGGACTTGAAACGAAAGGTTGGCTCCACCGGGGCGTTCCTGTTCCTCTTTCCCGCGACGCCCCTTTGGCAGCAGGGCTTCGAGTTCTGGCTTGTCGAGGGCTCCATCGCCATTGGCATCCTGCGCGGACATTCGGGGCCACAGCTTTTCGCCCAATTCCTCTTTCGAGAGCCTTCCATCCTGGTTGGTGTCCTTGCTCCAGAGCCGTGCGGCGTTCAATTCCTTGCTGTGAACCGTCGCCATCACGCTGACTTGGGTGAGGAGAAAAAGGATCATCGTTTTCATGGCAGGAACATCGAATCGATCTGCGGCAAAATCAACCGGGACACTTCGATTGTACCCTTCCATGAGAAGGATATTTCAAGTTAAATCAAAAAATTTATTTTTTGGTGTTTCCTTCCGGCGTCAGTCCGACCGACGGCCCGGTGAAGGTTTTCAATTCGTGGTTAAAATGGTTCATATTCACTTTCACTTCGAC
>JBGSJM010000376.1:0-3440 GCA_041742015.1 Verrucomicrobiales bacterium | reverse complement strand
CTCATCATCAGAGAAACTTTCCAGAGCTTCCAATTCTTTGCGGAGATCTTCAGGGAGTCCGGGAGGAGGTTTGGGGGCAAAATTCGCGAGCGCGTTAACGAGAAGTTCCTGGACCGGTCGCCTGGCACTTGCCGCTGCACGACGAAACCGATCCAAAACGGCATCAGGCATGTCGATAGAAATGGTTTCGCTCATGGGTAGAAGATAAGAGCATTTTTTTCCGGGTCAAATTCGAGCCATAAAAAATGGGGGGTGTTTTTCGTCGTCTTTTTGCACTGAGGCTTTTCTTTTTTCTGTTTGCGGTCAAGCGTCGGTTAAAATGATTTTTCTGTCCAAACGAATGTGCGGCCTCAAGCTCTATGGCGAAGAGAGAGCCTTTAAAAAAGCGGGATTTCGGGGTTTGCGGCGCTTTTTCTGATAATGAGGCTGATTTTTTATCTTTTGTATATTGTCACCAGTAACCTGAGCGATATCTCGCCCGCCAGTGATCTTGGTATCCATGTCATGACGCCGGGTGAATTCATCCGCATCATTCCGCCATTATGAGCACGATTACCATCAAAGTCCCTGAATTTCTCCGACAACAGGTCGAGAAGCTGAGTGCCGACGAGGGATTTAGTGTTGATCAATTTATTGCTACCGCAGCATCGGAGTAGCTTTCAGTGCTTCGTGAGCTGGACTATATCCGTAATCGTGCATCATTGGCGAATGATCAGGAATTTGAAGAGGTTCTGAAACACATTCCCGCCATCCCCACCACTGAAGAGTGGGATCGCGTGCCTGCCCCGGCCAATGAAGAAGAAATGGATACGGGCAAGCGGGACAAGCCCGGTGCCTGTCCTTGACCTTGGGGGCGCATGGGACACGGGGACAGGTCGTGCGGATACAGACTGGCTATTACAAGATGACCGTAGATTATCTAATTTAATTGATATTCGACACTCGACACCGAATAGATAGTCGGTGTCCGGGAAGAACGTTCAAACGGCGGCATAACAGCGGGATATCCATTTCAGTCATCGTGATTATGAAGATCGCGATTACGAAATCACACTGAGATCAACGCATCTGGATTTGATGATATGTTCATAAAAACAACGTTTTTTCCTTGATTTTGGTTAATAAAGGTAGAATATGAACAATTCCAAAGTTGGAAAAACTAACCAAATATCAAATGGCTAAAAACGAACAAACAAGCAAAAAAGCAGCTTCGGCTGCATCGAAAGTCCTGAAGTCCCCGAAATCTTCCAAGTCGGCCAAAACTGCGGCAGGCTCCGCCTTGACACAATCTCCAGACCGCAAAAGTAACGGCAAGAAGTAAGGATAACCTAATCTGTCCTTGAAGGGACAGATTAGGCTGCTTTCTGAAAATTGTAGATTCCGTCCGATCAGGAGCTGACCGGGAACAAACTCCTTTCAAAAGTCGCATCCGAGCTAAAATTGTTTTCTTGGTTCACTATGACGGAAAACTCGACCCTTTCGCTTATTGGTCGTGGCTACTTTCCCAAAGAGCTACCACCCAAATTTCAGCCAACTGAATTTGGTGGTTTTTTCAAACAATTCGAATCAAAAGCGCTACGGAAATCGGTGCGATCAGGCCCTAAACCTAATTAAGGGCAGTAAAAAGTTCTGGCTTATAGGTTTATAAAACGTTTGCAATGAAATGTTTTCGCGACGTCTAATTCTTTTTTCTTACTTTGAGCCTGCCTCTTTGGCATTACTGCCCGGCTGGACCGGGAGAACCGGCGAATTTTCGAGAGCGTGCTCCCTCTCAGCAAAAAACTTTATGGCGGGCCGGCTCCCCGATTTCCTGCGCTCCTGACCGATCTCCTGCGATGTGTCGAAATTGATGAATGAATGGTAAAGAGACATACATCGACCACAATGTAGTCGTAGATCTCGTGAATGGTCGGAAGGTCTACAGTTTGGCGTCTGTCGCTGCTAAGAAGGAATTCGGCTGCATTTTCCCTTATAGTCCATTCCATTTGGAAGAGGTCGCTGCGATTTTGGGTACCGATCTTGATAAGGAAAAACAGAGACAACACATCAAACGGCACCTTGATACAATTCGGACGGTATCGGATCTTTGGGAGTATGTGCCAGGCGGACACCAACCGATCCAAATCATTCAGGAGGATCCTCTCGATTCATTCCGCACACGAGTCTTAAAGGAATATTGGATCACAGATGAGTGCAGTGGTCTCGAAGAGTTTATCGATTCGCAAAGGTCTCAAAAGCATTGCGAAGACTACTTGAATAGGATCAAAATCGAACCGAAAGGCCAGATTCGGAGCCGAGAAACGATTCGCAAGGAAGTGGGAATTGATATTAACGGTCTATCCCACCTTGATCCGACGCAGGTGCTCTCAGATGTTCGTGTGCAGGAGATCTTATCCCAGAAGGTTGGTAATTACGGAATCGCTATGGAAGATTTTCCATGTGGCGGCGCACTCCGAGTGAACCACGACCTGACAACCAAGACCATCGACTGCCTAATGCGAGTACTCAACGAGGCAGGATTCTACCCTGACAGGCCCGGAAAACATCGTTCATATATGTTTGACGTTGGACACACTATATATGCCACGAGAGCGGCTACTTTTGTCGTTGGTGATTTTCGCCTTTCCAAGAGGGCAAAGGCCATCCTTTCATTCCTTAAGGCAGAAACGAAAATAGTCGCTCCGGATGATTTCTTTGATAATAGGGCAGTCCACACGGACAATTAACGGAGGGAAGAACAAGGGGGAAATGATCAACTATCCGCGATGAGCCGAACGTGAAACGCGGCAACGCGGACAGGGTTATTTTGAGCCACGCAAGGTGGTGGAACATAGACACGCCGGCCGTGGTCGCACGGTTTAGGAACAAAACTCATCTATCGAACGAATCAGACTTTGGAGATCTTCACACAAATCGCTTTTTTGCATGGAGCTTATTATAGCATCGTTAGTGACATTCGCATGATATTCACGCTGTAAATAAGTATTCAAATATCGAAGGGCATCTTTTCCACCAACAACTGAATATCGAGAAATACGTTTTTCCCAAATCGAATCAAAGTCCACTATGCTCTGTTGATCGATCGTTGAGTCATCAATCGTTCGATCTAATTCTTTTGCGAAACGCCTTCGATGCGAAAGAAACTGGCTCATTACATGGTTTTTAACAGATTCGGCATATGAATCGATTACCTGAGTAGAACAATTCTCGCATTGCACATCTTTCCCTGTCCGCCGATTCCGGTCCCGAACGCGGTCCTTGATTGCACGGTCAATGGCTTCAGGAACCAATAGAAAATTCTCAATTTCCTTACATTTATGAATGATTGCATTGACGCAAAACTCCAAGCAAGTTTTTCTGATTTCCTTACATTCTTGCTCACTTCTGAAATCACGATCAAGGATAGCAAACGCAGATACTTTCGTTCCTAAGGTGGTTTC
>JBGSJM010000375.1:0-15836 GCA_041742015.1 Verrucomicrobiales bacterium | reverse complement strand
AGAACCCCCGATCAGACAAGGAATTTTTCCCGAAACGTGCGTCTATCAGGGGGGGAGTGGCGGGATTTAAAGTGCGTCACTTTCTCTGATGTCACGCAATCTGCAGCTGACCGTTCACAGTATTTAAATTATTTTCAGAATTGACTTCGTCTACATTTCGCTGACGCCCGTCTCCAGATAGCGGTATCGCGCCCAACCACAGTGACAGAGGTTTCTTGAATATCGACCTGATTGATCCAAGATGATGATGTGAAACCGCTTGGACCAATCGCCAATCCCTTTTCCCGCCGCGAATGGCTGCGGGTGGGTGGTTTGGGGGCGCTTGGTTTGAGTCTGTCCGATCTTCTAGGCGCTCGTGCCTCCGCATCTGACCTTGTGAAGGAAACCAAGGGGCCAACTTTTGGGCGGGCCAAATCCTGCATCATTCTCTTTCTCAGTGGCGGGCCTCCCCAGCACGAAACCTGGGATCCGAAGCCGGATGCGCCCTCGGAATTGCGGGGAAGCTTCAGCCCGATTCGGACGAGTGTGCCGGGCCTCAATTTCTGCGAGACACTCCCGTACACCGCTCAAATCGCCCATCATCTGACGGTGATTCGGAGCATGTGTACCGATATACATGCCCATTCCACCAGCGGAGCCTACATGCTGACCGGCTACGAACCGCAAAGCAAGGCGGAGAACGTGCCGCCGGGCCCCAATGACTGGCCCAGCATGGCTGCGGTGGTCGGGGCGCTCCGTCCGAGTAAACGCTCACCGCTCTCGGCGGTGGCCCTGCCGGATGAAATTTACAATGACGGACACATCGTCTGGCCGGGCCAGAACGGTGGATTTATGGGTGGAAACTGGCACCCCACTCTGATGAAATGCGATCCGACCCAACTACCCATGCGCATCGAGGGTCTGACCCTGGACACGGGATTAACCAGCGTGCGACTTTCCGAACGCTTCGAACTGCTCCGGCAGATGGATGGGCAATTCACGGCAGCGGTAAAAAGCGGAGCGGTGTCGGAGATGGATGGCATGCAGCAGCGTGCCTTTGACCTGCTCCACTCGGAGGCGGGTCGTTCCGCCTTCGCCCTCGAAAATGAGACGATGGCACTACGCGATGCTTATGGCCCGCACAAATTCGGCCAGAGCGTCCTGCTGGCCCGGCGGCTGGTGGAAGCGGGAACCCGGCTCGTCCAAGTCAACTGGCCTCGCGAAGGTGATCGCGAAGTCAAGGGCAGCCCACTCTGGGACACCCATTCCAACAACGCCGGTCGCATTCGCGATGTGCTTTGCCCGCAGTTCGACCGAACTTTCGCCACGCTGGTGAGCGATCTCCATGAGCGCGGTTTGCTCGACGAAACTCTGGTGGTGGCGATGGGTGAATTTGGTCGGACGCCCAAACACAACGCCCGTGGAGGCCGGGACCACTGGGGATCGGTTTTTTCCGTGGCGCTCGCGGGTGCCGGCTTGGTTGGAGGCCAGGTCATCGGAGCCAGTGACCGGTCTGGCGCTTTCCCGGAAGATCGCCCGGTCCGGCCACCAGATCTCTCGGCAACGATCTTTCATCTGCTGGGGATCGATCCGGCGGGTGATTTCCTCGATCATCTTCAGCGTCCCCGCCTCATCACCAATGGAGGGGTTCCCCTGCGCGAACTGGTGGGCTGATGTTTCAAAAAGTGGACGACAAACTATGAAAAAGGACGCAGATATTTGGAAGTTTCTCACATCCTCCCCGAAGTTCGCCTAACGGGGCGAGGATTCAGGAAAATATTTTCTCCAATCCAGAGCGGGCACACCGTTGATCACTTCCAGTTCCCGAGTGGAGGTTGGACTGGACACTGGGGGTTTTTCCTGCGGGGCGGGTTTCGGCTCTTTGGTTTCAGGCTCTTTCGGGGCGGCCTCTGCCACCTGCGGAGCCACCGGAGCGGGAGGGAGGGGCTGGTCAAGAATCTTCACTTGATCAGGTGACTCCAGCCGAATTTGGGGAGTCCCCCGGTAGTTTTGGATCTTCCCGGTAATTTCCACCCATTTTCCCTTATAAAATTCTGAAGGTGGACCATCTGGAAACTTTTCCACAAATCCTGCAAAGGTAACACCTACAAAATCACTCCCCTTAAAATCAAGGAAATGAATTCCGGTGGCATTGACCCGGGTCGCCTCCACAAAACCCTGAACTCGCACAATGACCTCTTCATTTTCAAGGATCTGCTCGGAACTCACCGCTTCCAGCTTGATCACCTTAAGGTCAGCTTCTTCAGCCAACAGAGCCCTGCTATGTATCAGTAGTAGAGAAATCACGATCAGTCTCATGCGATAAGGTTATGGTTCGATCTGGCGCAGCTTCCCTCCATTGCGCCGCACGATCTTTTTCATGGTTTCGTGGTCTTCTTCTTTCATGCCGAATCCAATAAAATTAAACTTCACCCCGCCCACGACACCCGATTTTTCCTGAAGCACGGTTAATTGCTTTTCTATATCTTCATGGGGAACGGTTTGATCATCCGGGCTTCTCTGGAAACTGGCATCGGAAATCATAAAAATGACATCGGGTTTCAGGGAAAACGCGTAGTCGAGCACGACCTGAATGCCATTGGGAGAGACTCTGGTGTAGGGCGCTTTTAAATTCGAACCAGAATCGTTCCAGGAATCCTTGATCCAGGTTTGAGCCTCATCCTTATGGGCTTTGGTGGCGACGATTAATTCCGGTTTAAACGGTTTGTAATCCCGAATGAACTGGATCAATCCAAATCGGGTATTAAGCGGCAACGTTTCGATCAGCTTGGAGGTCTCTTCCCGGATTTTGAAAAATGGCAACCCCAACTTTTCCGCCTTATTAACAACACTGCCTGAAACATCAAAAATCAACAAGACTCGGGAGCCCTCTGATTCGATTCCCATAAAACTCATGCCTCCGCCTTTACCGCCGCCGCCGAGCAGGCCGTTGCCCATGCCGTTTCCGATCCCGCTGGCTCCCATCAAGCTTGAGACCTGATCTGAGACCAATTCACTGGGATCAAGCGGCAGCATTTGATCAAGATCGATCTGGGGCAAATCGGGTAGAGCAAAAGCGGAGGGCTTGGTGCTGATCAATTTCTGAGTAAAGGTCGGCTTGGGCCGACTGGCCTCGTGCTGGGCCACATTCATCTTGTGCTGGGGTGTTTTCGGCGGAATTTTTATGATCTTTTTGGGTTCCGCTTCAAAGACCGCCTCGGGTTCCTTGTAGTACTCAACCAGGGTCAAAAGCCCGAGGCCCATGCCACCTACCAGAACGATGGCAGCTGACACCCCGAAGACAGTGAGCAAAATCGAAATTCGTTTGGAGTTTTCCTTTGCCTCCACTTTGCGGATCTGTCGGTGACTGTTTGCGAGGATTCTCATCAGAAATCATCTCCTTCCCCGGTGGCGCTCTGAGTATCAAAAGTCACCCCCTTGATTTCTGCGATCGCACAGGCGTTTAAAACATCAACGACCCTCTGGTGGGGAACCGTTTCGTAGGGTGCCAGAGTCACCAGTGCCTTGGTTTTATTGGCATCAGCCGCTTCTTTAAAGCGCTTCATGGTGACGATCAGTTCGGGTAGTTTTCTATCATTGGGTTCTGCGAGAGTCAAATCATTCAGGACCACGGAACCCTCGGCAGTAATAATAATTCTCTGCTCATCGGGCATTTCCAGCGACTCACTTTGCTCCTGTTTTCCGGGAAGAGCGATTTGGATATCACTCTCCTCCTTGACCGGTTTGGCACTGACCATGAAAAACACGAGGAGTAGGAAAACCATGTCGATCATGGGTCCCATCGGCATCTCGACTGATTCATCGTTTTTCCGTTTCCTTCGTCTAGCCATCTTTCCCTATTGGTTTAACACTCCAAAAATCACCCGATCAACCCCGGCGGCGGTAGCCATTTCCATAAATTCCCCGATTTTTTTGGCGGGCATTTTTTGGTCCGCCCGCAAATAAATCACATAGGGCGTGTTAACCCCATATCGCTTTTTTAGGAATTCATTGAGTTGATCTTTCGAGACGACTTCATCACCAATAAAATACCGCCCCTGATCATCTATATTAATGACATCCCTTTCCGAGTGATCCTTGGGCCGAATCGACGCACTGGCCTGTGGCAAATTGATATCTTTCTTGACCTTCTGCTCGGTCAGTTTTGATGTGACCATAAAGAACACCAACAGCAGGAAAGTCATATCGATCATCGGAGTGATCTGAAAACTCACCTGGCCATCGTCTTTTTTCTTTCTTCTCAAAGATCGGAACGGGTAAAGGATTATTCCGCAGCCGGGGTGCCAGACTGGGTTTCAAAAACCGGTTGGGCAGCCGACTGCAATTGAATTTCACCGGACAAAACATCAATCGCGTAACTAAACTGCTTCTGAATTTCAGTGGTCACGGAAGCAAGGCGGTTCTTGAAGTAAAAGTAAAAAAACATCGCCGGTATTCCCACCAGCAATCCTCCAGCGGTGGTCAACATCGCGGTGCCAATGCCGCCAGCCAGGTCGGATGGTTCTGCCTTGCCGGCGGTGAGTTGAGCAAAGGCGTCAATCATCCCGATCACGGTTCCAAACAATCCCACCATTGGAGCCAGGGTGGAGATCGTGTTCAAATAAGTGATCAGGCCGTTTACCCTGGTTTCCTCCTGATCAAGAGTGTCTTCCGCCGACACAACCATCGATCCCTTGTTGTAAAGATCTCTTTCAAAGTTGACCTTGAGCAACGCCTGGGAAAGACACTTCGAATAAGCACAGGGATTGGCATTGGCCAGATTGTAGGCAGCCGAAATATCCCGGTTTGCCATGGCCATGTTGATGTTATCGACTAATTTTTTCGGCACCATTTTCCCGGCAGTAACGGTAATAAACAAATAGATGGTCAAGGCGACGGTGGCAATTAATCCAACTAAAAGAACATGCATGGTTGGACCTCCTTCATTGTAAAAGTCGATGATATTTTTCGTCTCCACCACCGCAGCTCCAGTATCCTGTGCGGAAAGGCAGCCGGGAGCCAGGCAGAAGAGAAGTGGCAGGAAAATTGAATTGATCGATATTCTTTTTTTCATTTAGTTAGTTAGATTTACTTGGAGTTTCCCCAAGAAAAGCCGCTGCTTTTGGGGCAACAGCACTATTGGGGTAGAGTTTCAGGATGTCTCCCGCGCAGAGTTTGGCTTTTCCCTGATCCCCGGCAAAGCGATAAACCTCGGCGGCGTGGAGTAGCCCCGTGGCTGCCGCCTCCTCCTCGGATCCGAAAAACAAATAGGCATAGAGACTGTGATCTATCGCTGTATTAAAATAGAGATATCTTTCCGGGCGAACTTCATTGTCCAGTTCCCAGCGGGGATGGTCATGTTCGAGCATTTTTAATTTTTCAAAAGCATTCGCCGCAAGAATCAGTTTTGACTCCAGCAGCAGTGCTGGATTTTCACGTGCCTGAGCGATTGCTTCTGCTTCACGAACTGCCTCCCTCTCTCGGCCCGCTTTCAAGAGCGTAGTCAGCCTTCCCCGCAATCCCGCCGCCTGCTTTTCCGGCTGCCAGGCGGATTTGGCGATGGTCCCAAACAGGTCGAGAGCCTCTGCCACCGTCTCTTCGCCGTCGGACATGGCCAGCCGGGAGGCATAAACCAGGCCAATTTCTGCAGCGGGCGAATTGGGGCGGGAGATCCAGGGTGCCGCCATTATCCAAAGCTGGGCGAGCGCGTGAAGATCCACTGCATCGGGTTTGGCGAGAGCCTCCAATAGTTGAGTAGATCTGGAAAACTCGATGTGATCGATGGAATCCCAGGGAATAGGGACTTGGACGGCATCGGTGGCACCAGATTTTACATACTCAAAAGTTAGCGCTGTATCCGTCTGGGAGATTAATTTTCCTTTCTGAAACTGACCATTTTTCAGGTAAACCGATTCCTCGGCAAAACCGGACGTCGCCAACGGGTTCGGAGACCCGTTCCACAACCCAATCACGGTTACAATCAGATATATCAGCAAATATCGGCAAATCATGGTTTCGTATCCTTTCCCGGCTCAGTTTCCGGCTTGGGCCGGGCAAATTCCTTGAGTTGATCCGCCTTGGTCCGCCCCAGCCGGTACTCCTTGAATTCAGCCAGATCATTTCGCGCTACCAGCTCGGCATAAACCTCATACGCACTGGATTTGTCGCCGATTTTTTCGATCATTTCCCCTCGGCGATAGTAGGCTTTTGCTACCAGATCCTTGTATTTTCCGTAAACGACATAGACTCTTTCAAAATAGGCAGTTGCCTTCAGGTAGTCGCCTTGAGCTGCGTAGTCCTCTCCCAGCAGGCTAAGAATCTCGGCTTTGTGCCTGGTACTTGCGACAGGATTTTCAAGCAGACCATTTAGATCCTGCCTTGCCTTGGGAGCTGCGCCGGATTGAATTTGCAGCTTGATTCGTTTCAAACTTATCTCCACCAGATCAGTCGACGCAGCCGCTTCTTTTTCGTAGTCCAGGTAGTGATCAATCGCTTCTGCGGGTTTTTGCTGCGCCTCAGCGATCAGCCCAAGCCCTTTAAAAGCCCGTGCCTTGTGAAAGGAGGTTGGATTCCATTTCCGGAGATCCCGGTATAGGACCACAGCCCGGTCATAATCACCTTTTTCCGTCAATACATCAGCTACATCTGCCACGATCTGGGGATTGTGAACTTCTGGATCGATCAAGGTCGAAAGCCGTATCAACAGAGCGGATGCTTCGCTTAGTTTGGCTGCCCCGCGTTTGATCATCGCATCGGCCCAAAGGGTCCGCACCGCCAGGGTCGTCTTTTTCTCACGATCCGCCTGCAAATACATACTCTGCAAGGCTCGCACCAGCTCACCGATCCCATCCGGCCCCTGGCGTTTGTAGATTTTCGGCAGGCCCATTAAGAGTTCTTCGATGGAGAAAAGAGCCGGATTATCCCCGTGAAGTTTAATGGTGTCCCAATAGACTTTCTTCGCAATTTCGAAATCACCCGCTTGAACATGTGTCCACCCGATCCAATAAACCGCTTCGGGCATCTTTTTGCTTTCTGGGTATTCGCGCAAAAACTTTTCGTAATGATCTCGCATCGCAGGTATTTCACCAAGCAGTTTGTAGGCCTGGCCGGTTTTGAAATAACCATCTTCGAAAAATCGATGTGAGGCGGGATTTATAGCCTGATACGCCGCAATACCTGCATCGGCCTCGCCCTCTCCCAGCAGCGCATCCCCCAGCAAAAGCTGGGCTTCATCGCGGTCTTTGGCACCGGGTCCATGGTCCACCAAAAACTGGCGAAGTTCCTTGATGGCAGCCGGATAGTTTGCCTGGCAAAAGGTGCTATATGCCTTTCGAAAAACTGCCTCAGCCCGGTATTTGGCACTCTCGCCCGGGTATTTGGCGAGGTATTGATCCATCTGTTCGAAAGCCTTTTCATACTGTTGGGAAAAGGAATGGGACATCCCTTTCCAGTAAAAGGCATCCTCCGCGATATCACTATCCCCGGCAGCACCGGCGATCAGTTGATCAAAGGTCTGAATCGCCTCCGGGTAGTGATCCTGCAACATCTGGCAAAATCCTTTCATAAACGACGCCTTCTCAGCGAGGGCGTGCTGGGGAAATCGGGACGCGAGTGAAGCAAAGACCTTTTCAGCTTGATCATTTTGCTGCAATTGCATCATGGCATCTCCCTGCATAAAGAGAACCTGGGGCAATTTCGGGTTTTCAGCCTGATCACCAAATGCCAGCAGATACTTTTCCGCCGCCTCGACCGCTTTGGGCCAGCGCTCCAACTGGCTCCAGCACTGGATCACAGCCAGGGATGCGGATTCAACCACCGGGCTTAATTCCATGCGCTCCAGCATATCCTCCATGATCAAGGCCGCTTCCCGGTAGCGCTCCAGCCCTTGAAAAGACATCGCCAGCCGCAGTCGCAGGGCTCCATCAAACTCCTTGATTTTCTCAAAATTCTCCAACTCCCTTTCGATCCGCTTGATGGTGCCATCTATCTGGAAAAGAGCGCTGGATTGGGATGGATCACCCTTCATCGAGTCGTGGACCCGCCTGAGTTCGGCCAATTTTTCGTTTTGATGTTTGAGGAGCCGCTCCCGGGGCCAGATGCGCTGGAGACAGGCGATCGCAGCATAAAAGTCACCCTGCTCCATAAAATGGGATCCAAGCTGGAGAGCCAGAGTTTGGAAAGAAACCAACTGGGTCATTTCCTTTAGTTTGGGAAACTCCCGTTTTAACAAAGCCAGGGCCCGGTCATACTGGTGGGCTTCGATCTCCGCCACCATCTGCAAAACCACCGCCCGCGACGCAAAACCCGCTCCGCCTTTGGCCTTGTAAAGGTTGGGGATTTGCTGCTCAAAGAATTCAGCCGCCGTTTTGTGATACCCCTCAAGCACATAACAGGTTCCAAACAAAATCAAAGCCTCCAGCCGCCGTTGATAGTTAAAACTTTTCTCCTGAAAAAAGGCCCCCAACACTTCCTGAGCGGCCCGATACTCACCGGCCTGGAGTTTCAAAATGGCATTCCAAAAAGTTAATTCTTCCCTGATATCGCCGGGCAACTTGGGATCCGGGAGCGCTTTTTCAATATAGGGCGCCGCCTCGTCCGAGCGGCCATTTATGATCTTGCAGAGAGCAATCAAGGCGTAATTTTTCTCGATCACCTCCTTGACCTGCGGCTCCCCGGAAAAGTCCCTCTCGAATGCCAGAAAAAGACTTTCCGCCAATTCGAAATTACGACTCGTGTAGGCGGCATTCGCCTTGGTGATCAATTCTTCAGCGGTGAAGGCCCCCGGCTCTGGAACAGGCTCCTGGGAAAACACCACCACCTGAACCAGAGTCAAAAAAATCCAGAACAGTACCACAGAGTTGAGATGATTTGGCGGCGTAATCAAGTTTTGCGTCGATAAATACACTCAATTCATCAGAAGGAAAAAGAAACATTCTTGTGACTTCACTACACCGAAATTACAAAAAATATCGAAAACTTGAAAGTCACAGTTATTCCAAAATGACTCTTAGATTTATTCTTGATTTCCCCTGCCCATTCGCTGTTTGCTTCTTTTTTGACTACACCGGATTTCATCAAGCTCCTCGTCGATAGTTGGCCTTTCTATCTTGGCGCTCTGATCGGCTCTGCGATTGGTCACATGACCCACCATCGTTCACCCGACGTTCAGGGTACCAAACGGCAGCTTGGACGAGCCCTCAATCGCTTTGCAGATGTTCCCTCCGAGCAGCTTGACCCTGCTATATTGGCCGCCGCACAGTCAGTTCAGCTGGGCTGGGGCCGCATCGTTTCTATTCTGGCCACAGCATTCTGTTTGGTTGGGGCAATACTCTCGGCGAAGCTTTTCCAAGCGTTATTTCCCGAGACTACCCGCTTGTCCAGCACAGTTGTATCTGCGGTCGTGGGCGGAACCGTAGCTGCACTTCTTTTTTTGGCTACGCAGGGCATCGAACGCCAGACGATACTTCGCAAACTCAAACTCTTCCTCAACACGAGGTGAGTCGCATTTATTTTTAATAAAAGACAACCTATGCCCCCAATTCCAATGGGACCGACCGCTTTAACAAAAATCTTGCAAAGGGCATTTCCTACCGACTGATTGACCCCAGCAACCATGAATCGCTTTTTTCTCCTCACCGCGCTCATCCTCGCACCACTGTCCACACTCCATGCTGTCAATCCTCCGAACTTCATTTGGATCATCGCCGATGATATGTCGCCGGACACGGCGGCCTATGGTGTGAAGCAGGTTCACACTCCAAATCTGGACCAACTAGCTGCGGAGGGTTGTCGCTACACCCATGCTTATGCCACCGCTCCGGTATGCAGTTCTTCGCGCTCAGCGTTCATCCTCGGATGCTATCAAACAACCACGGGACTTCATCCGCATGATGTGGAAAATCCCCAGCCATTGCCTGCGCCTTACCGACATTTACCGAGCCTGCTGCGTGAGGCGGGTTGGTTTGTCACCAATGCTGCAGCTCCAGGTGCGAAACGCAGCGGCAAAACCATCACGAAAGGCAAGACACACTACAACTTCGCTCACGATGCGTCAGAAATGTTCGATGGAGATGACTGGCGGAAACGGAAACCCGGCCAGCCGTTCTTTGCACAGTTCCAGATCACCGAGCCGCATCGCCCATTTCCGATTCCGGCGACTTTTGATGAGGAAAAAATCCGCGCCATCAAGTTGCCACCGAACTACCCCGATGAGCCGCTCATGCGCCGCGATTGGTATGCGTATCAGCGCAGTGTCGAGGTCGTGGATCAGCGCGTGGGTGTGATTCTAGATCAACTCAAAGCCGAAGGTGTCCTCGACAACACCATCGTCATGTTCTTCGCAGACCATGGGCGTCCCATGCCTTGGGGCAAGCAGTGGTTGAGCATCGAGGGCCTGCAAGTGCCGCTGATCATGCGCGGTCCAGGCATTAACAAAGGCAGCCTCGAATCTCGTCTCGTCAGCCTTATCGACCTTGCACCATCCATGCTGAAGCTAGCGGGCTTCGCGGTTCCACCATGGATGGAAGGCAAACCGATTCTCGGCGGCGAGTTCCCTGAGCGCAGCGTGCTGTTTGCGGCGCGGGATCGTTGCGGCGACGCGATGGACCGCATCCGCGCGGTGATTGGTCATGACTCGTTGCTGGTGCGAAACTTCAACCCCGCTCTCTCCAGGCTCAATTGGTCAAGTTACAAGGAGACGAGTTATCCAGGTATACCGCTACTGCGTGTGCGGCAACTCTCTGGAGAGTTGGACTCTTTGCAATCCAAGTGGCTTGCTCCGAATCGGCCCTCGATTGAGTTTTACGATCTAAAAACAGATCCCCAGGGCATGCACGATGTTTCGAGTCATCCCGAAAACGCAGGAACTCTATCTTCATTGAGCCAGCAACTCGAAGCGTGGGTCACCTCCAGCAAAGATCGCGGTGCCTCAGGTGATCCAATCAGTGAACCCTTGATGGAGCGAATCAAGAAAGACAAGCGAGCCGACTATCAACGCGCCTGGAAAACACGCCTGCAAAAACCCGAACCAACCGATGCCGAGCGTCTGGCATGGTGGATGAAAAGCTACGGGTTGGAGTGAGATGGCAGCCGTACGCCATGAGAAGCTTGGCATCTCTGAATAGCGGTGAAACACGGCAGCCTCGAAGTCAGAAAGAAACCTAAAAACTCCCGCAACCACTCATTTCAAGGGGCTTTCTGCCATTTTATTTTTCCAAGCGAAAATCACTTTAACCGGAGATTCGCCCGATGATACCCTGTATGATCGCCGATTGTACAGGGTATCGTGAGGCATTGTACCCTGTTCATCCGCAAAAACTAAGATGGGTTAAGATCTCAATCCTTCAATAATTCGCTCTATCTGCACACGATGAATGCCGAGATGCCCAGCCGCCAATCCATGCCATCCGTGTGCGTCCAATGGTCCGAACCATGGATGCGGGTAACACAGGGGTGTTTTCAAATTGGATGGTGCTGCAACCGTTGCGAGAAGCACATCACAGGATTTTTCGTAGTCGGAAATCACCTCCCGGGTCACTTGTGGGCGGGGTTTGACCGCCGCAGTGCTGACGGTTCCTTCAGGTAACTTTCCTTTCGCAAGATCGCCGATGACACGGGCCATTGCCAGATGTACGATACGGAGATGATCCAAAGTCATCAGCACCGACCAGTTTCGACTGCTATCTTCCATCCCGATGGCACGATTGATCAGGACGGGTTGCGCCAGCAAATCCTGGTCACACGATTGCACAAGTTCACGGATGCGAGTGCGCTCTCGAGCAAATCTGGCATTGAAAGAATCGCGGTTCCCGATGCGGCGTTTGAAGCCAAAAATCAGACGCCCCAAAAAAAGTTCGAGTTTGGGAAGTCCCGCACCGGGCGGAGCTAGTTGAGGTCCTTTGGTCTCGTTCATGAAAATCATCTAGATGAATTGCTTGCAAATTGCAAGTAAATTCACTTGTTGTTTGCAAGTATTTTGTATAATAACTTGCACCATGGCCAAAAAAAAGTCAGAACCAGAAGTCTCTCGGCGTTCGCCCTGCCCGGTGGCATGTAGCCTGGATATCCTCGGCGACCGCTGGACTTTGCTGGTCATTCGAGACTTGTTTCTGGGCCGCTCGCGTTTTCGGGACTTTATGGCCTCACCTGAAGGCATCCCGACCAACATCTTGAGCGACCGCTTGGGAAAGCTGGTCCAGCATAAAATCATCGAGCAAATCCCAGCCCAAGATGGCAGCAAACGATTCGCCTATGCACTTACAACAAAAGGCAAGGAACTCGGCCCTCTCCTCGAAACCATGCGTGATTGGGGTTTGAAGTGGGACAAGGAAACCAGAGTCTTGTTAACCACAAGGTAGTCGTGAATCGCGGTGCAACCTGACTTGCATCTGTTAGTTTAAGCCGTCTCATCGGGACTCTTCTTGAGACTGACGACAACTTTAATACTTTCGGTGTTGTGGTGCCAGATTTGCCGGGCTGTGTTTCTACGGGTGACTCCGTCGAAGAAGCATTGGCGATGGCAAAAGAAGCGATTGAATTCCATCTTGAAGGAATGATTGACGGTGGCGAAGCCGTCCCGAATCCACAGCCAGTGACTCATCACCTCCAACAAAAGGCGGATTGGTTTACCAGCCCCGGTTTGTGGGCGATGGTCTCGATCGAAATGCCGAAACTGGCGGGAGCCGTATGAAATTCCAATGCGACACCCGAGATCTGTAATTTGGGTGATGGCTGTATGGATTGGCTCAAATTGCCGGTGCCGTGGATCAGTTTACACCCTGTGTTAGCTACTACCTGCGCGGTCATTACATTCGTTTTCCTGGCGATACCATTGCCCCGGCCCGATGGCTGGCCGGGGACAGACTGAAACTTTTCCGACATCTGTTGTTGATTATCTGAGTTTATTGATATTTTCTTCT
Organism: Verrucomicrobiales bacterium; assembly: GCA_041742015.1. Lineage (GTDB taxonomy): Bacteria > Verrucomicrobiota > Verrucomicrobiia > Verrucomicrobiales > DEV007 > Arctic95D-9. Next base: position 2,940 of record JBGSJM010000375.1, on the reverse strand, counting down.
TTATCCAAAATACGTTGTCTGTCCCCGCTTGCCCGACCATTCAGAACTGAGAAGCTGATTGTTTCAGAACAACTGTTAATTGTCTAATCTTCCTGATAATGACCGCTTGACTCCGAATTGATAGTCCCCGCTTCTACTCCCCTGTCGCCGCTTTCTACTCCCCCATACCATTCTTCACCTTTTTGACTAATTGGAATTTCCTCTGATTGTGCGCACACGATGACTTGGCTGGAATTTAAAAACAAAATCAAAGATGAGGTGATGCCTTCACCTCGATTTCGCAACAAAAAGAAAGATGGAACTGCCCGATTGCTATTTCGTGGCCAAGCAAACAGCGAATGGAAGCTTCAGACGACGTTAGAACGCATTGGGCGATCCACTATGCCCTTACAGGACTATATTAAAAACTGTGAGTCGGCGCGAAGGTTTCTTGGCAATATTATTCCAAGTAATTTTGAATTCAATCCATCATTTCCCTGTGGGTTCCGTGACGTTCAAACCGAATTTCCAAACTACGAATTTTCGGCTTTCTTGAGACACCATGGTTTTCCATCGCCATTGTTAGATTGGACTGAGTCCCCCTTTGTTGCAGCTTTTTTTGCATTTCGACAAGTAGAATCCACCGTGGAAAATGTGAGGATATACGGATATCAGTCCGACACAGGCAAAGGAAGGGGGTTGTCTGGAAATTTTCCGCAAATTCAACCGCAGGGGCCTTTCGCAACCATTCATGAACGCCATCTTACTCAACAATGTTGGTATACTTGGTGTTTTAGGGAAAATAACTCTACCGTAGAAATCTGCCCTCACGAAGAAGGATTCACGAATTCGAGAGCCGGCCAAGACGAAATTTATACTTGGGATATTAGTGCATCTGAACGCGACGCCGTTCTAGCTGACCTGTTTCAAATGAATATTACACCTTATAGCTTATTCCGAAGCGTTGACAGTGCGATGGAAACTGCGTCATTAAGGCTTTTTTAAATATTGGGAATAGCGTCTGGCAGGATACAACACCACATTGAGCCTGCTTCATGGCACTTCGTTGTACTATGCTTACTTCATCGTACTATGCTTTTGACCATCCCCGGTGCTACTAAGACAGAGAACAAACCGACACTTTTATCCATGCTGAGGTCAGCCATGCTTAGCTAGGTTGCGCCACTCGATTGTTGACGTCCTGGCCGCAAAGACAAGAAAGGCAGCCGAAACTGGTCAGTATCACGGACGTCTAGAGCAGGTGGGCGAGCGATTGGGCTTAGCACGCTCGCCTCCTCTGGCGCGGAATTTTGAACATTTTTAGCATATTGCTTTATTGCTTGCATCTTGGTTAGTCATGCGTGTTGATCGTTTTTTCTTTTGACGCTATCAGTAAGTGGACCAAAGTTTAGAATGCTTTACGAAATTACAATTAGGAGACTCAGCCCCAGTCAACTCTCCACCCGATTGAAAATGCTTTTGTGCAGCCTAACTTTAGGCTCGGCCCTTGCATTATCTGTGTTTTTCGGCCATAAGGTTGTCGGAAAAGTTCAAACCACACAGTCTGATTTTCATTCGGTTATACTTGAGGTCGGAGCTTCGCTCGCTATTCAGTTCATTGGACTTGCGGTCATTTGCGGCGTTGCGCTCGCTGGGCATTTTCATATGAAGTGTATTGATCCGTTGGGAGATTTATGTCGACAATCAAGTTGCCTTGCGGGACTTCATTTCGTGGGTGTTTTCGCTGCTTTCGTAGGCGTGGTGATGTGTTTTATTTCTCCTTTCGAGGTTGGGGCAGATTGGAAAGGATTGGCCGTTTATTTTACCTTTGGAATTATTTCCGTCGCGATGTGGAGTCTTTACCTGAAATCCTCAATGAATTGGTGAACAAATTTAGTTACTTCGCAAATGACAAAACAAATCAGCATCAAGCAACTCGTATTGTTACTTGTCGAGCCAATTAACAAAAAACAAAAAAAGCGGGGACAGCGGGGACAGACCATTCATTCGGTGTCGAGTTCTGAATATCAATAAGTTTAGGCAATCTACGGTGGACTAGTAATTCATTCTGTCCCCGTATGGGCCGTGTGCCGTGCGATGTGCACCCCCAAGGTCAAGGACAGCCACCTAGCTTGTCCCGCTTGCCCGCATCCGCTTCTTCTTCATTGGCCGGAGCAAGCATGCGATCCCACTCTTCCGTGGTGGGGATGGAGGGAATGTGTTTCAGAACTTCTTCGAATTCCTGATCATTCGCCAGTGATGCACGCTTACGGATGTAGTCCAACTCACGAAGCACCGAAAACTTCTCGGATGTTGCGGTAGCAAAAAACTGATCAACACTGCATCCCTCGTCGGCACTCAGCTTCTCGACCTGCTGCCGGACAGATTCAGGGACTTCAATGGTAATCGTACTCATATTGGCGGAATGATTCGGATGAATTCACCGAGCGTAATGACTTGGATGCCAAGTTCACGAGCAGGCGAGATATCGCTCAGGTTACTGGTTACAATATACAAAGGATAAAAAAAGTCAGCCTCATTATCAGAAAAAGCGCCGAAAAAGCGCCGAAATCCCGCTTTTTTAAAGGCTCTCTCTTCGCCGTAGAGCTTGAGGCCGCACATTCGTTTGGACAGAAAAATCATTTTAACCGACGCTTGACCGCAAACAGAAAAAAGAAAAGCCTCAGTGCAAAAAGACGACGAAAAACACCCCCATTTTTTATGGCTCGAATTTGACCCGGAAAAAAATGCTCTTATCTTCTACCCATGAGCGAAACCATTTCTATCGACATGCCTGATGCCGTTTTGGATCGGTTTCGGCGTGCAGCGGCAAGTGCCAGGCGACCGGTCCAGGAACTTCTCGTTAACGCGCTCGCGAATTTTGCCCCCAAACCTCCTCCCGGACTCCCTGAAGATCTCCGCAAAGAATTGGAAGCTCTGGAAAGTTTCTCTGATGATGAG
>JBGSJM010000374.1:0-4744 GCA_041742015.1 Verrucomicrobiales bacterium | reverse complement strand
CCAATAAAGGCATCCACCTCGGGCATGAGGTTTGGCAATTCTTTCGAAAAACGCTGCGAAAGGCAGCCGGCGACGATGATTTTCTGGCGGGGGCGAGAGGACTCTCGGTCGTCCACGGCATCGTGGATGGTCTTGATACTTTCCGTTTTCGCCAGATCGATGAAGGAACAGGTATTAATGATGAGCACGTCGGCAAGTTCCGGTTCGGGAGTCATGATCATACCAGCTTGTTGCAGGTGGCCGATCATGATTTCGGAGTCGATCAAGTTTTTGGCGCAGCCAAGTGAGATGAGGCCGACAGTGGTTTTTCCTTCAAAGGGCATGAGAAAGTTTGGAAAAGAGAGACTAGTTTGATTTGCTCCACTCCACTTCGAAAACGGTTTTTTCTCCATTTGGAAGCCGATCACCTACATCTTTGAAGGTGATGAAAATCATAAACCCAAAAAGGAGGTAAACAAAGGTGTTCTGAAGCACGAACAATAACTTGACCGGAGTGGGTTTTCTCCGAATCCACTCAGTGGTCGCCATGACGATATGGCCGCCATCCAGCACTGGGAAAGGCATCAAATTCAGAATGGCAAGGTTCACATTAAGCAGGGCGCCGAAAAAAATAACCAATCGCCAGCCGTCCTCCATACCGAGGAAATCGTAGAGGATGCCGCCGATTCCAGCGGGGCCACTGAGGTGAGCGCCCGAGATGCCGGAGTTTCCAGAGAAAACCTTGGTCAGGGTGTTGTAGATCGATTTGGCGCTGTCGGTGATGATTTTTGTGGGAGACTCTCTTTTCAGCCAGGTCAGACCGCTCGAACTCAGGCCGAGGCCAAGCAAGTCTGGTTTCGCCATAAACTCTGCTTTGAGTTTGTCGGGTTGGATCTCGATTTTTTCAGGCATCCGGGGGGTGATGGAGACGGTCATCAGCTTTCCGGGCACGTCTTTTTTGGCACCCCGTTCGATCCCGATGACTTCGGTCTTTCCTTCGACCCAGGGCCAGGCATCCACCTCTTCGGGAGAATTTACTGGCTTTCCGTCAATGGAGACGATTTTGTCACCACGCTTCAAACCGGCCTGTGACGTGGGGCTGTTAACCGCAGGTTCGTAAATCACTGGGGAAATAAGCGGTCTGACCCCGATGACCGGGAGGGGCGGGCGGTTAAAGATGGCGGCGAGAGTCTTCTTAAAAAACCCACCGGTAACTTCATTTTTCTTCGCTATTGGGATATCGATGGTTAGTTTCTGGTCCGCTCCGTTTCTTTCCACCACAAACTCCCTGGGGCCTGGTGGGGCTGAAACAATTAGCCAGGTCAATGAGTTGCCCATCCCCCGAAAGCTGTCGATTTCAACTCCATTTATGGTTTTTAGTTTGTCACCGACTTTAATCCCGCCCTTTTCAGCGGCGCTGCCTGCCTGGACATAGCCGATTGCAGTGCTCATGAGGCTTTCGGAAGAAGGTCTCTTTACTCCCCATGAGATAAACGCGAAAATAACGGCTAGGATGAAGCTGAAGAGTGGCCCGGCCCCAGCTACAATGATTTTATCGAGTGGTGAGATCGGCGGGAGCGCTTCCTTGATTTCGTCGTCTATTTTTCCTTCAATTCCCTCCATGGTCACCATTTGGGGCAGGGAGACAAATCCACCGGCGGGAATACAGCCCAAACCGTACTGGACGCCATTGATTTCCTTTTTCCAAATGGGCTTGCCGAACCATATCTGGAAGCGATCCACCACCAATCCTCTCCACCGGGCAGCGATGAAATGGCCATACTCATGAACCAGAATCATGAAATTAAAGACCATGATGACGAGGAAGAGCGTCCACAGGAATCGAAGGATAGAAAGGATTAACTCCATAAGAATTGTAAATTTGACCTAAATTAAGGGCGGGAATATAACACCCCTCTTACGTCTCGCGACTTGAAATGCGAGTAAATACGTTTCAAAATTGTTGCGCCTATGGGGCAAGTGGGATCGTGAAGTCACGTTCCAAAGTGGGGTTTTTTGGAGGAGTGTCTTTGGAAAGATCGGTGTCAAACACTCTGAGGGCGGTGTTTCCGGCAAGATCTTCGAGAAATTCATCGATCCTGATTGAATAATCTCCCGAAATCCATGAGCTTGGGATTGTACCCTGTTGGGTCGCTGACTGTACCCTGTTGGATTGCTCTGAAATTAACTCAAAACGTGTCTGGGAGAGATCCCAAGTCATGGTGGTGGGGATTTCTTTGCCGTGATGGAGAATCACCATGTGCCGGGTGGCGAGCCAGGGATCCAGGGCTTTTTTGGTGTTAATGACCAAAGGGCTGCGCGGGGTTTGCGGAGCCAGGATTTCCCAGGAACTCATGTCCAGCAGGGTTCGGTCTTCGGCGGTGGTCTCAAAGGTATGGCGAAAGCTTTTCTCGAGTTTTCGGCCATCGGGAGTCTGGATGGTTTCATCGAGAATCAGTTCATATTTCCGATCGGGAAACAAGACGGGACCAAGTTCGGTTCGCAAATTTACCCCTTGTTTGATGCGTCCAGGGTGAATCCATAAGGTGAGCCTCTTGCCGTTTGGCGACCACAACTCCTGACGCCGCCACGGCGAATCCACTTCTGTGTGAGTGGCTAGATCGATGAGGTGAATTTTATCAAAAATCTCGATGCCTTCCCGCATCGGCTGATCGAACTCGAGGTAGAATTTGAGAAGGTTGGCCGGGACTTTACCGGTGTCGGGAAGAACCCGAATTACCCTCGGAGCTGCGGCTTCCGGAGCAGGGTGGTGATAAAATTTTCGCTCGGAAATTTTGCCATCGCTGGTGGTGACGCGGGCTTCGTAAGTTTCACCAGGGCTAAGCGAGTAGGTCGGGGTGAGCGTTAGCGTATCACCCTGGTAGAGCACGCTGGCAAAAACGGGCAAGTTGCCGCTCCCGGCAGCAGTGGTGCGGTGCAGCGTCAATTCGGCTCCCAGGGGTGCCTCGCTCACGACGAATTTCACTTCGCCGGGGCTTTTTGTGTCAACCACCGTCACCAGAGAAAGGGACAGTAGAAACGCTGCGACCCAGGTCATTACGGAAGTGTGATGGCCAAGAGATCTCCGGTTTCATTGAGGGCGATGGCGGATTTGTCATCGTAGCGGCTCATTTTTACCACGCCATGGAAGCTTTCAGCCACTTCAATTTTATCAGTTGAGGGATCATTACCATTGAGACGGCGGATGGCTTTTTCATTTACATCCGGCGCAGTGAGCAGGTCTTCATCGAAGCGAAATGCGAGATGTGGACTGGGTCCAAAAGGGCGTTTCTCATGGTGAAAGCGAAAAGTATTGGTCAAGACATTTGATTTGCCATCTTTCTTGTAACCAAACATATCAAGGGGTCGGTTTCCCGAGCCCAGCTCGATCATACTGATGCCTTTTATGATGGCCCCGGGTTTGATGGCGGAGATCGGGTATTTCACCACTGGAGTGCAACTGAAGGCACCGACGATGAAGAATTCTCCATTTTCTTCATGCGGGATCATCACACTCATCGGGGCTTTGGTTTCCCATTTGTTGTGGGCCACATGATAGGTTTCGGCACTGTAAACCTGGCCAGTTTTGTTGTGTTGAAGCGGGCCGTCCACTGAAAAAATCTTGCTGGCGAATTCCTCATTGCAGCGGGCTGAAGCGATGAGCCGATTATCAATCCAAACCATATCGGTGATGGCACTGACGGGAGCTTTGTCACCCTGTGGTAAAGGAATCCGAACGTGTTTAACCCCTTTGAGATTAACTGGTTTCATCGAACCATCCCCCTTGATCTGGATAAGAGCAGGGGAACTGTTCTTTTTGTTTAGGCAGGCGACATAAAGATTTTTTGAAATCGGGTTTACTTCGAGATCAATGATTTCCAGGTCCGCCTCGTCGATTCCAAGACGTGATGCCAGTTCTTTCTGAAAGCCGGTGATTTTAACAAATTCTCCAGACCCGGGTGAGGTGTCTCCAGTATCCAGGGCAATAATCTGCGCGGTTGTGCCATCCGCTATCAGGAGGATTCCGTCTGGAGCAAAGTGAATGACTTGGATTCGCTTCAGGTCGATGTCTCCAGTGTGGGCACCTGTCATCACATCCCCGGCTGAGATAAGACGGAGTGCAAGACAGGTGGTAAGAAGAATGAAGGTGTGTTTCATGGTAAGATTCTAGCCCCTGATCCTACCAAGAGAAATAGCCTTTTGACGGGATGCGTCAATCCGGTTTCTGGATTCGGCCTAAACCCGCTCAGGGACGAATTTTCTCTAAGTTGGCAGGCTCCACACTCATAATCTGGTCGTGGATTTTGAGGATTTCTTTGGATTTGGTGAAGAAATCTTCCACCTCCGTTACGCTTTGGTTGTTTGAAGCAACGAGTTGATCGAGTTGGGCGAGAAACTTGTTGTTGTCCAGAGCCAGGGCATTCATTTGGGCTTGAGCTTTGGTATAGGCTTGTTGAACGACTTTCTGAGCCTGAACCAGAGCTTCCCGTTTGCCCTCTTCCTTGCCTTGAGCCATTCCCTGGGCGCGTCCTTTGTCCTCCAGATAGGCTTCTCGATCAGCCTTGTATTGCCGATTATTTAAGATGCGCTTGATTGGGGGGGTGGTCTCGGCTGGATCGGATAGATTTACGTCAACCGGAGTGGCTCTTAGCGGTTCTCTTGGAATCGTATCAAGTTGCTTTTGAAAATAGCGGTCCAATTCCCGGAATTCAGCAATTGGCTTTTTGTATTGTTCGTGGAGAAAGGAGAGCCCGTTAACGACGCC
>JBGSJM010000373.1:0-31014 GCA_041742015.1 Verrucomicrobiales bacterium | reverse complement strand
CCGACCAAGGACTTAATTCATCTCACTGAGCATGATAAGGAATTGAAAATCGTCACTGGCAGTCTTACCAAACTCCGTCTTTCCCGTATTCTCGCCGAATAAAAGCTAAAGTTTGATGTGAAAAGCCACTGATGCGTTGATTTTCTCTTTAATTCCATCAACCACCTCTTTAGACACCGCCTGATTGACTTTCAACAAAGCTAGAGACCTTTTGCCACAGCTGCTGTGCGGATTTCTCACATCATCAATATTGATTCCCGCTTCAGCCAGCCTGGTGCTGATCTCAGCCAGAACCCCGGGGCGGTCTTCGTAGATGAAACAGACAATATGGCCCTCTGGTACCACATAGAGTTTATCGAAGTCATTGATTCGGGAAATCATCAAATGTCCTTCCGTCACCGTTCCCCGCACACTGGCCTTATGTAGCGTCACATCGTCCTCTCCGTGGGCAAACAAATCGATAGTGAATGAACTTCCGTATTGTTTGCTTTCATCCGCATTGCCAACCGAATATTCAATCCCTCGGGATGTGAGTCTTTTTACTGCGGCATCGTGGTCAAGCGAACGTGGAAACCCTTCATCCAAAGCACAGACCACTGGAACCACCAACCAATCTGAAAAATTCCGCAAATCACCGTAAGGAAAGATTTGTACCATCTTAAGTTGCGATTTCGGACCAAAACCCTGGCGACAAAATTTCGTCAGAATATTCGCCAACTCGTAATAAGAGGGGTCCAGCCCCACGGGAATATCACGGTTCACAATCGCCGCTCCATATCCTTTTTCATCAAGCGCAATCAATTGATTGGACGCAAAAATCGCCGCATTCAGATTAGCCTCCCGAGTACTTGCCCCAAGGTGGGGAACCATAATGTCAGCGATATCCGCCACAGATTTTTCTCCCGCTTCATCTTTGGCATAGACATCGTTCAAGAATCCTATTTTCTTGATTTTTTTAGCCTCCCGAAGAGCTGACTCATCTACAATTCCGGACCGGGCACAATTAATGAGTACAGCCCCAGTTTTCATGATGGAAAACAATTCCTCATTAATCATTCCCCTAGTGTGCTCATTCTCTGGAATATGCAGCGAAATATAGTCAGCCCTTCTGAAAAGCTCTTTGATATCCGAAACCAGTTCCACCCCTAATTCAGCCGCACGGTCCTTGGAAACAATCGGATCGTAAGCGATCATCTTCATTTCAAAACCACTGGCTCGTTTTACCAAAAGTTGTCCAATATGACCCAGCCCCAGAATCCCCAGCGTCTTACCGGTGATCTCGGTGCCCATAAAAGCGGTTTTTTCCCACTTACCAGCTCGACAAGATGCATCTGCCGGAATAAGGTGCCTTGAATGGGCCATCATCAAAGCCAACACTTCCTCTGCCACGGCGTTGGAGTTTGCCCCTGGAGTATTCATGACATCTATTCCTTTGGAACGAGCATAACCGATGTCGATCGTATTAAAGCCAGCTCCCGCACGCACCACCACCTTTAAGTTCGGAAACGCATCAAGTTCGTTAGCCCCCACCTTTTCAGACCTCACAATAATGGCATGCGCATCCGAGTGGGTTTTCGCCAATTCCAACAAATCCACACCATCCTCCTGATGCACGGAGTAACCGCCATGATTCACAAGAATATCACGGGCGGTTGAATCCAATTTTGTTGGAATGAGAACTTTTTTAGTCATCTTATATATTTTAGATTGTGTGCAATTACATGATAGCCGAAATTGCCATTTAGAGGAAAAAATTTGACCACTATCTTGCACCATTGTCAAAAAACTTTTCGTCGTTTGGCATCTCTATTTGTCCCACAAGTAACGGTCCGAATCTCACCTTGCAAAAAGTTGTAATCCACCAGGGTACAGTCCCGTGTATCATCCCCGACCCGACAGGGTACATTTCAAATCGAGCGGCTCAATTCCCTGAAACGCTCGGTCGACATGGTATAGATCTCCGAGCGGCTATTTTTTTCGTCTTTGGTCACCAACAGATAATAATCCACATAGTCTTCCGTGATCCGGGCCTTGGCATCCAGGGGAGCCACGATTAACAACTGCAACTTCAGTGTTTTAAACAACTCCAGTGCGTAGATGGAGTAGTCGTCTGCCATCTTGGCGAACATCTCGTCGACGACTACAAAGTGAAATTTATCACTCGTATTTTCACGCGGATCGATCTGATATTGATAGGTTATTGCTGCCACCAGGATGGTAAAAGCCAGCTTGGCTTTTTCTCCCCCGGATCGCCCGGATCCGTCGGAATATCGACTTTTTTCAGAACCAGTCTCGCTGTCGATCACTGCGGCATAAAAATCAAACCACCGCCGCACGTCAGTAACCCGGTTTCGATATTGGTCATCGCGAAGATCGTTGATCAATTTTTCGATTTCCTTGTATCTCTCCTCGTGAGCTTCCAAAGTGTTGACATCGGAATTGGCCAGACAATCGCGAAGCTGCACCTTGAACTTCAAAATTTCGGGATCTTGGACATCGTCAGGCACAAGCTGCATGTGGGTTCCAATTCCGTACGGGAGAGTACGTAGAGCATCGTTGAGGAGCCGGATGTTGGTCCGGATCTCCCGACTTTCCTCCTGCAACTTGCCATTTAAGACGGCAATCTCTTTGGCTGCCTTATCATTAAGTCGTTCTTTAAACTTCTCTTCAAATCCGGGCAGATCGTTTCGTACAATCTTGTCGTGCAGGGCTACAAAATCTGAAGCAAACTGCTCCCCCACCCGCAAATCACCAGAATGCTCGGCGAAGGAACGGAGGAATTTGGTCATGGTTTCAAGCAATCGATTGCGCAGAGGTTCAACTCGTGACCGAGCGTGATCAATCTGGTCATCCAGGGCCAGAGTCAATTGACGCTCAGGAATTTCAAGTCCCAGCGGATCGTTCAGGCTCCGCCCATGGGCAAGCTCCCGGATTGAGGGGAAGTTTGCCTGGAAATCATCCCAATTCGCCGCCGTTTTCCAGGTAGCAATCTCTTTTTGGGTTGATTCGAGGATTGATTTGGCGATTCGAAGATGATCTTCCAACTGTGTCACCGCACGAAAGACGTCGTCCCGGTCCAGTTGAAATTTCACTTTGTCCCGTTTTGCAGTGGCGAGGAGTTCGTTGAGGTTACGGACCTCATCCGACCCGGAGCGCAGCTCTTCTTCTTCCCGGCGCAGTCCGGCAACCATGGATTCTTCTTTGAGGAAGTCGATAAAATGGAACTGTTCCACTTCAAGTGCACGTTCTGCATCGCGTTGCTGGTCTCGCATCTTGATGAGATTTTTCTCCAGAGTTGCAATCTCACTATCCAGTTTCTTTAGTTCCTGAACTGCTTTTTCTGACTCAACCAGAAGATGCTGCAATTTGGCCCGGTTATCCCATCCCAACACGTAACTGGAACGATCCGAAGCACTGCTGCGGTCGTCTTTTTCATGCCTTTTGCGCCCCCGCTTTATGTGACGATCCACCGTCATGGCATCTCCATTGAACTTTTGAAACTCTTCGATGGTCCGGCAGCAGCGATAGTTAAAGTGGCGGGAGATCTCACCTTTGATCCAGGGAATCAGCGAGTGCTTGGGGCGAAAATCCAGCTTCCCAGGCAAAGAATCTTCATCCGGGAATTGAACCGACTCCAACGAAGCACCGCGAACCTCCATGGCAATCTCCTCCGGTGTGATTCGGTGATAAACGAGCCGGGTGCCTCTTCCATCTGGCCCGGAAAGGCGGTTTTGGTTGATATACTGACTGACCTTCGGGTAAAACCGATCTGGAACCAGGAGACTCAGGGCAAAGGAGCGCATCACCAGTTCGATGGAACTTTCCCAATCCCGCTGCTCCGACTTCACCGCCACGAGTTCAGCAGCAAAGGTAAGGTCCGTCTCTGCAATTTTAAGCGACTCACAGAGGTGGCGGCGCAGCGCCTCAAACTGCTCCGGAAGGGCGGTTCTGCGTTGTTTGAGAGCCCCGATCTCTTTGTTGAGAGCTTCGATCTCGCGTTCCTTCTGCATCCGGGAAAAACCAAGGCCGGACTTTTTGGCCTCGCTCTCCGGGACTTTTTTTCGCAAAAACAAAACCCGTTGCTCCAGGTTGATTCGCCAGGTCGAAAACTCAATTTCATCTTTGGGCCCCTTTTCAGGCAACTCCGCCTCAACTCCCGCAGCTTTAACACACCGAAGATAATCCCGCGCCCGACTGCGTTTGTCAGCCGCGATGACTTCGGCTGCCTGAATCAATCCGGGAAGTAATTGCAACCGGGGCCCCCCGGCCCGATTGATCTCGGCCGAAAGCTCACCGATCCGGATGTCCAGTTCCCCAGATTTCTGCTCCAATTCCCTCTGTTTGGCGCGACTGGCCTTTAATTTTTCTTCGTTTTGACTGAGGAGCGGGGTGATCAACTCCACTTTTTGAGCACAAAACCACGGATGGATTGCACCCTTCAGTTTTAAAAAGCGGCTCAATTCATCGCTTGATGCTGCATAGCTTTCTGCCGCAATTTTAATGGGGCGGAGTAAGACCAGTTGTTCCCGCGTTTTTACGAGAGTCTGGTGAGCGTCCGCCAACTGGTTGAAGTGAGTCAAAATCCGCTCGATTTCATCCCGCCAGTTGCGTTTTTCAAGCATGTGTCGGCGGATAAATTCATTCAGACTAACAATGTCTTTCACCGCCACGGTCTGATTAAAGATATCCATCGCTTTGGGCCGCAGTTTTGCGGCTTCAAAAAACCAGTTTTCGTATTGGGTCGGCGTTTCCGTGGCCTGAAACCCCCGTTCCTCGATCTGTTTCCGCAGGCGATCAAATGAAGTGAAGCCAGCTAGATCTCCGGCGATGGATTTTTCACCTTTGGCAAAGGCGTAGATTTTTTTAACTTTCTCATCTGGTCCCAAAACCATGATTTGGGCGATCGTGAAGTCCCCACCTTCGAGATCTTCATTTTTGAAAACCGCCAGCATCACCCCATAAACCGCACCATCCGGCCGCAGAAAACGCAGGGCGGATTTTTCGCCGTCAACACTTCCGTGATCATAAGCGCCACGCAGATATGTCCGTTCGGTCCGACTGCGGGATTGCCCGCCCCCGCCGGCCCCGGCTGCCACATTATAACTGCGAATTCTTGCGGGAACCAGCAGCGTCAACAATGAATCGGCTAAGGTTGATTTCCCAGCTCCGTTTTCTCCCACCAGCAGAGTTGTCCGACCTTCTGGCTTTACTGTGAATACCCGGCCCTTGCTGCTGTCAAAGGTTCCCCAGTTCATTAATTCCAGTTTGTGAAGGCGCAAACCGGGGCGCTCCGAGGGCAATTGAAAAAAATCGTCCATTGTTTTAACTATTAGGTAGTTTTGCTTTAGCCCAATTCAGCATCCCCCGTGCTGCTGACTGGGTTATTTGAGCTAAAGCCCAAACTATTTTGATAGGCCTTTAAATCATCGCGCAGTTGTTCGAGGCGACGGGCATCCAGCTTTGCCTTAATTATCCGGCGGACTTCCCACGCGGCGGGTTCGGATTTAGGTAATTTTCGGGCAAATCCCGCTTCGCCAGCCTGCCGCAAAGCTGCCTGGAATTCCCTAAATTGCTTTTTCTCATCAGACTGCTCCGGAAAAAAGACCTTCCACTGATCAAAAAGCTCATCTTCTCCCACCACGCACAGGTCGGAATCAAGTTCGTCGGATTCATAGCGGCGCAGAGACTCCCTCAGGATCACACAAATCAAAGATGCCCCGTAACCGAGACGACTCTGCCGATATAATCTGGGAAGCTCGGTGTAGCCCCGGTCAAGCGTTTCAAAATCCTGATCGATCTGCCGCAAATAAGCGTATCCATTACCCTCATCAACAATCAACATCAAACCGATCCGAGCAAAATAGTCCTTTAACCGGTTTCGGGAACCGATGATGTCGTTCCAGATCCGAGAATCGTCCGTGGCATAAACCACGTCCTGAAGCAGCTTAACAGCGGGCATGCTCCAGGATTGATAATCGGGAAGGTCCAGCGCAGCGCCCGATCCCGGTGGTTCACGAAAATCTTCTTCCATTCGTTTGATTAAAGAAAAGTGGCGAATCTTCGGCTTTCTTAACCATTAATTCAAGTCAGATAAATTCAAAAACTGAATCATACCCAATCATACCCTGTTATTTTCCGGATTGTCCCCTCTTTAGTCAGTCGTGGTACAGGGTATGACTGCTTGGCCTGGGCCGACCACCCAAAGGCACCCGGCGAGTTTCAAAATGTTCCCAGCAACCTCTAAAATGGACATCCCGCCCCTCTACATTGATCGTCCCAAGTTGAACGAATCCAGATACATACAGACCCTTCCGATCTGCTGTGCTTAATCAAAGCCCTTTGCGCCAAGTCATTGATTCAGCCCAAAATGCCATAGGCTTTGCTCGGATTTTTGTCCCAGAAAGCGGTTTGTTCGTCCTGAGAAAGCTGGCTGGTCCACGCGGACACCGTGTCGAACCATTTTTGGTAACCGCTTCGCAACAGACACACTGGCCAGTCGCTCCCAAACATGAGTCGGTTTGTCTCAAAGGTTTCCCAAACCACCTCAAAGTAGGGTTTTAGCAGGTCTGGGGTCCAGTCCTTTTGGGGAGCTACCTCCGTGACCATCCCGCTGACTTTACAGTACACATTTTCTCGCTCTGCGAGGGCTTTTATATTTTTCACCCAAATCGGATCGGGGCTCGCGGTATGAATCGTCGGTTTGCCAATGTGATCTAGCACAAAAGTTTGGAGGGGATGTTGATCCACCATTCTGATGATATTGGGGAGATGGCGATGAAAAATCAAGATGTCATAAACCAAACCAAAATCATGCAAACAAGTGAGCCCCTCATTAAAATCTTTTCGCAGGCAATGGGCATCATCAGTCAGCCCCTGCAGGACCTCCCTTATGCCAACGGCCTTCTGGTCAGCCATGGAAAAACGCTCCAATTGCTCCCGGGCATTTGGCTGGGTAAGATCAACATATCCAACCACTCCTTTGATAAAAGAATGTTTTTTTGCGTAATTCAGCAAAAAGTCATTGTCTACCTGACTTGTCCTGGCCTGCACGGAGATAACACCATTGATCCCCGCGCTCTTGAGATGAGGTTCAAGGTCCAAAGGGTTGAAATCCCGTTTTAGAACTTCCATGCCCTCACCGATCCATCCGTATTCAGCGGGCTGGTAATTCCAAAAGTGATGATGAGCATCAATACTCATTCTCAAACTATCGTAGACCCGTTTGACTCATTAACCGGCAGGGGTTTGAGATGCTTCGGGTTCGACTCTGTGTGATCATTTTCCCGTCCATTGCTGATTAGAGTCGAGATCCAGCGAAGCTCCGGCGTGTTGTCGAGAATGACTTTTACCATCATCGTCAGAGGGACAGCCAGGAACATACCTGCCCCGCCCCAAATAAAGCCCCAGGTCAAAACCGATAAAATCACCACGATGGTGGAGATGCCGAAACTGTCGCCAAGGATTTTCGGCTCCAACACATGCCCAAGAGTCATGTTAATGGCCATGAAGATGGAAAACACGATCACTGCCGGCCAAAAACCCTGCATAATCAGAGCCAGCAATACTGGAGGAACACCCGCCACAATCGATCCAATCACCGGAATAAAATTCAAAACAAACGCCAGCAACCCCCAAAGCAGGGCAAATTCCACATTCATCAAAGCGCAGCCCCCCCAGGCCAGCAGCCCGGTGACTAGGCTGACGGCGGATTTCAGTAACAAATAGTTCTGGATATCCTTTGACGAATTCTGAAGCCACCGTAAATCTGGGCCGCGTTGCCGGGCCACTTCCTCGATATTAAGTGCAAACCGCTGGGATTCAGCGATAAAAAAAGACATCAAGATAATCACAAATATGGACTTGGAAGCCAGCGAAGTGAAGCGACCTACGATATCCGCACCACCGATCAAATCCACGATTCTCTGGGTGTCCCAGTAGCGATTTAACAGTTCCTTAAAGGTCGGGATACTGCGCGGTGCAGCCTCGTCCTGGTTACCCAGATTGGTCCAGCGTTCGATTTTCTCCAACCTCTGGTCTATGGCAATTGAATATTCAGAGGCTCTGCCTTTGAGCCGCTCAGCGTACTTCGGTGCATTTCTCTGAATCTGCGGCACTATCCCGGAAACCACATAAATCATCGTGCCAATCAGCAGCAAATCGATTAACACAGTTGATAACACCGCCAGTCTGCGGGGCATTTTGAAGGTGTGATTGAAGAAACTCAATATTGGGAGAGACAACACCCCAAGAAACACCCCCATCGCAATGGGTATGCAAATTTGACTTGCCAGTTTAAGACCAGCCACGATGACAACCACGCAAGCCAGAGATAACAACACATTGTTACCACCTCCTTCACGACCTTTTTTGGAAATTACAGTGGCCATCTTATGCGGAAACTTTGTCCAATTTCATTGCTTAACAAGGGAATTTCGAACACCCATTACGAAAAATCCCTTTCCTAGCAAACGATTCGCGCTTTTACTTTATTGGCAATAGCGCATGTGCCAAATACCGCGCCCTGAGAATGATTAGCTTCGCAAACATAGTAGGATTTTGGGCTTTGCTTGGCATTCCGGTGATTCTTTGGATTCACTTTCTCCAGCGTCAGTCGCAGGTGCTCATCATTAGCACTCTTTTTTTGTTGGATGTGCTCGACCGGGAAAGTGTACAGGGCCGGAAGTTTGATCGCATTCGAAATTCGATTCCACTCTGGCTCCAGCTTCTCGCCGTTCTCTTACTCACCTGGGTCCTCGTCCAGCCCCGGTGGACCATGGAAAATTCAGTACAGAAAATCGCGATCATCCTCGACAGCTCCGCTTCAATGCGGGCTTTCAAAAAAGCCGCCATCGATATTCTTCAAAAAGAAATCTCAGGATTGGGACGTGGTGCCAAAACCATGGAACTTACTCTCCTGGAGTCAACTTCGAATGGCGCCCCCATCTACAATGGTATCTCTCCGCTTGACCTAATCGCATCGCTCGAAAAATGGACACCTTTTTCACCGACACACGATCCGGGACCGGCTCTGAGAGTGGGGCGAAGCCTGGCTGGCCCCAAAGGCACCCTGCTTTTTGTGACCGATCATGTCGTTGAGACCCCAGGCTACGACGCCACCGTTCTTTCAGTCGGCTCGCCGATTCCAAACGTGGGATTTGCCGGTAGCGACGTTGACACCTCGGTCACTCCCGCCAGTTGGCAAGCTCTTGTAAAAAACTACAGCATAACACCCCAAAACCGGGAATGGTTTCTTCAATCTGGCAACCAGCGCACCGAAACCCGCAACCTGGAGCTTCAGCCCAGCGAGACCCGCACCCTGCAGGGACGCTTCCCCGCTGGTGCCGTCGGCATAACCCTGCGACTGGCCCCGGATCAGTTTAATCAGGATGACAGCGCCCCAATAGTCATCCCGAAACCCAAGGAACTCGCCATCGCCAAAAAAAGCGACTCGAAACTCGACAAAGTGCTTACCTCGATCATGGAAAGCATAGAAAATCGGGTTCCACCATCTAGCGATTCCGGTGTCGACCTGTTTATAACGACTTACGATCCCCTCTCTCCCACCGAGACCGAGCCTGTCTCAATCGTGTTGTTGAGCCAGGACGTTCCGGGTCGTCAATTTTTCAACGGTCCGATTGTCGCGGCCAATCACCCACTCATCGCCGCACTCAACTGGCAGGGTTTAATCGCCCGGAGCGGTCCCGGAATGCCGATCGGCCCGGAGGACACTATTTTGTTGTGGCAGGGTGATCGTCCCCTGATTTTCCTTCGGCAGAGCCCCGCACCCCGCAATCAACTCGTCTTCAACTTCGACCTCGCCAGTTCAAACGTGGAAAAATTGCCTTCCTTTATTGTCCTGATCCATCGGTTTATTGAATCGATTCGCGAAAACAAGATTGCCCCACTCACAGCCAATCACGAATTACACGAAATGCTCAAGGTGTCCTGTGATCGCAGCGAAAACGCCCCCGCCCTCGATCTAATATTTAATGGCGTGAAGACCTCACTCCCATTAAACTGGATCAAAACACTCCAGGCCCCTGGCGAACCAGGATTCTTCGAAGTGCGCCAGGGCGATAAAAACCTGCTGTTTGGTGGCGCTCAATTTGCCGATACCCGGGAGGCTGACTTTTCCCAGGCCCAAAGCAGCAATACCCTTGCTGCATTATCATCAACTGCCACCAACGAGCACACTCGAAAAGACGACGCCTGGCCGATTTGGGTTCTCCTGACTTTGTTATCAGTTCTGCTTAGTTGGTTCTTCATTAACCGCAAAGACACCCCGATTGCCAATCCCACTACAACTTAAAGCCGAGCGGTTTTTAGCCCAAATCCGGATTTGAGCGGATCATTGGCGTAAAAATGTGTCATCCCGATGGCCAGAGCATCTGCGGCATCAGCCTCAGGGGTCTCGGTCAGCTTCAAGATGGAGCGCATCATAAAAGCAACCTGTTGCTTATCTGCGGCACCGCGCCCCACCACGGCCTGTTTGACTCGCCGGGGCGCATATTCATGAACCTCCAGCCCGTGTTCTGCAGCAGCAATAATCGCAGCTCCCCGGGCGGCTCCCATCGTTATCGCTGTTTTAAAACTCTGGACAAAAATCACACCCTCCACCGCACAAACCTCCGGGTGATGAGCTTTAATTACTTCCGAAATCTGTTCCCGGATTCGGCAGAGGCAGCCCGCCTGGCTTAGACTCTTATGATTGCTAACCGTGCCGTAAGCAATGGCCCGATATTCCACTCGTCCCGTAGGCGATTTAAAGCTTTCCAAGACAGAATAACCGGTATTTCTAAGAGCTGGATCTATGGATAAAACACGCACAAAATAAGGTTAATCGAAAATCTTAGAAAATTAAACAATTAATTATTGTTATTTACACGTTCGAGTAATTAATGATCCAATGGCGTAGAAGTTGTCGACCCTTCATGAAAAATCGGATAAGTCTCCATTTCCACCCCTACCGCTTCGACAGGCAATGCTCGGATCGAAGAACCAGTTGTCGCCCTTCCTCCGCCATTTAGCAGCAACACCATGCAAAGATGGATGACGAGGGAGATTGCGATCCCCAAGGGAAGGTGCCAAGTTTTCTGCTTCATACTCTTAGACCATCAAATCACTATCCAACTCAAAAGGCGTCTTAAAGATCTTTTCAAACACTTGCGACATCCTTTCCTGAAACCGCCGATTCCGGTTCACCTGAGACCTGCAGCGATTAAGTAGCTGCCCCCTAAAGAATCCAGCCCCACCGGCAACCGCAAACGAAATCCAGGCAATAAAGAGACCACTCCCTAGGCCCCCTCGAAAAGAACCCGACTCGCTGAAAGTTCCTTCCAGCAATATCCAACCGCCCCCGATGACAGCCAACGCTGGAGCCGCCAAAGTTATAATAATGAGTGTTTTGAACCCATTCCGAAGCTGGCCAGAACAATAACACGCCCCTTCTGCAAGGGCGGTGTCCACCGCTGCGAGTTGCTGCAAGTTCAGCCGCCCCCCGGCCAGTAAATTGTTTTCCAACAAATATCGAGAATCCTCCAGCCCGACCATTTCACGGGCCACAGCACGCGATCCAGAATCGTAAATTTCAAAAAGGTGCGAAGGTGCAAAACTTTCGTTCTTTTCGTAAACCTCCAGGCAACTCTCGGATTGGCGTAAGCGATTTTTAAAAATTTGATCAGCCTTTCGGATCTTATAAAGTAAAAGAAACTTGGAAATGATGATGGCACATGAAATAGCCGACAAAACCAACATTCCATAAACGCAAACCTGCCCAACTATCGGAATGGACTGGAATGTCGACTGCAATTCCGCGACCAGACCCGGAGGGTAGTGCCCGGACGCCAAAACAGGAAGTTGTGCCAACAAAATCATCAAAGATTTACCGAAAATATTAAAAACTTTACCCTGAATTTAGCTTTAATTTTTATAAAATCAAAACTAAAGCCAATCCATCCTAAATTTTCTGGTGTTTACTTTTAAAATCGCATTTTGTAATCGAAAACCGCGCGAAAAAGGCTAAGACTACGCCGTTAATTCAATTACTTAATTTTCAGACCACATTATGACCACTACCCTAATCACTCTAGGCGTCATCCTTCTTCCAGTGATCTTTTTGATCGGGCTATACAACAGTCTGGTGCAACATCGCAATCGCTACAAAAATGCCTTTGCCCAGATCGATGTGCAGCTCAAACGCCGCTACGACCTGATCCCCAATCTCGTGGAAACTGCCAAGGGATTTATGAAACACGAGCGTGAAACTCTGGAGGCGGTTATCGCAGCACGAAATACCGCCCACTCAGCCCGCCAAACGGCAATGACCAGTGGGGACGACCCGGCGGCAATCACGGCGCTGGCCAATGCAGAGTCCGGATTGGGCGGGGCGATGGGCAGGCTCTTTGCCATTTCCGAAAGCTACCCGGAACTTAGAAGCAACCAAAACATGCTCCAACTGCAGGAGGAGTTGACCTCCACGGAATCAAAAGTTGCTTTTGCCAGGCAGGCCTACAACGATGCTGTCATGCACTACAACAACAAATTGGAATCTTTCCCCACCAACTTTATCGCAAACAAGTTTAGCTTCGTAAAAGCGACCATGTTCGAAGTTAGCGACGATTCTGAGCGGAACCCGGTAAAAGTGTCGTTTTAGAGGACTTGGTCCCGATTGTACCCTGTTAAATCGCCGACTGAACAGGGTACAATCGCCGATTGTACCCTGTTAAATGGACTTTTTCGAACATCAGGAAAAGGCGAGGAAGCAAACTCACCTACTTGTTTTCTATTTCTTCCTCGCCATTGTCGGCATCATCCTGGCTGTTTATGCCGTTTTTACTGGGCTGTCGCTCATGGGTTCAGAAGGTTCGTCTAGTCGAGATTTTGATATCTGGAATCCCCAACTCCTTCTGGCGACATCGGCTGGAACCAGCGCTGCGATTTTTCTAGCTTCGGCCTACAAAACGATGCAATTAAACGATGGGGGCAAAGTTATCGCACAGGAACTGGGAGGGCGGCTGTTGGATGTCCATTCCACCGATTTCCACGAGCGACGGTTGCTAAACCTCGTTGAAGAGATGGCGATCGCTTCAGGAATTCCCGTTCCCGAAGTCTATATCATGGATTCAGAAGACTCGATAAACGCCTTCGCTGCCGGGAAAACCACCAGTGATGCCGTGATTGGAGTCACCCGCGGGTGTATGAAAATGCTTAGCCGGGACGAGTTACAAGGCGTCATCGCCCACGAATTTTCCCATATCCTCAATGGTGACATGCGGCTGAATATGCGGCTTATCGGTTTGTTGTTTGGTATATTATTTCTGACTCTGATCGGCGAAGTCATTCTTCGCAGCACTTACTATAGCGGAAACCGGGGCCGTGATCGGGATTCGGGAGGTGGTGCCTTGGCCCTGTTTATCGTTGGGATTAGCCTGATTCTGATTGGCTATATCGGGACCTTTTTTGCAAATTTGATCAAAGCCTCCATCTCCCGCCAGCGCGAATTCCTCGCTGATGCCTCGGCAGTGCAGTTCACCCGAAATCCTGACGGGATCGCTGGTGCTCTGAAAAAAATTGGGGCTCTCAGCCAGGGCTCTAACATTTCCCACCCGATGGCCCGGGATGCCAGCCACCTCTTTTTTGGCTCCGCTCTCAAGGGATTTTTTGCCACTCACCCTCCTTTGAGCGAGAGAATCAAGCGCCTGATGCCCCACTGGAATGGAAACTTTGGCCAAGAGCCATCGCGATCAATCCGCGAGCAGGATACTCCGATTAGCCCCAACGATTCGTCCAAAAATGAAGCTAGGGTGATGCTGGCGGGCGATAAACTGGAAATCCAAATTTCCCAATCGGAAGCAGCCGAGAGTATGCGCTCGGTTCATGTCGAACAAGTGAACCTTGGTCAGAGCATCCTAGAACAAATGCCGGCCCACTGGGGCGAAGCCGCCCGCAATGAGTCTGGGGCTCAGGCTGTGGTTTTTGCCTTGCTATTATCCCAAAATGACGAACTGAGGTCAGCGGATCTTTCCCGGATCAGAGGCCAAGTGGATTCGACCACCTATCAGACTTTGACCACCCTGAATCGTGAGTTGAATAATCTCCATTCATCGGTCAAACTCGCCCTGATTGATTTATCAATCCCGTCGTTGCGAAGACTTTCCCCCACAGAATACGATATATTCCGCCAGATCCTCGATGGCTTGGTTGCCAGTGATCAAGTGGTTGATCTATTCGAATACACCCTCCAAAAAGTGGTGGCCCGACACCTCGACACTTATTTCCGGGTCACCAACCCGCCCCAGATCAAATATCGGGATCTAAAATCTCTTTCACCCGACGTTGCGATTTTGTTGAGCACTCTCGCCGCCCTGAGCCATCCAAAAAATCCTGAAGATGTTGAGAGAGCCTTCGCCCACGGCGCAGAACACATCAGCCAGATCACCGGTCGGGACTTGCACTTTCAACCACCTGAAAACTGTGGGCTGAATTCGATTCGCAAAGCAATCGAACGTTTTGAGCAAAGCACTCCGATCATCAAACGTGAGCTGCTCCTGGCGTGTAGCAATGCCGTCCTCACTGACGGAAAAATATCCAGCCATGAGGCTGAATTGATCCGCGCCATTGCCGATGCGATGGGTTGTGCGATCCCTCCCTTTGTCAAGACGGCACCGCAGCTGTGAGTTGCGTTAAACCATTGCGGTATGGGTTCCCCGGGCCACATCCCCTCCAAAAAATTTCCAGGATTTGAAACCCCGGTGAATGTGATAAATGGTGTGAAAACCCATCTCTTTTAGTAGCTCAATGGCAAGTCGGCTGTTATAACCGCCTTCGCAATAGAGCAAGATCGGAGTGTCGGTATTGATTTCCCTTAATGCAGCGGTATCCAGTTGATGATCATGATAAACGGCATTAATGGCGCGGGGAATATGTCCCTCCAGAAACTCCTCCATGGAGCGGACATCGACCGGAACGATGCCGTCGACATGCTCATACGCATAAAGCGCCATTCGGGTATGTAGATTCTCAAAGACCCCTTTCTCATCTTTGTTGAAATTCCGCGAGTCCCACCGCGACTCCATAAAATGCCAGACGATGGCGCAGCCAGCAATGGCAATTAGAGAATATAGAACTAACTGACTGTTTACCAAATAGTCGATCATAATCGTGGTAGTCTTAGATTAAAAAAATCCAAATCATTTCCCCAAAAGAGGCATTTTTTGCACCAACTTTTTGAAGATCACCTATTTCGATCTCCTCAAATATTAAGTTAAATGGATCACCGTCGATTTTCTTCATGATGTATATCAGCCAATTAAAGTCTGAAGTCCCAGTGTTGCTTTTCACCAATTGCGTTTTAAAAGGCACTTCTTGGTATTTTCCTTCTTTCCTAAAACTTTTCAGGATGTCGGGCTCTGCCTGAAATGCCAGGAAAAAAAAGACTCGCTCCAGTTAGGCTACCGTCGTGGGAAGTCAGTTACCAAGGCTCCTCACCGCCAAAATAAGCAAAATCAAAATGATTGAAATCACCAAAATCAGCCAATGAGGACGCATCAGCAATGCCGTCATTTTTGCTTTTTTAGACATTATTTTTTTAGAAATTGAATAATCTGCGCCGTCATCAAAGTCGCCATTTCATCTCAATGTATTTCGAACAGCCACTTAATTTGTAGGAAAGCTCGCCTCGCTTTGAACATTTTCTATGCACTCGTTGGCCAAGGAGGTGCATTTCTTGCCACCAAACGTTGCGGCCTCTTCAGCAATGAGTGCCTAGAATCCGGGATTGGGCAGCCTAAAGTAGGGTGATCGATCAGTTAAAAATCAATGAGTGCCAAAGGCAGAAAAAAATCAAAGCCGAAATCCTGCCGGATTGTTTTGACCGGAGGTCCTGGAGGCGGGAAAACCACCGCTGCTGACCTTTTCCGAAGGGAAATTGGTGAAAAAGTTGTCATCGTGCCAGAGGCGGCCACGATGATGTTTTCCGGTGGATTTCCAAGGTATCCGGCACCAGAAGCGATCTGTCTGACCCAAAAAACCATCTACCATGTGCAACGAAATCTGGAAAAAATCCAAGCTTCCAAATATCCGCACCGCATCCTCCTTTGTGATCGCGGCACCATTGATGGCGCTGCCTATTGGCCGGACACCCAAAAGACCTTCTTCGAGGAAATGGAGACATCTCTGGAATCCGAACTGGCCAACTACGATGGGGTAATTTTCTTTGAAACCGCTGCGGCAGGCGGATTCACGATCGAAGGTGGCAATCCAGTGCGAAAGGAATCGCTCAATGAGGCGGTCGCACTTGATCGAAAACTCTTTGAATTATGGTCAAAACATCCAAATTTTATGGTCGTCCACCACAACGAAAGTTTCTTTAAAAAAATATCTTACGGACTCGCCATCCTTGACGAAATGGTTCGAAGTCTGACTATTTAACCGTAAAAAATGGCGGTCGGGGTGGGATTCGAACCCACGGAACCGGTAAGGGTTCACTTCTTTAGCAAAGAAGCGCATTCGACCACTCTGCCACCCAACCATTTTCTGCGACAGCGCAGGGCGGCAATGTCTCTCACCAAGACAATTAGTCAAGCCACCATGATCAACAAAGGGGCATTTTCTTTATTTTTTTGCTGTGGCGTTGTCGGTTGCTGTTTTTCGTCCAAAAATGCCGGTTGCCACGAAAACCATTGAAACGCCGAACAAAATTAAATTGGCAGCCCACTGGAGCACTGAGGAAGACTCGCTACTTGCACCGTCCATAAACAGCACATGTTCATAAGGCGCAATCAAAGATCCCAAAAGACCACCAAACATCAGCAAAGCAGCGCAAACTGCCCAAACGGCATCCCCGTTAAAATCTCCACGGCCTGTTCGTGAATAGACTCCTACAGCCACAAAAGCCGGAATTATCCAAAGCATATGCCCAATAGGAGCGAGGAAAAGTACAGCACTCGATAATGCAGGTAATTGCACAACTTCCAAGCCATCGCTGCGGGAAGCCCTCAACATCGCGAGCCCAATCAGAGTCACAAACGCTCCAGTGAATCCAAGAAATCCCAACGCGAACCTCCTCATGCACTTAGAAATAACCCCCATTTATTGGTAAAGCAACTCAACCCTTGGCAGGAACTACTCCCGAGACAGTTTTTCGATCTGGATCGCAGCGATTTCAAAAGCTCGGACACCGTCTTCCTGAGGACGACACGAGACGCCACGATCATCTACATATGCACTGGCGAAGGGTTTTCCAACTCCGGTGTAAATCTCATCGTAAGCGAAGCCGTGGCGATTGAGCCAGGCGGCTACGAGTTGAGCTGCCGCTCCGACATCACGCCCCTCTTCCTCGTGGGTTCGAGATGAAAAAATGATGACCCGATAAGTTTTGACCAGTTTGGAGGTGAAATCCACCGCACCGGGGATGGGATCGCCGAAATGCTCAATGCCTCTCCAACCGCTATACTGGGCGAGCACACCATCCAGGTCGACACAGACACTCCGGGACCGCTCTTTTTTTCGAACGGGCTTTTTTGCCTGAGCTATTTTCTTTCTGTTTTTCGGACCTGGGGGTGGAGGCCCTGGCCGGGCGGCCAACATGGCATCGATTGCTTCTCCACCGGAGAGCCAGGGATCGTCAAGCCACTCGTCTCCGCTCCAGATTTTCGTAAAATGATCGTGGGTGTGGTGGATACCCGGCAGTCGGAGCCAGGCCCCGAGCTTGCCCTCCCCGATGGTTGCACTTTTCGGGAAAGTCTCGGGAGCGAAGTCGAGATTGCGCTGCTCCCAGTCGGAAATGAGTTCCTGAACAAAAGCGTAAACATCTGCCAATGGGGCAGGCTCATCGAAGAGAGTCAGCAAGTGGAAACCACCCCGGCCATTTGAATCGAGCAGTAGCGGATCGTACCCTTTGCGTTGGAGGACCTCCCACCACCCTGTGGCCGCAGCATAGTTGCGCCGGGACACATCCAGCCGAAGACGGTCATCGCAATCGTGGAGATCCAGATCTATGGCGAACCATTTGCAAGTGTTTTCAGCGCTCTGGCTGTGGAGGCCGATGAGATGGTGTCGTTTCAAGCTGCCAAAGTGGCGCTCCAACTTTTCCAGTGAAACCATGTCCTGCCCCCGCATTTTTTTCTGCGGAAGGGTCAAGGCCTGGTATGGCTTCTTCGAATCGAGACTGGCAGTGCGGGATGGAGTGGTGTACTGGCCCCAGACATCCCTACGATTCACGAGGCGCGCCCAGGCCCACTGGGCCAGTTCGTGAGCCCGCAACCGCCACTCTTCACCAATGATTTCAAACTGGGAGCTCATACGCTTAAGCAAAGCTAAAAGCTAATCCGCAAAAACCCAATGGCTTTTTGAATAATCTGCGGTTAAAAGTTAACCAGACTCGAAACACAACATGCCGAGAAAGTTCATAAAACCTAAGCAGTTTTTCGAACAGCTCAGTCTGGGGCTCATTTTTGATGATGCCAAAGCAGATGTCACTGACGCAGTTCCAAAAATTACCCATCATTTCATCGGGTGGGACAAGCCCGTTCTGGAAGGTGCGGTGGATTTTTTGGCATCCGACTGGAAAGGAAAGGGAGCGATTGATCTCTCTGGTCAACTGGTCCTGGCACCGACCCGGCACGCTGGCCGCCGCCTGCGGGAGGCATTGGCAATCAAAGCAGCCTCGGAAGATGCTGCGGTACTGCCCCCGCTGGTGGTGACCCCGAATTTTTTGACCGATCCGGCCCGCCTCGAAGATCTGGAAGCCCCGGCCCCGGATCGCTCCCTGACCCTGGTGATCTGGACTGCGGCGATGATGGAGCTGGACCTGAGTCGCTATCGCCATGTTTTCCCGATCGATCCAGTGGATCGCAATCTCACCTGGGCGATGAACATGGCGAACGATCTGATCCAGGTTCGCGAATTGCTGGCCCGGGAGGGGTTGAGCTTTGCAGCAGCCAGCAGGCTGATGGCCGCCGAGGAGATGGAGGCGCTCCGCTGGGGCGATCTTTCTCGAATCGAAAAGGCAGTTGTCGCCCTGACCAATAAACACGGCTATACCGATCTCGCTGAAGCCAATATCCGGGCAGCACGTGCAATAAATCTCCCGGCGGAAGTAAAAGAGGTAACCGTTCTAGCCTGTTGCGACCTGCCCGGGATGGCCTGCCAGACGTTGAAGGAATACGCCAAAAAGTTTCCGCTGCACATCGTCATCGCCGCACCGGAAAGTCACCGGCACTGGTTCGATGAATGGGGAAATCCCTTGCCGGAAACCTGGAACGAAGCGATGATCCATATTCCCAACCCAGGCGAGACGATTCGATCTGCGGCGAACCCTTCGGAACAGGCCGAGATGGTTGCGGAGCTTCTTTCCATCCATGCGGATCCCGCAACGACCACGGCGATCGGGGTTCCTGATCCGGAGACCATCGCACCCATCGAACATACACTCGCAGCCAGAGGCTGGTCGACCCATGATCCTTCCGGCAAGCCGCTCAGTCAGCATTCCATCTACTATCTGCTAAAGCAAACCCACCGTTTAATCGACACAGGTTCGTTTGAAGCCTTTCGGCAATTACTTCGGATACCCGACTGGTTGTCATCCATGATGCGCTCGGTGGATCTTTCGACTGGAAAACTGGTTTCCCGGAGCGGTTTTGTCCGGAAGATGGATAAACTAGCCCTGGAAACTTTACCTGATAATCTGGCTGATGCGCGGGCGGCGGCGAAAAGACGATTTCGCAACGACATTGAGCTGGATCATGGACTTACCTGGGTTCAAAACTGGATTCAGCGCTTTAATCGAGAGGACTTTGGGAACACTCTGGTCCAATACTTGATCGAGGTTTTTGAGAACAAAGCATTCCCAGACGATGACAAGGGCCGGTTTCCCGAGGTCGCCGGGCACCTGATGCAGTGTCTGGAAGTGTTGCGGGAATCTGAGCGAATCTTCACGAAGTCACTGAGTTCCGCCGATCGCTTCGAGCTTCTGCTGGAACTGCTTCAGGACAGCAGCCTTTATCCAGACCGGAGCGCAAAGAATATTGATCTGGAGGGATGGCTCGAACTACTTTGGGAGGACGCCCCTCACCTCATCTTGACGGGAATGAACGACAGCTTTGTGCCGGACTCGATCGTGAGTCATGCTTACCTGCCAAATTCTGCGAGGAAATTTCTGAGAATCACTGACAACGCCAAGCGATATGCCAGAGACGCCTATATTCTCAATGTATTGGTGCAAAGCCGCAACGAGACTCAGGGCCGGGTTGATTTCATCTTTAGTCGGCAAAGTGTCTCGGGAGATCCGCTGCGTCCGTCGCGCCTGCTGTTCCAGTGCCCGGATGAGGAACTGCCGGAGCGAACCCTACAATTTTTCTCTGGAGAAACCAAGGAGGTCATGCCGCTGCCATGGCATCTCGCCTGGAAATTAAAACCAGAAAGACTCCCAGAGGATGCCAAAGTTTTCAAAGGGCTGAGCGTAACCGCTTTCAAAAGTTATCTGACCTGTCCCTTTCGCTTTTACCTGAGACACGGACTGGAGATGGAGGTCGTCGAGACTGATAAAAGCGAGATGAACGCGATGGAGTTCGGCAATCTGGTCCACGATGCCATGGAAGCCTATGGCCGGGATCCGGAGGCGAGCCAATACCTCAACGCCGATCAGATCCGGGAATTCTTCTACGACCAAATTGACCGAATTCTAAGTTTTCACTTCGGCAACCAATGGACCACACCGGTGATCATCCAGCGGGAGGCAGCCCGACAACGCCTCAGTTGGTGGGCGGAAATCGAGGCTGAGGAACGCAAGGCTGGCTGGAAGATTTTCGATCCAGAATCACAAATCGGATCGGCGGAAAATCCATTCCTGATTTCCGGGATGCCGATCCGGGGGCGAATCGACCGGATCGAAAAACACAATCAACTCGGCTACCGGGTGTTTGATTTCAAAACCATGTCTCCTGGGGACCAAAAAGTTATCGATTTCCACATCACCCCGATCAAGCGCAGCGAAAATCCAGAGGATTTCCGAGAATGGCGGCTGGTAACAGGCGAAACTGGGAAATTGTCCCGCTGGACTGACCTGCAACTGCCCTTGTACCGGCTCGCACTGGAAGAGCGATTCCCGGGTGCCAGAATATCAGTCGGATATGTTACTTTGGGCCGCACCAAAAAAGAAGTCGCCATCAGCATGTGGGAGGCGATGGAGGATCGCTATCTGGATTCCGCCAAAGCGTGCACCGAAGGCGTGATCGCCGCGATCCGCCAACAGCAATTCTGGCCACCAGCCGAACGGCTACCGTTTGGAGATGACTTTCAGGAATTGTTCCTGGGAGACCCGTTAGAAGCGGTTGATCCATCTTGTTTTATCCATTCAACTGATAACCCACCCCATGAACCGTAAGCAGATAAACCGGTTTTTTTCCGGTATCACCGATTTTCTTGCGGAGTTGGGCCACACACTGGTCGAGGGTCCGCGTCGTCCCAAAATACTTCACGCCCCAAACCGCATCGAGAATTTGATCTCTGGAAAGGACCTTGCCCTTATTTTTGAAGAAGAATTTTAGCAATTCCATTTCCTTGGGGGTTAGGCGAAGAGATTCTCCTTCCAGTTTGGCCTCGTAAGTGGCTTCACAGATGGATGCTTTACCCACGGGAAAATCCTCGGACTCGGTGAAACGGGAGCTTTTCCACCCGCCCGATCGCCGAAGCAGGGCGTTGACCCGGGCCTTGAGTTCATACACCCCGAAGGGCTTGGTAACATAGTCATCCGCGCCGGAATCAAATCCGATCACTTTGTCAATTTCCTGACCTTTGGCGGTGAGCATCAGGATGGGAACCCGGCATTTTCCGTCTCTCAATTGCTTGCAGATCTCATAGCCGTTCTTCCCCGGTAACATCACATCCAGAATGATGAGATCGGGGAGGTGTTCACCGATCTGGCCAATGGCTTCGGCTCCGTTTCCACAACTGGCCACCTGGAAATTTTCACCACGAAAAATCTCCTCCAGCCCAAAGCGGATGCTGGGATCATCTTCCACGATAAATATCGAGACATCTTCAATCATCATGTTTTGGATTCATTTTAAATGGGTAAACGCACCGAAAAACAACAACCTCCCCCGGGCCGGTTTTCGAAAAAAATCTCACCTCCATGATGAATCACAATCTGCCTGGCCAAAGCCAAACCAAGGCCAGATCCCGGAATTCCGCTGGAAAGGGAATCGTCGATTCGATAAAATTTTTCGAATATTCTGGCGGCGTGCCGTCGATCAATTCCCTTGCCCTGATCCAACACCTGCCACTCCGCCATGCAGGTTTTTGATTCAATGATGAGCCTGACTTCTATCACACCTCTGTTGCCGCCGTATTTTTCGGCATTGGAAAGCAAGTTAAGGAGCACTTGGGAGAGAGCATCGCGATCTCCCAAAACCCTGGCCTGAACCGACGGATCATCGTTATAAATCAAATGACAACCCTCCGCCTCGATTTGCATCCGGTAGGTTTCAATTGTCTCCCGGGTCAAATCTGCCAGGTCAAGGGAAGCCATGTGATAGGGGTTGTCTGCGCGTTCAAGTCGGGAAAAATCCAACAAATTATTGATCAGGCGCGTCAGCCGAGCCGCTTCTCGTGAAATGATTCCAGAGTATTCGCGATCTTTTTGACACATCGCATCAGCACTCAGCATATCTGAAAACATCCGGATTGAGGTCAGCGGAGTTTTTAGTTCGTGACTGACATTGCTGACAAAATCTGTCTTTTGCCGGGCCACCCGCATCTCCATGCCGACCGATCGAAAAATCAGAAACATTCCAATTCCAATCGCCGCCAACAAAGTGGGAACAAGCAGCCAAATCATCAATTTGGCGGTTTCTGCCGATTGATTTCCCGCTTCTGGATTCATGAAGTAAGCGGCCACTTCCCAATGCGGCAAAATTTGCCCCACTTCCGAGGCAACAAATGGCTTCGACCAGTCCGTGGTGAATTTTGAGTCTGTTTTTGAAACTACCTGTCCCTCAGCATCAAGCAGGGCGAGACAGACTTCGCGATTGGGCAAATGGGAGGTGATTATTTTGCTGAGATCACTTCTGATGGCACTGAGATCCAGTTCAACCCAAAAAATCCGATCCTTTGCAGAGGCATGTCGCTTCCATAACATGACATGTAGCCCATCGTGAATAAATCGGCTCAAGGCACCTTCGGTTTTTCCCTCGACCAGATCCTTCAAATTTCCAACTCCCCATTCCAATCGGGAAAAATTATCACTTCCCTGACTGGGATGTACCACACCCTCAGGCCCATAAACCGACTGACTCGGACGGACATTTCGCAGTAGAGCGTGATCCTTCTGATCGGATGCCAGAATAGGCTGAACATCAGTATCTTTCAAAGCCCCGGAAATCTGCGGAGCGGAAAATTGAGCATCACCGGACTGTTCCATGGGCCGAAACTGATTGAAGCTTCGCATTTTTTGCTCCGGGATTTCCACCTTGTATTGGCCAGAAAAGCTTGAGGACGAGGCTGATTTCGGCAAAGGAACATCTGCTGCCAACTGGGGTGCCTCAGTTACGGTTTGTTCCACTCTACTTTCCGCAACCACCGGCCCCACTTGATTTACCGGTGCCGCTTCGTACACCTTTGCGTTCGATCGGTTCAGGAGAAAGGGGGCATTAAACTTAAGGAAACTCTGTGCCTTGGCATCCACAGATGTGGCAACAGGGCACAGAATTTCGCCATCGTCCGTCACCACGCAGGCGATCGAACATTGCGCCCACCTCCCTGGTGCGATCTTATCAAAATTTCGAGACAGTTCATCGGGACCATGTTCCTGGATGAGATCATCAAGTAATTGGTTAAAAAAGACCCTCACATCATCCATAAACGTGTTCATGTCTGCGGCCAGAGACTCGGTAGCGCTTTGATGCAAAATCGCTCTCTGGCTGTTCGCCACAATCTCCTGATCACGCAGCGACCGCAGCGCCAACCAAGCGAGAACCAGGGTTGGAACAAATACAGCGACTGTAAACACCGCAGCTATTTTGCGTACATCCATTTCTTTGCGTCAAATATGGCCAATCTTGAAATCCATTTGCCGAGGCCTAAGATCCCACATTTTGAGGAAGACATGTCAAAGATCCGTAAAAGGTTTGTAAGAAAATTGTCAAAATCCCTTCGGATTAGCGGTTCATCAATTCATAAGCCAAAACACTAACCGCATAAATCGCCGCAGTTTCGCTCCTCAAGATAATGGGGCCCAGGGACATACGTCGAAATCCGGCATTTGCGGCAGTTTCGACCTCGTTAGCGGTAAAATCCCCTTCCGGACCGATCAATATTGTGCCCGAGGTGGGTCGATTGGGGTTCCCCGCATCCCAATTCGCCATGATTTCTTTCAATGGGACGGATTGATAATCAATGGCTGCGATGATTTTAAAATCGTCTTTCGCTTCGTGAATAAAAGACTCGACCGTTTGCGGTGCCGCGACTTCTGGCAACCAGTTTTGACCGCACTGTTTACAGGCTTCAATTGCGATCCTTTGCCATTTCTCCTGTTTTTTGGCCATTTCCTGGTCATCAAGTTTTACCACTGTGTTTGTGGTCAAAAGCGGCACCACCCTGGCAACCCCCAACTCTGTGGCCTTTTGAATAATCAGATCCATGTTTTTTCCCTTCGGGATGGCCTGCCCAAGGGTAATACTTGCCGGGAGAGGATCACTGGTTTTGTCTGCCCCCATTTTTAGAGAGATCGCTTTTTTGGACACTACCTCGATTGTCGCTTCAACTTCCCGGCCTTCGCCATCAAAAATCAAAATGACTTCACCGACCCCACAGCGCATCACATCCCGGCAATGATGTGCTTCCTCATCCAGAAGTCTAAAATCTTGAGGATTCCAATCGCCAGGGCGGATATAAAAGCGGTGTTTGGGCATAATCCAACGTAAATTCTACCGGCAAACTTACCATCATCAATTGGAAACAAGTCTGATAAAAGGTCCTATTGTACCCTACACCGGCGGAGCCGGAACCAAAAGGATTTGGCGAGACTTAACTATTTAATTTTTGTCTGCTTAACTTGGAACTGGTGCCTGTCTCGGAAGGTGCTAAACCAAGATGTTTTGGGCTGAGATGTTTCTCTGCCGACCAAGGTTAATGCTGAAGACCACCCATTTAAGCGTCGATTCGCGGACTTAAACTCGAATAAATAAGGGCATAACGATCTGCAAGGAAATGGGGTATGCTCTTTCCATGGAGGTAACGTTGTTTGGCGGACGGCACGATTCTAAAATCTGCGGGGTAATCAGTTGTTTTGACCGGGTGATGATCAAAGGCACTCTGCCCACCGCCTGTCACACCAAAGCTTTGGAAGGCAGTCTCTGGCTTAAAAATGTTCTGTTCAAAGATTACCCGAATTATGCGCTGGGCCTTCGTGATGAAATTCGCACACACATCGAATCTCTTTCAAAAAGAGAAAACGTGCCGGTGCATCATCTGCGAAGCCCCAAGATCCGAAAAGAGGATTTCGTCCAAAAAAAAATCGCCCAGCAGCCGGAGAAAACTGGCGTTGTCTGCATCCTCTCAGCGATGGAAAAATGCGTGGCTTTCGGTGTGGAAAAAAACAAAACAACCGGTTACCTCGGCCTGCGTTACGAAACCCGCCAGTGTCTGCACTACTACATTTACCGCAATGACCCCGAATTGGGCCTGTCTTTTATCGCGATGCCCACCTGGGCGCCCTTCACCATGCGTGTTTACTTCAACGGACACAACTGGCTTGCCCGGCAGATGGACAAGGCGGGCATCAAATATGAAATGGATGACAACTGCTTCACCCATATCGATGATTATCAGGCCGCGCAAAAACTCTCCGACAACCTTGATGTCAAAGAACTGCTTCATCCGCGCCTGCGTCACTGGGCCAATGAATTCTGCCCGGCGGCAGTGCGTGAGTTTGGCGAATATCACTACAGTCTCCACGAAGTGGAATACGCCACTGACCTTGTTTTTGACAGCGAGGAGAGTCTGGCCCCCATCTACCGGGAGATCGTTCATACGGCAGTCTGTGAGATCAAGCACGGCGATGTGGCCACTTATCTGGGCCGCAGCCTGAAGAACAGCACATTGGAAGCCGGAGCCAGCCTGAATGGGAGGATGGAGGGCACCTCGGTCCGCCATCGGCTTGGCCCGGCATCCATCAAAATGTATGACAAAAAAGGCAAAGTCTTGCGAGTGGAGACCGTGCTCAATGATGTCTCCTTTTTGAAAACCTACCGGGAAGTGATCCACCAGGACGGGAGCAGCAGCCTGAAGAATGCCCCGGTAAAAAAGAGCATCTACAGCCTCGGTGATCTGCGCCGACTTATGACTCGGGCCAACCAGCGCTATTTGACTCACATCGGGGGCCTGGAGGAACGCAGTGTGGAGACGACCGTTCTGGAAAAATTAACATCACCTGTCTCAGACGGGAATACGAAGCGAACCGTCAGCGGGATGAGCTTCTTTAGCGGTGACGACAAGTTACTGTTTCATTCACTCCTTGATGGAGAATACCGCCTCAATGGCATAACCAACCGCAACTTGCGCAACAAGCAACTTGCCGGGTGGAGTTCAGGAAAAGTCAGCCGGGCGCTCAAGCGACTGCGCCTGCATGGATTAATCAAAAAAGTCGCCAACACTTACAAATATCACACCACTAACTTGTGCGAGCGCATCCTCGCGCCTTTGCTGAAATTCAAAACCAGGATCCTGATCCCGGCTATTTCTGCTTGAATTTCCTGCGTTTTTTGCGCAGGATTTTGTCGGTTAGAGACTGTTAGATCACCGACTGTACCCTGTTAAATGTAAAAAGCCGCTTCCTTTTCAGGAAGCGGCCAAAATACCAAGGTTGTTCCAAGTTAGACTAGAATCCAACGTTCAGGCGAATTCCGCCGTAGAACAGGTCGTTATGATTGGAATTGTTGTTTGGAACTTCAATGAGTCCCTGAACTCCATCAGCAACCCAAGTGTCAGGAGTGCCATTATAACCAACGTATGGTGAAAGCACAGCACATTTACCGATAGAAATGGGCAGAGATGCTTCGACGTAATAACTATTCCAACCAGATGAACGAAGGTTATTCGGGTCAAAATTTGCACCATTATTGTTATTATACAGGTTGTCTGTGTAAAGAACGCCACCGGTAAGGTTAAGTTCGATACAATCTGTGATGCAGAACGATTTAGACAATGTCGCTGTGTGAATCCAAGCACCATTATCTACACTCCCAGTGGCAGAGTTCAGAGTTCCAGCTGAAGGTTGATTAAAATCATGTGTTGAATTAACCGCCAATACTACACCGCAATAGATTTCTCTTGACACGGTAAGACCAAGTGCGCCGTGAGAGTCTCCGAAGAGGGGACCAGGAACAGCGCCCTGAGGCAGACGAGCGTTCGGATACATGTAGTGATCATAGCGAAGACCGAAATCGAATCCACAAATACTTGGAAGACCCACTGCTACAAACACATCGGTTTGATCACCATTTGCGCCTGGGACAAAGGCATTAAGTTCACTTGCATAATTAGAACCAAGCGAAGAAATGTGGCTAACACCAATCGTCACAGGAGCGATACAATTATCGAATTTGTAGCTGGCGTTAAGACCAACTGCATCACGAGAATAACGCACACCGCGGAAAATATAGTCGGACATGTAAGACACGCCAACGTTACCGTTTAATTCGTCGCAGCACTCAACTGGGCACTTGGCACAATCTTTGGCTGGTGGACAATATGAACCTGCATTTGCTCCACTTAGGGAAGCTGCCGCAATAATGGCACCTAATAGTAGTTTAATTTTCATTTTTTAATCTGTTTGGTTTTGTGGTCGGTGATTGATTCCAACATTAGAATCGCATTTCCGAGTCTCAATCCTCTCAAAAAATGTGTCACAAATCAAACGTTTTTGTTGAATTCTTTTCTAATTTTTCATTTGACGACCCAAGATAGCCTTAAAACCCTATTTCCCATCAGGTTTGGAAAGGATTTCAAGTTGGGTAAAATTCTTTGAAATCTTTCTATTAAAGATCCCCTAACGTCAAAATTTGCGCCTTTTTTTGCGTTGGTTTGCTTAGAAGGTGGGTGTACCTTCGCAAATATGACTGCAATTTTTCTCATCCGCTCTTGGTGCTTAGCTTTTGCGCTGCTGTATTTATATACGATTTCCACGGTTTATGCACAAACCACCAAATCCAATGTTCTCATGATTGCGATTGATGACCAAAATGATTGGGTTGGATGGAAACCAATCTATGGATAAATTTGACCCGCTCCTACCTCGCCTGCAACGCATTTGTGGATGATCAAGTTGGCAAGGTTTTGGCCGCCCTGAAACGAAATGGTTATGAAGACAATACCATCGTGGTGGTGTGGACCGACCACGGTTGGCATATCGGTGAAAAGGAAATCACCGGAAAAGACTCGCTCTGGGATGACGGAACCCGGCTCCCCCTTATCTTTGCCGGCCCGGGAGTGGCTGGCGGGCAGCTTTGCCGTCAACCCGCCGAGCTGCTCGAAATCTATCCAACTCTCGTGGACCTCTATGGGCAGGAAAAAATGGAGGGGCTTGAAGGCCTCTCTTTAATACTGCAATTAGCTGATGCCACGACAAAAAGAGATCGTCCAGGAATTGCCACTCACAATCACGACAATCATGGGATTTGCTCAGAAAACTGGCGCTATATCGAGTATGCCGACGGCAGCTCCGAACCCTACGACATGACCAACGAACCCAATGAATGGTCCAATCTCATCAATAAGCCGGAATTAAAGGAAGTGGTCGCCTGGCATCGGGAATTCCTACCCAAAGTCAATAAAAAACCCGTGGCTGGTAGCGCCGAGCGAATTCTGTCATACAACGGAACTGACACCGTAAACTGGGAGGGAAAAGATGTCGGTCCCAATGATCCCATCCCAGAGATCAAAAATTAAACGTAAATTGTTCCATCAACCTTCAGCCAAATCCACATAGCGCTCCCGGCATTCCACAATCGCTTCAAGCATAAACTCGGCTTCGTTTCGCAGTTCGGGATTGAGGCTGCTCACTGCGTCATTATAACGCTTGTAAAGCATCGCAAGCCTTTTCCGGATCGATTCCTGCGACATCACCTCTGGGTTTATTCCACACATCTCCTCAACTGACACCGTTCGTCCCGCTTTACCCCGCTGACTAGAACGATCTTTTGCTGATGAATTGGATTTTGACTTGTGTTTGCTTCCAAAAAGATTGATGAGCTTTTTAAGCATACCTTAACAGTTGAGGATAATAGAAAAATCATACAATCTTAATCTGTTTCAAATAAGTTGTCTTCCTTTTTATTTCGTCTTCGTTCAAAACGCCTTTGCCTGAATATACAATCGCCACATCGTGTCGAATCCCAGAAAAAGAATCATAAATTTCGGCCCGAACTCGCTGATTTTCATCGTAGCTGTAGGTCACGGTGACTTTTGATCCGACGGGCCGATTCGGCGGGACTTCCAACATGATTTTCCCAACCACATCCACATAACGAGGATCAGAATCCTCCCCCTGAGTGATCTCGAGTTCGATGTATCTCTCACCTTCCTCGGAAGTCAGAAAGACCTGAGACATCGAACAGGGAATCGGCGTGTTTTTCGGAATCACCACCAGGTTTTGCACCGTGGCCACGCGAGTGGCAGCATTTTCGATCAAAGCCAGAGTTCCATAGCTGTGATTACAAACCTCGGTAACTTTGAGGGATTTTTTTGCAAAAAGCGCAGCTCCCAGGGCGACACACTCATCCACATTGCCGCACGAAAGAGGCTTTTTTCCAAAATGTTGCTCGAGGATCTGCACTACCCGCGGAATCCGGGTGCTTCCGCCGACCAGCAGCACATGATCAATGTCTCCAGGGGCAAGATTCAGAGAGTCCAGCGCCTGTTCCACCAACATCATGGCACGGGTTAATCGCCGACGAATTGCCGCCTCAAACGCTGCACGGGTCAATTGGATTTGCGCGAGACCATCCCGATCCGTTCCGAAGGTTACCGTTACCGTATTCAGCTTTGACAACTTTTTCTTGTTATCCTCGGCCAGGGCCATAAGGCGGCGACGCTCGTGTTTAGACAGATTCAGATCGTGGCCCTTCTGTTTTTTGAATTCACCCTCGAACAGCTCAACCATCAATTCATCAAAATCATAGCCTCCAAGATGCCGGGCTCCCTCTGCGAGTAAAATCTTCACATTTTCTCCGTTAAACTCCAAAATCGTGATATCGAGTGACCCCCCTCCTAAATCAAAAACCATAATCCGTCCCCTAATCCCTTGGGAATGGACATAATATAGAGCCGCCGCCGTCGGTTCATTGACGATCCGCACCACATTCAGCCCCGCAAGCTGGCCAGCAGCGAAGGTGGCCTGGCGGGCAAGTTCGTTAAACTTGGCCGGAACCGTAATGACCACATCCCTGATTTCTCCTATAGTTTCGGAGCAGTCCTGCCTCAATTTCGCCAGAATTATGGATGAAATCTCGGTCGGGCTCCACTTCACGCCATCGATCTCCACAAAATAATCGGGATCATTTCCAAAAGTAGACGCAAAACCATTTTCCGCACGAACGCTGCGAGCGTACATAGCGACTGGGTATGTCTTCACGTTTCTCTCGGCGCGGTCGTCGGGATCATCATCCTTCTGATGAGAGGTATTGCGTTTGAGGTTTACGGAATCTCCGGCGCCCGCGTCCATCTCGCCGGTTCCGTAAACACCCGCCAGAAACTCATAGGTTTTTCGACGATTGTCTGTGTCCATTTCGAGGCCCCACCCCCAATGGATAAATTTTGGCACCCCTGCATCCACGGAAATGGTGGGATCGCCGTCAACGCGCATCCGGAAATACAGATTGGTTTCATCGGCAAAAAAGTAGAGCGCAGGATGCTCTTTATCTCCAACCACGTCTCGCGCGCCGATAACTTCGGTGTCGGCGACCTCCGTTTTGACATCTCGGCGACCGTCAAATGAGGGCTCGCCTCGGCATGTGATGA
>JBGSJM010000372.1:0-9832 GCA_041742015.1 Verrucomicrobiales bacterium | reverse complement strand
CAGACCATCCAAAAACGACCGACGTGAAAACCAGGAAAAATGCCAGCACACATCACAGCAAAAAGAGTCATCGCCTCAGAAGCCCGGTTAACCGATGTCCGCCACTTCTGGCGAGTCAAAAACAAAATCGCTGAAATCAGCGTTCCCGCGTGGCCAATACCGATCCAAAACACGAAGTTAACGATTGCCCACCCCCATGACACCGGCTGGTTGGTTCCCCAGACACCAACCCCAGTGGAAACCAAGTAGACAAGGGTGAATAACAGACAACCGGCCAATACAACCGAAGGCACAAACAAAAGCCACCAAATTCCTGGCTGCCGATTCTCTACGATGCCACAAATACGACTCGTTACCCATGAAAGGGAACGCTTGTTCAGTACAAGAGGCTCACGTGCCACCCCTTCCGCCTGGGACGGATGGATACCCTTTTGCTCTGTAGTCGCGTTTGCCATGCTAAAATAAACAATAAATCAGTGCATTTTTGAAGTCACCGTCCCCACCTTCTCTGCTCCTGGCATCTTCATATTCGGGTTTTTGATCCGAGCCAGATAGCTGGTCCTTGGGAGCGTGCCGATATACTTCAAAAGATCGTAATTACGAGGACTATTTTTTGATGCCTTAACCTTGTCTCCTTTTGCCATCAAGTTACCAAAAACAATAGCCTCGGAAGGACAGGCATCCTGACAAGCTACAGTCACGGAATTGACCTTCACCTGGATATCGTTTGTATCCCTCGCTGCAACTTTCGCCGAGATTTTTGCGGCCGACAATCTCTGCACACAGTAGGTACACTTTTCGATAACTCCACGCATCCGAACCGTCACATTGGGGTTTTTCTGAAGCTGCATCGTTGTGGTAGCGTGACCACTGGCAGGAGCCAGTGGCCCAAACTCAAGACCGGGGGCGGTAATGCCCGCCATTGTCATATCCTCAATAGGCCGCTTGTTGTAATCGTAGTAATTAAACCGTCGGGCCTTGTAAGGGCAGTTGTTTGCACAATACCGGGTACCGATACAACGATTGTAGGTCATTGCGTTCAACCCATCACCCGTGTGAACAGTCGCATTTACCGGACACACCGTCTCGCAGGGAGCGCTCTCACACTGCTGACAGGCAACTGGCTGAGGCAACATTTCAATGTTATCATCATCAACTGTCCTTCGACCAGGCACCTCTTCGTAATGAAAACTGATCCCACGGTCAGCAATAATCTCATGATCATTGGGACTCGTAAAATAGCGGTCCATTCGGATCCAATGCATCTCGCGGCCAGCCAATACCTGATTCTTCCCAACCACTGGAATATTGTTCTCCGCCTGGCAGGCCACCACACATGAGTTACAACCTGTGCAGGCATTCAAATCAACCGTCATCGCCCACTGGTGATTCGGATCAACTTGATACTCATGACCATCCATCGTCATGGACTGATTGGCCTTGTTCCGCTCTTCGGAATCCTTCAACTCACCGCGATAGTCCGGCCCCTTATACAAAGAAACGTTTTCCGGAATATGGTGATCCATTCCCTGGTGCCCGGCGAAACTTGGGTCCTTCTCGAGCATCTCAACCGTCCCTTCACGAGCAAGGGCGCGCCCCTCCATACTGTAATGCTCGGCGGTTAGCGCCAACCTGTGTTTTTGCTTCAGTTCAGTCAACTTGACCCCTGAAACTACATGTGGAGCTGAAGTAGTCCTGAGGGGAAAAACGTCAAAGCCAACACCGTTCCCAACCCTTCCCAGCGAAACATCGCCATAATAACCGACCGGAATCGTCAAGGTATATTCAGCATGCCCCGGACTGCGAAGAACAGGTACCGTGACTGAGAATCCGTCTTTCTGAAGACTCACCAAGTCACCATCCTCCAAAGATAAAGTACTGGCCGTATTGACGCTTATCAGAGCCGCATTATCCCAACTCAATTTAGTGATCGGGTCGGGTACTTCCTGCAACCAAGCATTGTTCGCAAATCGGCCATCGTAATTGTTTCCAACAGAAAAAACCACATCCAGGGACTCGGGATAAGGCATATCAGCAATTTGCACTCCACTCAAAGCCGCTGCTACTTTCACAACATCCAAAGCAGCAATCGCTTCTGGAAGCAAAGGTTTCTCAGAAAATCCCTTCCGAAGAACCTCACCCCACTTTCCAGCCACAACCGCAGTGGCCTTTACCTCGTCCAAAGCCAGAAGAGAGGCATCGGGTTTTGACAACAACTTTAAGTAAAAATCTATCTCCGAAACCCCACCCCAAAGTGGGTTAATCATGGGCTGCTGCACCGTGTAATATCCACTCACGGTGTAACAATCACCCCAACTCTCCAGAAAGTGGCTACCTGGAACATGCCAATCCGCTGATCTGGCCGTCAAATTTACGCGAGGACCAACGTGAACCAAATTCTTCAGTTTTTTTGCCTGCCCTTCCAAAGGGGAAAAAACGCTCCGCACCTTCAAATCTGCTGGAGAATCAAACAACACATCGCCTTCATTTAGGACAAAAAGGGTTTCAATTAAGCCCTTATCAACCGCTCCAACCAACTCGGTAAGGCTTTTAAACTTGGGTAAACCTAGTTTAACCCCTTTAATAATTGTGCCATAAGCACCCAAGGCCTGATTGATAGCTGCTGCGAGAAGTTGACATTCTTTCGAGTGCCGGGATCCCAGAAGAACCACTGAATTCCCCTTCAGATCAACCAAGTCAGCCGCACATTGAGCGATCCATTCCTGATTAAAAACTGCTGGAACCACTTTAAGCGAATCACCCAGGCTACCAACGGCACCACCAATTTCCCTCGCCAAAAGCACTAAAAAGGACAATACTTGACTGGAAGACAAGCGATAACGATGATCCGCCATTCCCCCGGTCAAAGAGAAAGAAGGCTCCACCACATATAGGCGATTCATGTCCTTTTGGGCACCGCCGTCAACTTTTCTCCCTTTGGAGAATTCCCAACTGGAATCCTCACCAACCGAATCGCTGCCCAAGAAATCACAATCAACCGACAAAATGCGCTTTGCCTTGGAAAGATCCACTACCGAAACTGCCCCGGGACCAAACACGGTCTCATCAGCCGCCTCCTTCCCTTCCCCAGCAAGTGCATCGTAAGCGAAAAATTCAGCCCCCGGATAAGCCGCCTTAACTTTTGCAATCAGTCCATTGCGAGTTGGCGAAGAGGAACGTCCGACCAGGAAGCCAACCTTGGCACCACTTGCCTTTTCAATAAAATCCTTTAGAAATGCTTTTTCAAATTCTGCCACCGATGTTGGCTTACCGTGATTCAAATAACCCTTGGAACGATCAGGATCGTAAAGATCGAGAATTGAAGCCTGAGTGAAATGATCTGAACCACCCGACCTTGTCGGATGAA
This sequence comes from Verrucomicrobiales bacterium, assembly GCA_041742015.1. Taxonomy (GTDB): domain Bacteria; phylum Verrucomicrobiota; class Verrucomicrobiia; order Verrucomicrobiales; family DEV007; genus Arctic95D-9. The sequence goes on along the minus strand of JBGSJM010000372.1, from coordinate 6,465 downwards.
GCTTGTTACCGTCCAATTTAGTGGGGCGCCCATCATAGGTGGTCACCACCAGGGGATCACCACCGATGCCCGAACAACGAGGGCGAATCGTAGCATAATAAAGCGCCTTTCCAGGAACCAACCATTCAGCATGTTCGTTAAAAGGAACCAAATGAGCAACTGGACGGCTACACGCCACACCAAAACCAGCAAGCGCAGTTGAAGCCCCCATCAGCTTCACAAAATCACGACGACTCGCTTCACCGCCTTGATACTCTGATGCACCCTGGGGAAATTCCCGCTCAAGCCATTCGTTAAACTCACCAGAACCATCTAGCTCACCGAGACTACGCCACTGACGGTGAGTGCTCTTAACTTCGGGATGATGCCACTTTCGCTTCATTTAAAATTCTAAAACACCCGTACCTTATCGATGACAAGCCGCACAGTCCTGCGGCGGATTTACAGCCCAATCCTCCCTGAGATGCTTGCCCAGCAGCTCCTGCCCCCACTGCACTCCCTTCAAAGCCTCATCAGCCGCTTTTAGTGAAGCAGCCTCGATTCCCTTCGAAGCGGCGAGCTTGGCATAAAATTTGTCGCGATCCTGATCCGTCGCTTTCCATGCGAGATTTGTAATTTGATCAAGCGGGCGCAAATAATTTTCCGGGTGACGGTGACAATCCAAACAGAAAGACATGCTGAGTGGTTTCGCGTGATAAACCACCGGCATCTGATCAACGCGACCATGACACTCGACACAACTCACGCCGCGGTTTACGTGAGCAGCATGGTTGAAGTAGGCATAATCAGGTGTCTCGTGAATTTGTACCCAACGAATCGGTTTTCCCGTATAATTCTCGTAGGTCTTATCCATTGCCTGTCGAAGCAACTCCAGTTTTGGTGAATCTGATTTAACCTTGCCAGGTGAGTGGCAGTTCCAACAAAGCTCGGCATTAGGAAGATTAGAATGAGAGGAATTTTCAACGAAAGAATGGCAGTAACGACAGTCCATCCCCAACTGACCAGCGTGAAGGCTATGATCGAAAGGAATTGGCTGCTGCGGCATATAACCCACCCTCGTGTATTTTGGAGTCCACGAATACCACGCTAGCGCGATAACTGCGGTCCCCAAGGCTCCGAGGCAGATAAGAACCTTAATGGCTAACCAATTGGTCCAATTTGGAAATATGTTCCCCATTTTGCTTTGTCAGGCGGCATTTAACCGCTTGTGAAAAGTTTCACAAGCATTTTTTTGAGAAATACGAAGCAATTTTGGGTGAAGACGCCTCCGTTTGTCGTTTGTCGTAAATTTTGCTTTTACTCCGCAACTGTACCCTGTTGAATCGCCAATTGTACCCTGTTTAAACGGGTACAAACACCAACTGCAGAGTTAGGGAATTCGTTGAAAATTGCAGCCTTAATCAGAGGCCAAATGGGACGAATTATTCGGATTCTTCGCTGTCCGCTTTTTTGTCGCGGCGGATCGCCCTGGCTTCCAGCTTTTCCTGTTCGGCCCTGGGGATACTCACAACGCGATCAACGTCGTGCCGGGAGACGATGTTTCCCTTTGAGCTTCGTCCTTTGAATTCGATTTCCGAGAGCCGGAGGTCGATGACGAGGCTTCGCAATCTTGGCGATGGCTTCAAATGAACCCGAACAAAATGATTGGCGTCTTCCTCCGAATCATGCTCACTCAGGTAGAGGACTCGAGAGCCCGGAGTCCCCTTGGTAAGATCATAGAGTTTATCGCGCGTAACCCCGGCGACCTGAAAACGCTTGACCATTGCAGGACCGGTTCGACCATCCCGGTAGATCATGTTGTAGAACTTGGGCTCATCCCGGTTAAAGACAACACAGTGCATGTTGTCTTTTCCCACAAAAACTTTGTCGGCTATCTTAACCACACGCATTGTTCCATCCCTAGAGAAGGCAATGACATCATCCATTCGGGAGCACTTCTGCACCACTTCATCTTTCTTCAAGCCATAGCCGGCCATCCCGTCTTTGCGATTCACATAGAGGGTGTCGTTTGATATCACGACAGCCTTGGCATCAACCCTCTCGAAAGTGGTTAGCTCGGTTCGCCTGGGAAAATCTTTACCATACCTGTCTTTCAAGCTCTGATACCAATCAATGGTGTATTTGGTCAGGTGCTTGAGGTGCCGGGCAGTCTCCTTCATTTGATCCTCAATGCCTTTGATGTATTCATCAGCCTTGAAGGAATCAAATTTTGAAATGCGTTTAATTTTGATTTCGGTGAGGCGAACAATATCTTCATCTGTCACCGCCCGCTTGAGAAGCGGCAAAAAGGACTCCAGTCCATTCCAGATTTCTTCAATAACATCTTCCCAGGTGGTACACTCCTCAATCCGTCGGTAAATGCGGTTTTCGATAAAGATTTTTTCCAAGCTGGAGAAGTGCCACTTGTCATCCAGCTCCCGCATCTTGATTTCCAACTCCTGTTTGAGGAGATCTCTAGTTTGATGGGCGTTGTGACGAAGAATGTCTGAGACTCCGAGGAATTTGGGCGATTTATCCTGGATGACGCAGGCATTGGGCGAAATACCCACTTCGCAATCAGTAAAGGCATAAAGCGCTTTGATGGTTTGCTCTGCGTCCGAACCTGGAGGAAGAAAAACATGGATTTCTACGAACTCCGCAGTGCAGTCCTCGATCTTGGTAACTTTGACTTTTCCGTGATCATTGGCTTTCAGGATCGATTCGGCGATGCTCGATGCGGTTGTTCCAAAAGGGATCTCCCGGATGACCAGTTCACGTGATTTATACTCTTCGATCCGGGCTCTGACGCGCACTTTGCCGCCACGGAGGCCATCGTTATATTCAGTGACGTCCGCGAGGCCACCCTGCAGGAAATCGGGATAGAGCACAAAATCCTCCTTATTCAGCACCGCAATACAGGCATCGATCAATTCATTAAAATTGTGCGGGAGGATCTTGCAGGCGAGACCGACCGCGATCCCCTCTGCTCCGTGATCCAGAACCAACGGGTACTTCGCTGGCAGCGTGACCGGCTCTTTGTTTCGTCCATCGTAGCTAGCTGCCCAGAGCGTAGTTTTCGGATTAAAAAGCACCTCATTGGAAAATTTCGAAAGGCGAGTTTCGATATATCGGGGGGCAGCAGCGGAGTCACCAGTCAAAATATTTCCCCAGTTACCCTGGGTATCAACGACCAACTCCTTTTGCCCCATATTGACGAGAGCATCCCCGATGGACTGGTCACCATGTGGATGATACTGCATGGTATGACCGATGATGTTGGCCACTTTGTTAAATCGACCGTCGTCTTTTTCCTTCAGCGAGTGAAGAATGCGGCGTTGCACCGGCTTCAAACCGTCGTTGATATGCGGAACGGCCCGTTCAAGAATGACGTAACTGGCGTATTCCAAAAACCAATCGGAATACATGCCTCTCAAGGGTGTATCTAACTCCTGCATCTTGTAAAACTCTCTCTAGTTATATCACTCAATTTTACCTGTCGCCTCGTCCTCAACCAGATCCTGTTCGATCACCAAATTCTTGATGATATAGTCCTGTCTTTGTGGCGTGTTTTTCCCCATGTAAAACTCCAGTAATTCAAGGATACATTTGTTTTTCGGCGGCATCTCAACCGGAGACAAACGAATATCTTTATCAATGAAGTTTTTGAATTCATCGGGAGAAATCTCGCCCAAACCCTTGAATCGGGTTATCTCCGGGCTTGGTTTCAATTCGATGATCGCTCTTTGCCTTTCTTCGTCACTGTAACAATAGATAGTCTTCTTCTTGTTTCGCACTCTGAAAAGCGGCGTCTGCAAAATATAGAGGTGACCTTCGCGAATCAATTCTGGAAAAAACTGCAAAAAGAAAGTGATGGCCAACAGCCGGATATGCATCCCATCCACATCAGCATCGGTCGCAAGAACGACTTTATTATAGCGAAGCCCCTCGAGACCGTTTTCGATATTCAAGGCCGCCTGCAACAGATTAAATTCCTCGTTCTGATAAACGATTTTACGACTCATGTTGTAGCAATTCAACGGTTTGCCGCGCAGGGAAAACACCGCCTGAGTATCAACATTTCTCGCTTTGGTGATCGACCCGCTCGCAGAATCACCCTCGGTGATAAAGATAGTGGACTCTTTCGCCAGTTTACCACCACTATTTAAATGAGAGCGGCAGTCACGCAGTTTTTTGTTGTGAACCCGGGATTGTTTGGAGCGCTCTTTGGCGAGCTGTTTGATCCCTTTGAGTTCCTTCCGGACATGTTCGGACTGGAGAATTTTCTCCTGCAACGCATTGGCGGTTTCTTTCTTCCGGTGCAGAACATTGTCCAGATGTAGCCCGATGAAATTTCCCACATAGGTGCGGATGGTTTCACCGCCCGGTGACATGTGCGTGGAGCCGAGTTTGGTCTTGGTTTGTGACTCGAAAACCGGGTCTTCAATCTTTACCGCAACGGCAGCGACAATCCCAGCGCGAACATCAACCGCTTCGTATTGCTTTTTGTAATGATTCCGAATGGTCGTCACCACCGCTTCACGAAAGGCAGAAAGGTGGTTTCCCCCCATGGTGGTGTGCTGTCCGTTGACGAAGCTGTAATAGTCCTCCCCGCCCTGGTCGGTGTGGGTGAAAGCCACTTCAATGTCAGCATCTGCAATGTGAATAATCTCATATAAAGCGGGATCCTCCAGATTTTCGTTCAGCAGATCGAGTAATCCGTTCTTTGATTTGAACTTTTTGCCGTTGAAGGTCAGGGTTAAACCCGTGTTCAGGTAGGAGTAATTGCGCAACATCGTTTCGATAAATTCGATGTTCCAGGAATACTCCCCAAATAGCTCCACATCGGGTTCAAAAGCAACCGCAGTTCCGTTGGGCTGCGTGGAACTTCGCAACGGAAGGTCATCAACCAAAAGCCCCTGGGAAAACTCAATCGCCTTGGTTTTGTTTTCCCGAAAACTCTCGATTTTAAAGGCTTCGGAAAGGAAATTCACCGCCTTGATACCAACCCCATTAAGACCAACTGACTTCTTGAAGGCTTCGTTGTCGTATTTGGCTCCGGTGTTGATGATGGAGGCGCAATCCATGAGTTTCCCAAGTGGAATTCCCCGTCCATAATCGCGAACTTGGATGAAATTTTCGTCCAAAATGATGTCGATCTGCTTGCCGTTGCCCATGACAAACTCATCAATGCAGTTATCGATGACCTCTTTGAGAAGAATGTAAATCCCATCGTCCGGCGAGGAGCCATCCCCCAGTTTCCCGATGTACATCCCAGGCCGAAGCCGGATGTGCTCCCTCGGTTCAAGGGACTTGATATGGTCTTCGGTATAATTATTTGCAGCAGCCATAGCGGATTAGAACCAATCAATATTTAGGGAAACCTAAATTATTCAACCATGGATTGTGAAAAACACAAAAATTCGTTGGGATCATCTATCGAAATTGAAACTGGCTAGTGACCGAGCAGAGCAGCGGTCTGACAAAAACGAGGTTTTCTCATTTCTTGAAAATCACTTTCATCAAAGAAGTATTTTGATTGATTTTTATAATCAATAGAATTACCATAATTAAAACATGAAAAACATCGTTAAACAGACCTGTTCCCTGCTAGCGTCTCAAATTTTCTCCGGCAGGAGGCTAGCCCTTGAAACTGGAAAAATTACCCCGACAGGCCGTCTAGACCGCCTGATTACAGACGCACTGATTCATCGAGCGGCGGTTCGGGGCGACCATGAGGTACTGCGGTCATATCTGGCGCAGTATTGGCAGGGTTCAGCAGCCACGGCATTTTATGAAACCTATTCTGATCGGTTTGAAAAATCATTCCTGGGAGAACACTATTGCGTGGTCCAAGCATTGTTTGATTTGATCGGGGAAAATCCAGATGCTTACAAACAACTTTACGAAATTGGTTGTGGGGATGGCCAGGTCCTCAACCATCTGTCACAGAAATTCTTGGAAATCGAAGAATTTGTGGGCCTGGATATCAACCAGTCGATTATCGAAAAAAACCGGGCGTTTTATAAAAACCCAAAACTGAATTTCCAAAGTGGAGATGCCACTTCCTGGTTAACCAAAAATGCCAAGTCCGGATCCATTCTGTTGAGCTATGGCGGAGTAATGGAGTACTTTTTGGAGAAAGAGCTACTGGAGATGTTTGCATTACTGAAGCAAAAATCTCCGATTATGATCACACTGGTTGAACCTCTTTATGATGGCTATGATCAGACCCTGGAAACCCATTCCCGTTCCAGCGGCAAAGAACACTCGTTTTCACACAGTTACGCACATTTGTTGCAACAGGCAGGCTTCACGATCTGTTATGACAAAGAAACGAAAGCAGAATTTCGATGGGCTACGATCATTGCGAAAGGCTAAGTAGATCGAAACCGTCTAAAGGTAGCAATAAACCCAAGGTGGCCTGCGCACTCCTGAGTTGTTGACTGATGTAAACCAACTTTTTACGGCTGCCATCATCAACGGGCG
>JBGSJM010000371.1:0-4996 GCA_041742015.1 Verrucomicrobiales bacterium | reverse complement strand
CATTCTTCACGCCTGCACTGCCATCCTTCACGCCTGCACTGCCATCCTTCACGCCTGCATTGCCATCCTTCACGCCTGCACTGCCATCCTTCACGCCTGCACTGCCATCCTTCACGCCTGCACTGCCATCCTTCACGCCTGCACTGCCTTCCTTCACTCCTCCACTGCCATCCTTTACGCCTGCACTGCCATCCTTCACGCCTGCACTGCCATCCTTCACGCCTGCACTGCCATCCTTCACGCCTGCACTGCCATCCTTGACACCAGGGTTGCGATCTGAGACACCAGTAGAGGTTTGCTCCGCTACATTTCTCAACCTCAATGGGTGCAGATCATCGGTCCGTCGAGTGAGTTTAATCGCCGAAACCAGAATAACTTTCGCAGGAAAATGGGGATGGGTTTGGCAAGCCCGGGATCACCCTGAACCTTGGTGCCTTCGCGGAGAAATTGCCTGATTTCACCATCGTGCTCATAGGATATTCTCATGTCGCCCTCTGTGGTGGTGATGAGACGGCGCAACTCAAAGTAAGGTAACACTTTATGCCCGATATTGGCGAAGTTGGCGATGCCTTTTGGGCGGACCGAGGGATCCAGAATGTTCGGTTCCGAGGTGATGACCCGGACCATGTTTTTCTGGAAGGGCAGCAGATCAATACGCTTGAGGAAACAATGATTCCCTCTTCCTTCTGACCGCAAGTTACTATACATGGAAAAGGCGGTCTGGGTTTTGCCCCCTACCCAGGGAGATATGCCGTTCATGACCACCAGGAGCAGCCCCAGCCAGGCTACCGTCGGGATCGGATGATTGGGGAACTCTCTTTCATAGCGGAATCCTTTGATCGCTGCCCAGACATAACAGCACCCCAGCCAGCCGCCCCAGAGCACAAAGCCAATGTAGCCGACCCGGTTGGCGGTGTGAAAAACGGTGTAAGACCGCTCCATGGTGAGATAGAGGGTCATTTGGGTGAATAAAATGGCAAAAAAGACAACGGTCACAAAAATGTTCGTGATTTTTTGCCCACGGACCGGGTCGCCCCGACCAATTTTAGTCAATTGAGTGCCGAAAATGCCATTTAGCTCTCTCCAAATCCCGACTGGCAGAAACAGATACAAAATCGAGAGGATGAGAGCGCTGAAGCTGAAAATCCCGGCGGCCGGGTGGATGGAAAGCCAGAGGTGAAACCACACTGCTGCGATGACTCCCAGAATCCGGGTGCAGGGAACAAACAAGAGAATCGGGATCCCAACCTCGAAAAGAAGGGAGCCCCAGATTGCTCCATGCAAGGCCCAGCGTCCCGTTGGGATCAGGGAACCGAAATAATGGGCGATTTCAGTGTGCAATTTGGCGGCACAACTGATATCTGGATTGAGATAATCGAAATTTGACTTCTGGATTGCCGCAATGAAATACATGATCACGATGGCGATCCGCAGCACCGGGGCAGCGGTGGCGATGAAGGTCGCCCCGGATCGGACCGGTTCTCGACCAAAAAGAAAACGCCCCAGCGCGAGGAGCAGCAGGGCGGTGGTAAGTGCTCCGAAGAGCGGGGTTTTTGTGATCGCGGGGATGAGTAGATAGGCCGACTTGGTGAGAATGGCAAAGATCAGAAAGCGCTGTTTCCAATTGTCCTTAAAGGCATCCCGGAGATAGTCCCGACCGTGGTTGGTGATGAGCAGGCCGAACATGCACAGGACCATAATCAAGTGCAGAATGCCCTCAAAAAGAATGTGATTGGGGACAAAGGGCAGCTTTTGAAACAGATGGAGCAATGAAGCCACAATCAGCAGCACAAAGCGGTGAATACAGGCGGGCTGAAACAGCACTGCAATGGCGCAAATCACCAGTACCCAGCCCGGCCAGCTCTCCGCCCAAAAGGAAAAGGCCAACTGATGGACCAGGGTGGCGCAGGCCCAGATTCTGGCAAATCCTGGAAAAATCTCTGGTTCGCTGGCGGGTGCCTCTTTGATTCTGTTTTCGGTCAAAAGCATGTTTTAAAAATGATCTCAAAAAGAAAATAACTCTCTGGATATCAGTCAAAATCTTCCTTACAAAACTTTTTGGGTATCAAAGAGGAAGGAACCTGCTCTGTATAAGCGAAACCCCGTTTTTCGCAAGCTGGCGAGGCCAACAATCCAGTTTTTCGACAGAGTCGGACCGGAAAAATTTCGGTGGGTTGTTGAAACTCCGAAAATTCATAACCAATTTTTTGGGCAAGGGCCATGGTTTCCTTCCAAACCGGCATGGCAACGACGCTGCCATAAGCTCCCTGTAAAATTGGGGTCGGTTTGTCGAACCCGACCCAGAATCCGCCAGTCAACCGACTGGTGTAGCCGAGAAACCAGGCGTCGACAAAGTCATTGGTGGTGCCGGTTTTGCCCCCGGCCGGAGCATCGAACCCCCACTCCCGCAACCGGGCACCGGAGCCCCCCTGTTCCAGCACCTTTTGGAGGATGGAGGAGGTCAGCCAGGCGGCTTCGGGGCTGAAGAGTTGGTAGTTTTCAAGTTTATTGTGATAGATGATTTTTTTGGTCTGGTCCTCGATGGACTCGATCAGAAAGGGCTTGTGGCGCACTCCCCCCATGGGAAAGGCGGTGTAGGCGCTGGTGGTGGCGAGGAGGCTGATGGCGACGTTGCCGATAAACATCTGCGGATCCCGGACCACTTTGTCGTGGGACATGCCGGCGTGTTTTAACATGCGCTGGAAGTTGTCGATCCCGGCCCTTTCGCCAACCCGAACTGTCATCGTATTTCGGGATTTGATGAGCCCTTCCTCGGCAGGCAGCACACCGGAATGGACATTGTCTGAGTTGAGGGGGCTCCAGTCTTTGGAGGGCCACCAGTCAAATTCGCCGGGCAGGATCCGTTCATCGCTGACGAAAGTTCCCGGAAACATCCCTTTTTCAAAGGCGGTGGCATAGACCAGGGGCTTGATGATGGAGCCGGCCTGGCGGTTTTCAAAAATCGCCCGGTTAAACTCACTATGGCTAAAGTCCCGGCCCCCGACGAGGGCACGGATCGCGCCATTGAAGTTATCCACCACTACCCCGGCTCCTTGAAGGTAAATGGGTTCTCCCTTGCCATTGAGGGCCGGGTATTTGGGGTGGGTATAGCCAGGAACTCTTTCCACCCCGGCCAGCCAGCGCTCAATGGCGGTGGCAGTGCTGTTTTGAATACGGTGATCGATGGTGCACTTGATGGTAAATCCGCCGTATCCCTTCGAGCCCGGGACAAGCTGTTCCAGTTCGGCTTCGATCATATTCAGGATCCAGTCTTTTTTAAAGATCTCTCTTCTATCCTGCAAAAGGTCCATCCACCGCTCCTGGGGTTTAACCCTGGGTTGGAGACCTTTGGCGATGGTGGCTTGATCAGCGTCGATCATCCCGACATCAACCATGCGATCAAGTGTCGTCCGCATCTCTCGAAAAGAAGCTTCGGGATGGCGAAAGGGAGAAAAGCCGTTTGGAGCGCGGATAATCCCGGCGATCATGGCTGCTTCAGGGAGATTGAGTTCCGATGGAGTTTTGCCAAAATACCCCTCCGCCGCCTCCTCGATTCCATGCATCCCGGTCCCAAGGAAAACGCGGTTCACATAGAGGCGGAGGATTTCCTGCTTGGAATAATGGCGCTCGATGCGACGGGCGATCGCCATTTCGATCAATTTCCGCTCGTAGCTGCGTTCCCGCAGCTCAAAGGTCATCCGCGAAAGCTGCATGGTAATGGTACTGGCCCCCTGGACGACGCGTTTTTCCTGAAGATTGCGGAGATTTGCCCGAAGCAGACCAAAGTGATCAACGCCGTGATGGCGGAAAAAACGGGCATCCTCCCGTGCGATCAAGGCATCTAGAAAGTCTTTGGAAATATCGCGGAGGGGTAGGTCACCGCCTTGAACGCCCTCAAAAAATCCAATCGGGGTATTGGTCGCATCCAGAATGGTAGTTCTCCGGGGAGGACGGCCCACCGCTTCGATATCGTAGGCCTGCGCTCGTCTCTCGAACTGAAAAAGAAAGATAAAGAGGGCAATCAGAAAAAGAAATCCAGACACCACCACAAAGGTGAAGAGAGTCCGCAACTGCGACGTACGGCGTCTGAATTTTCGGTTTCGAAACATGAAAAGGCTTACAGTATCAAATTTTGGATTTTTTCACACCCAAATCAATCGTAGAGGAGTCCGTGAGGATTTCTCAATTGCTTCACTTGCTGAAAAAAATCTTCAGATTTTTGGTCTGTCGGCCCGCCGCGACGATATCCACGCGGCCATCCCCATTCATGTCGCCAGCTTTTAAATCCTCCACGGCGATAGCTTCAGCCGAGATGCTTTCTTTTCTCCAGTTTTTGCCGTCCGGATCGAGAGGGGTGAACATGGCGATGCCGGGAATACCCTTGGGATCCATGGCCCGCCACCCGACCACGACTTGATCCGAGCCGATCCCGAGGAAATCAGCAACAGCGAGGGCGTGGCCATCCAGCAATTCATTGTCGAGAACGGCGAGCTGGGGCCAGAGAGTTTCACCGTTTTGCGGTTCCGCATAGACGGCGGATTTGTTGCCGTGCATGGGCTCGACAGTTGCGATAAAGCGCCTGCCTCCGGGAAGTTTTCCATCGCGGATTTCTCCGGCAAACCCCATGGTCAACTGGGTTGATTTCCATTTGCCCTCGATCCGATCCATCATCCAGACGCCTTGTTGAGCGGCAATGAGGACTTCCTCCTCTGGGTCGTTATCCCAGTTGATGAGGTGAAAATTGTGAGACAGATTGAGGGATTCGTTGACCAGATCGATTTTCCAGTTGGTGTCCCGGGGATTTTCCGGTCTGGTATATTCCATCAGGCGGATTCCAGGGCCGAGGCCGTTGATACTTCCCCGTCCGCGCAAGGGTTTTACGAGCAGAGTGTATTGATTTTCAGGGCCCTTGACCCAGAGCATCCGATGGGTGCTGGGGTCGTTGTAGAGGCGGATCGGTTCCCAGAACCGGGTTCTATCTTCCGGGGCGTGCAGG
>JBGSJM010000370.1:0-5945 GCA_041742015.1 Verrucomicrobiales bacterium | reverse complement strand
GCCGATGCCGTTGGGATTGGAGAGTTCACCCTTGAAGTTAAAGATCATACGCGGCTCCTGGGCGTGGTTCCGATAAATCATCACGTTTTCGCCGAGGTGATTTACCACCAGGTCCAGATCACCATCTCCATCGAGATCACCCTGGCTGGCACAATAGCTCATCCCGTTGTGGTCCAGCCCCCAGGCTTTGCTGGCGTTTTCGAATTTCCAGTCCCCGAGATTCCGAAAAGCCTGATCTGGCTGGGGACTGGTCGGTTGTTTCTCCAAAATATCCCACCGGGTTTTGCCCTTCAATTTTTCACCCACCAACTCAGCACTGGGTAATGAGGTCCAGTCTCTGGCCTCCCCTGTAGCCAGGAAAAGATCGATCAAGCCATCACAATCGTAATCGCCCGACAGCGCCGCCCAGGTGGCCCCGGTGTAGGCCAGTCCCGCCATCTGGGCGACTTCCTCAAATCGCGATGTGCCCGTATTGGTCAGCATGACATTTCGGGCGACCTGCCGGGTCCCCCCACTGGTGAGATTTCGCAGGGTGTCGCCGGGAAAGGGCTCCCCGTAATTGAGCCGCTTTTCATGAGTTAAAGGACTGTGGCTGGCGGCAAAAAAATCAATCTGCAGGTCGTTGTTAAAATCCGCTGCGGTAACTCCCCGTGGCAGCCACGGCGAACAGGGGATGCTGCTGCGCCCCACTTCGCCAAGTCGCCCCGGACTGGTTTGCCGGTAAAAAAGATCCGGACCGTGGCTGTCGTTTCCGGTGTAAAGGTCCGCGAGCATATCTCCATCCAGATCCCACCACTGATGTGAGGTTCCATAGGACCTGCCCAGAGCGACTCCCGTGTCGGGCACAACCAGTTTCCCCTTCCTGTCATTAATGAAGAGCACATCGGAGAGGCCTGCCTCGACCCACTGGAGCTTTTTGTCCTGATCAAAATAAGCCAGATACGATCTTTCATCCAGCGGGTGGGCCACACGGGCCACCCCTTTGTAATTTCTGACTTCGATCATGTCAGGGCGTCCTTTTTCAGGCTCGTAATGGTAAGTTTGAACAAATAAATCAAGCCAGCCATCGCCATTAAAATCGATAAAGCTCGCCCCGAGGCATCCCCCCGCGAGATTCACCCCATACTCCTGCGCCATATCGATGAATTGGACTTTTCCATCCCTACTCAGGTTGATAAAGAGTTGATTTTGGGATCCAAAATTCGCCACAAAAATATCGAGATCCCCATCCCGGTCGATATCTCCCATGATCGCTGTGGAGCCCCAGATATCCGGCTGACCACCCACCTTGGCTTCGGCGGTGCGGTCAACAAAGGTAAAATCTTCGCCCTGGATAAAGAGTTTGTGTTCGGATGTGGTTCCCGGAAAAAACAGATCTGGCCGACCGTCTTGATTAACATCCCCAATCGCGCAGTTTCCGGTGGCCCAGCCGTAAGCGTAGAGGCGCTTCATGGGGTGGCTGGGAACAAGCGGGTATTCCATGGCGACCCCTATTTTTGAGCCGGTGATTGGTTCAAAAAGAGTGGGACCGTTCCACGAAGACTTGGGGTTTAATTTACGAGCCACCAGCAAATCACTATCCGCCGCTGCGAGCGTCGCTTCGCAGAACATCATGGCAGCAATAACAGGAAGAAAACGAAGCGGATCCATGGAAGCGATTGTCACAAGATTAACCAGGTACGACACAAAAAATTGGATGAAAGGAGGCCTTTCATAGCGAAATTGCGGGGCAAGCTCAAGAGCAGAACGATCCATCTTCCAAAAAACATTGTCATTTTGGGGTATCCGGGCCAATTTTGAGTCCATGGAAACTGCCGAGGTGACTTGCCCGACCTGTTTTGAGATCTTTTCAATTCCCCTCCCGGGAAGCGAAGAGGTGCCCTGTGATTTGGACTACGACTGCGAAATCTGTTGCCGCCCCCTCGTGGTGCACTGCTGGCTGGAAGATGACGACACTGTTTGCGCAGAAGCCTCCGGGCTGGATGACTGATTGGTCGGAAATGGGCGATTGTACCCTGTATGGTCGGCGACTGTACCCTGTATGATCAGTGGAAGTTTGCTGTATGCCGCCGAATTCATTTCCGAGTAATCAAAAACCACATGGACTTTTGCGGAATTCTCTCAAAATCCCCCGGATATGAAAGCGGGCTTGTTGCCAATTTCGGCAGGGACATTTCAGATGAAGGATGATTCGATCAAGTTTGGTGAGTTCCATGGCGGTATTTTGTTTGTTTGGGTGTTGATTGATTGGACGAGCCTATTTCCGATTCCTTCCACCTTTGTTTTACCTACCACCGCCAGAAAGTTACATCGAGCTTCTTAGTTGAAGGCGGACTGACGAAGTCTCTTCAAGCCAAGGGCCAGGACGTAGCGGTGGCTTCCAGCCGCCGATGTGAGTAATTAGTCTCTCAAAGGGAGCAATTAGACCCTCGGAGGGAGCAATTAGTCCCTCAAAGGGAGCAATTAGTCCCTCGGAGGGAGCAATTAGTCTCTCAGAGGGAGCAATTTGACCCTCTGAGGGAGCAATTAGACCTTCGAAGGGAGCAATTAGTCTCTCAAAGGGAGCAATTAGACCCTCTGAGGGAGCAATTAGTCCCTCGAAGGGAGAAATTAGACCCTCGGAGGGAGCAATTAGACCCTCAAAGGGAGCACTTAGACCCTCGGATGGAGTAATTAGACCCTCGAAGGGAGCAATTAGTCCCTAAAAGGGAGCAATTAGACCCTCGAAGGGAGAAATTAGACCCTCGAAGGGAGAAATTAGTCCCTCGAAGGGAGAAATTAGTCCCTCGAAGGGAGAAATTAGACCCTTGGAGTGAGAAATTAGTCCCTCGGAGAGAGCTATCTTCCCTGTAGCGGTGGCGTCCCGCCGCCGATGAAATCAGGGCTTCGGCGTTGGTTCGGAGTCCGCTTTGGGGCGGCCGGGGAAGCGAGTTTTCAGGTCGTCGTAAATCGTGTCCGTGCCGGCCACGCCGCGCTTGGCGGCTTGCTTCACGCTTTGGTGAAAGGCCAGGTCCGCCACATACACATCGGTATAGGCCAGCGAGATGGTATCTTCCAGCCCTTCGCAGATCGGGGCCAGATCACGAAGGCAAGGCAGCAGGTCGGCGATGAGCTTGCGGTCTTTGGCCAGCTCGACGGTGTCGACGAAACCTGGCACCAGCTCGGGCCGGGAGGCCATGTAAGCTTTGCACTTTTCATCAAAGGCCAGGGTCTTGTCTGCAATTTTTGGGAGGGTAGTTCGCTCATCTTTGGTGAGATTGATGATAATTCCATCAAGTTCTTCCTTGAGCGCCTCCACGGCGTCAACACTGGCTTCTTTTTTTTCGGGATTGATTTCGATTGAGATACGGTTATCGGATGCCATGATATAGTGTGGTTTGGTATTGTGGTTGATACGAAGCCATCCCATGTTATCCCGGCCTGGGGTCGTCCCAAACCAATTTTGAATCCAGCGGAGAGGCTCCGGTAGGGGAATTGACTTTGCCGACAAGGGCCGCATCTGCAAAGGTAATTTTCCGAAAATCGGTTTCAAAATTGACACGTAGAAGCCACTGTTTCCGGTATTTCGGCCATTGGTGATCAGATACTTCAAACCGCAGGAAAAGAAAACAAAATGGAAGTCCTCGAATTCCATAATAAGTTCAAAATAGATGAGGCTTACTAGTGAAAAGATTGAAAAGATTTTCGCGGTATTGCGCGCCCTTTTTTTAACTGCGGCATTTGCTGTTGCACTAAAAATCAAGGACACTGATATCGTCGACAGTGTTAAGGGATGGGCAAAATCAATCCGCGATTTTGCAGGTAGTTGTCTGGACCATTGGGGTTGGTTATTGGCGGGGTTCCTTCTTGTGGGCCTGTACTTACCCACGATTACCTCATGGCTGCGTAACGGTTGGTATTGGATATCGCAACGATTGTGTGCACGTCTAGTGGTCCTTGGAACCGTGGGGGTAGCCGTTTTCTGTAACTTTGCCAAACCCTGGTCGATTTCCCTTTTCGGAATAGAGTTACTTTTCGTATTGGCCTCTTTAATTTGGTATTTATGGCCGCAAAAGGCATCCGATAAAACACCAGAAGATCGATTGCACCGCAGGTATTTCGTTGATCAACTAGCTAAGATTTTTCAGTCCGCCGACCCGACCCTACGACGCGTTGCTATTCTGGGGAAATGGGGATCTGGAAAAACGACGATCTTGGAACTCCTCGCAAAAAAACTTCGAGAATCGGAGATGGGTAGGTTTCGAATCGCCATGGTGAATCCATGGAAAGCCGGTACAGCCGAGGAAGCGTGGGCGATTTTGGCAAAGGGCTTCGACAAGGCGCTGGGGCTTCCAAGTCCGCTCAGCAAAAACTGGGCAAGGCATCCACTCATCACAATATTTTTACAAAAAATTCCGCTACCTGGTGTCGGCGACGACCTCCTCTCAATCTTCGCTGGCAGTGGGGGAGCCTCAGATCAACGAAGGGTGGAAAAAATTAACCGGCTTCTTGAAAGCCGAAAAGTAAAGGTAGTTCTTCTGGTCGACGATATGGAACGCGGCGAGCCCGACGTGATTCGAAAGATGTTTCCCGTGATCGACCGACTTTGTGAGTTTACGAACTGCTTTTTTGTATTTGCTATCGATCGTGATCGGGTCACCAAGGCTTTCGAAGGTGTTTCCCATGCTGAGGAAGAAGCTCTAGGCTACATGGACAAGGTCTTCGATCTCCAACTGGAACTTCCCCCGCCGCTGACGGAAGACATTGGTGAGTTGTGCGAGGCACTCGTGGCAGACGAGATGTGTCCGAAGCTGAAGGCTTGTTTTTCCGAACTGAAGCCCCTTCTCCCGACCAATCCCCGAGCCGCACGTAAGTTCCTGAATCTTGCTCACACCAAAGAGGTCTTTTTCTTGAATCGCTATGATGGTGAAGAGCATCCTTATCTTCCGTTTTTTGTGCTTTGGATGTTGGAGTCTGAGTATCCTGGAAGTGTTGAGATCCTCATTAAACCCAATGTCGAAAAGCAGTTTGACGATCTGTGCTCTGTTTCGATTTGGGAAACAGAAAACAAAGATATCACGGGGAAGATACAGTTTGAAACTATTCACGCGGCCCTTAAGAAATCCACTCAAGGTGAGAAAAACGAGCGGCTTCTGTTTCTTTTAGAGACTTTGGTGGTGAAGTCGATTAATGCCAATGAAAGGGTTTGGCTGGATCAAAATGGTTTCAATTTTAGGTGGGCTGCGTATCGGCATCTGCGGCTGCTTGAGTTGTCTGCCGGAGAAAGACGGGAGTTAGAGATGCGTTGGATTCAGTCTGCCGGCTCCGAGTCGATTCGCAGTATGCTTAAAGTGATTCCAGATGGAGGTTTTTCCAATCCAAAACGATGCGCCGAGCAACTTATTGATGTAGAACGCGAGAGAATTCAACAAACCTTGAAAGAGTGCTACTGGCTTAAGGACCAGAAACAAAAGAACTTTCTAGTCGAAACGGCATTGGAGGCGACGAAAAGGTTTCGCAAACACTTTTCCTACATTATTGAGACAAATCTCGTTTTCGATCTGTCCGTTTTCGGTGAGAAGCTTTTTGTGGAATGGCTCAATTTTATTGTCGAAAATCCACTCGATTCTTTTGTTTCTTCGGTAGCAAATGATCTTCAAAGTGAACGAAACGCGTTTCATTATGACCTCATAAAAGCCATCCCAGTTCACGAGTGCCTTCGGCTATACGATTTTAAAGTTACGCATATTGTGAGATCTTACGAAACGAAGAGAAATGCAGTATCGGAGCACATAACGGAATTGCGCCAGCGTCTGCTCCTGCGTGTGACAGACCATGTTTGCAAGCTTTTCCACGAAGGAAATATTCCTGATGATTTATACCACGAAGTACTCACAAAAGATAAGGGAGTGAGTTTTTTTTATTCGCCTAGTGATTGGCTCCCGGTGTTATTTCCCGGCGATGGA
>JBGSJM010000369.1:0-4550 GCA_041742015.1 Verrucomicrobiales bacterium | reverse complement strand
TGTGTGAAGCAGGGCGACTGGAAGCTGATCGAATACGAGGCACCGGAGAAAAACGCCCGCGAAACCCAGCTTTTCAACCTGGCAGCGAATCCCCACGAATTCCTCGACCAAAACCTCGCCCGGGATCCCAAACACGCCGCCAAACTCGCGGAAATGAAGGCCCTGCTGCTCGCCGAGATGCGGCGGCAGGAGGATCCCTATCGCTTCAGCGATCAGCCGAAGGACGACCTGCCCGAGGTCCCCAAGTCAGCACCCAAAGCCAGGAAAAAGGCGAAAGCCCGGGGCGATGGGAAGTGAAGTGCGACGTTTGCAGTTGTGGGCATTGCCAATTTTGTCGTATATCTCAAAATCAAGTAAATCACCGATCCGTTTTCCCCCAGCAATTCTCCTGAATGGTTCAATAATCAAACCAGCGCGGATCGATCTCCTTACCGACATCAAGTCGCTGCATGTCCTCGGCGTCGAGGAAATGGAAGTGCCCGCGGATGGCATGAAGGTCGCCGTTGCGGAGACGACATTCGAGGCGCACGGGCTTTTTCACCACGGCGTCGAGTGATTGACCCTTCCACCGCACGGGATGGCGCAGCGCATCAACTTTGGAGATGGGTTCGCAGTTTTCGAAGGTGAAACCTTCGAGCGGCCGCCCCTTCATATCGGTGAGTTGAAACTGCGCCTCGCCCTGCGGAGCGTTGAGATTGATCTCGAGACGCGGTTCGAACAGCGTGAGTGGCTTGCTGGTGAAGCTACCCCAGCCGCCGAGGCTGCGCAGATAGGTAAGACCGTCTCTTCGCAGCGTGTGGATGACGATGCCCATGGCCGGGCGCTGCTGCTCGCCCTTTTTCGGCCCCGCACCATGTTGCCCGGCGGTGGCCTCGGAATAGAAGCGCAACTCGGTGTCGGTTTCGACCAGGCAACTCGTCTCCAAAGCACCGCCCCCGACCTCGCCGGGTGGGTTCAGCGGGACGAGCGGTTGAGACGCGCCGCGCTGGAAGTGCTCGCCATCGTAGCTATAGGTCAGGTGCGTGTCGAGGCTGCCGATGAAGCGATTGTAACCCGTGGGCGGTCCGCTGGCGCTCGTTTCACAATGAAACACCCACAGCAGGCCGACGAAAGCCTCGCCATAGCGAAACACCGGCATGCCGTAGAACTCGACCAGACCGTCCCGCACCTCCGGCTGGAACAAGGGTCTCGGTCCGCTCCACGTTTTGAAATCCGCAGTGCTCTGGATGCACACACGCCGGTCGCCCCAGCCGGGCCGCACGGTCATGAAGTGGCGATGCTCCTTCGCATTCCAAAAGCCGAACAACGGTGGCTCCGGATGCCAGTGAGGCTGCGCCCAGTCCATGTCGCGTCGCGTCTCCCAGCGAATGCCGTCCTTACTCACGAGTGTGAGTTCATCTGCGAGGTGCTTAAAAGCATCCGGCTTCACCGCTTCAGCGTGATGCGGATGCTTCGGATCCTTTTTCGCATCTTCGATCACCGCGCTCCCCATGCGATGCGCGAAGATTTTGAAGGGAAAGCCGTCTTTTGCTTCGGGATCCAGATACGCGCCGCCCACGCTGCCATCGATGAGCGTGAAGATGTGATGCGGTGCGATCTTGCCGCCCTCGGGCACGATTTCCGGGCAGGGCAGGGGCGTCCAATCAAGGCCATTCTCGCTCTCCGCGACCATAAGCGTCGCAGGTCGCCACTTTGCCGAATAAACCATGCGCCACTTTCCGCTCGCCTGGTCCTGCCAAACGGTGGCCCAGGAATTGAGATGATCATTGATCTCCGTCCGCACGGGGTCAACATACGTCTTGTCCTTGCGCCATACCGGCTCACCCTGGCGAATCTCCATGCTGTCGAGACGATGGAAGTGCCAGGGATCAAGAAAATGCCAGACCTCGGCGGCGTGTGTGTTCAACGAAACGAGGAAACCGAAGGCGAGAGTCCGAACAATGGTTTTCAACTGACTTAACTGATACACTAACTGACTGATAATGACTGGAAATTCCTTTTGCAAATCATTTTGTTTCTAAGGGAGTGGGACAAGACAAAGATAGGACCACTCCTTTTCGCCGGAGAAATCCATACGGATTCCTCTACACTGATTTCCTGGCCAAAGAAGAGAAATAATTGAACATTCAATCCAGCACATCATACAAACAAATCGTTAATGAATGCGATGCTCCGCGATTTTTTCTCTCCTCAAAGCTGGCCCCGACCATTACAAATGTTCTGCGGGATCGCTATGGAAAATTGGCTTCGCTACGCCTTGGTCGCCGGTATCGCATGGTTGCTGGCCTATGTGATTTTCAAAAAACGCTGGTGGCGGCGAAAGATCATTCAGCGTGATCCTTCGGCAGCAGACATGCGGCGCGAGATCAAGTGGTCCGTGCTCACTGCGGTTGTGTATGGCCTCGTCGGAGTCGCAAGTATTTGGGTGGGCAAAACCTGCGGCTGGCAGATTTATTCAAAGATAGCCACCCACGGCTGGACGTGGTTTGTGGCCAGTATCGGCATCGCCATATTCGTTCATGACGCCTGGTTTTACTGGACACACCGCCTCATGCATCATCGGCGGCTTTTCAAATTCTTCCATCGGGTGCATCATGAAAGTACAAATCCCAGCCCGTGGGCGGCCTATTGTTTCGGACCGCTGGAGGCGGTGATACAGGCGGGCATCTTTCCACTGCTGGCCTTTACGGTGCCGCTGCATCCACTGGCTTTCCTCATTTTTATGATCTGGCAGATCGCTTTTAATGTGAGCGGTCACACCGGCTACGAATACTTCCCCTCCTGGCTCATGAAATCATGGCTCGGGAAATTCCTCAACACACCCACCAATCACATCCAGCATCACGAAAAATTGCGCGGCAACTACGGCCTCTATTTCAATATCTGGGATCGCCTCATGGGCACGAACCACAAAGACTACGAAGCTCGTTTTCACGAAGTCACGACACGCTGACTGAATAAACCGGCTTTGAAAATTTACCTATTTGTTCGGTTTTTGGTATCGCAATGATTCGCAAATTCCTTTAGGTAAACACCCGAGTTTCAGAGTGTAGCAATTTTGTGATCTCCCGCTTGATGAAAGTTGATCTTTCACTGAGGTTGGGGGAATGAAGTTTGGATTGCTGGGTGCCGGATGGTTCGGGCGGGAGGCCCACCTGCGAAATTTGATGGCGATCGAGGGTGTCGAAATCACCGCTGTTAGCAGCCGGAGCGATGCCAGCCTCGCCGCTGCCAGGGAGCTGGCCGGAAACGCGCTCCTGACTTTTTACGACTGGCGGGAGGTATTGAAAATTGATTCGATCGATGCCGTTATCATTGCCCTGACCAACAACCAGCACCACGCCGCTGCGACCGCTGCTTTTCAGGCTGGAAAACACGTTTTGTGCGAAAAACCCCTCGGTCTGACCCTGGGTGAGTGCGATGCCATCATCGCCGCCTCACAGGAGGCCGGGCGCATCCTCCAAATCGGCCACGAGATGCGGTTTCAGCGCCTCTACCAGGAGATGAATGAGATGATCAGGGCCGGAGTCATCGGCGAGCTGCAACTGATGTGGTGCCGGGAATTTCGCGGCCCGATGCGGCCCGGCTGGCGCTCCAGCGAAGCTCTTACCGGTGGGGCCCTCCTGGAAAAAAACTGCCACCATTTTGATCTTTTTAACTGGATGATCAATGCCCGCCCCCGCCAAGTCATGGCCCAGGGCGGCATCAATGTCCTGAAAGACCGGGAAATCCTCGATAACGCCCAGGTTTTAGTGGAATACGAAGGCGGCAAACGGGCCACCCTCCAGCTCTGTCTATTTGCGCCCCAGGGCGGCGAGTGCGAAATAGGCGTGTGTGGGGATCTCGGGCGGATCGACACAAAAAATCAGGCCCTTGAGCTGATTCATCAACGTTTTGACACCCCTGCCCGGGTCACCCGGCAAATCCCCGACGACGGAGACGCCACCAATTTCATCGACAGCTCCGGGCGGGTGGATCGAGGCATCGGTCCCCAACTGAGGCATTTTGTGAACTGTATTCGCGAAGGGAAAGAGCCCCTCAACAACGGTGCTGCGGCCCGCGACAGCGTCATGCTCTGCCTGGCCGCCCAGGAATCCATCAAGCGCGGCGAAGCCATCGATTTGGCGGAATTCGCTTAACTCAATTAAGCCAGGTCGGGACTCTGCCAGGGCAAATCGTGAGCCTGTCCGACCTCGCCGCAGGTCAGCACCCCATGCAGACAATTGATACCTGGAATCAACTCCGGTCGGATCGCACAGGCCCGATTTACCCCCTCCAGGGCAAGAAGTTGCACGTAGGGAAGTGTCACATTGGTGAGAGCCTGAGTCGAAGTCCGAGCGTATGCTCCTGGCATATTGGCCACACAATAATGGATAACTCCCTCCTCGATAAAAACCGGGTCTTCATGCGTGGTGGGGCGGGTGGTCTCGACACATCCTCCCTGATCCACCGCGATATCCACCACCACTGTGCCCGTTTTCATTACCCGAAGCATCTCCCGGGAGACCAGTTTGGGAGCCTTGGCCCCAGGGACGAGGACGGCTCCAATT
>JBGSJM010000368.1:0-5328 GCA_041742015.1 Verrucomicrobiales bacterium | reverse complement strand
GATCAAAGCTGCCGGAATGGCGAGGCTCATTGCCGCAAACGCAAACTTCAGGGTGAGCAGGAGGCCTTTGCCGCCTTTTATCCAAATGTTGTCCGCATCCGCCGGGACATTTTCGTCCTCATAGTCAAAAGCGGGATGTAGCGCTGCCTTGAAAAACTCCCCGGTCCGGTTCCAGTGCTGGGCATCCGGCGGGAACAGACCAGCCGGTGTCAGCCCAAGGAACCAGGCGCAGATCAGGAAGATAAATGTTATCCCGGAGATGGCCCAACGCCGTTTCATCGATTTTGTTTCTTCATTAACTTGTGGTCACAGATTCGATCGAAGAAAAAAGAGACGCAAGATGTTTCGGGCGTATTTCTCTCAACCCCCGGTTTGTGGGTCTCTTGGCCCGGTTTGCGCACCTGCTCGCCTCATTGCTTGAGAGGTAAGTGATCATAAAGTCAGCTTTTACAAGCGGAAATTTCGAACAAATTTTTGGTCTGGGACACTTTTCCCTGGCTTTCGATTTGGACTGAAGCCCAAACTACTCTATGCGTAACTCTTTAAGAGGATTGCCGTCTGGAACAAGAAGAGTTGAATTTCGATGTGATGGAATGCAATAAGCGCCTATTTGGAACCTTTGGCCATTTTCCCAAAGGAACTTGAAACTCCATAGCGAATCCCACGATTACGAGGGCACTTGAATTTGGGGATTTTCAGGAAAATGGGGCCGGCCAGGAAAACCCTCAACTCAGCAGCAAAAGCCGGGCAGGCTGCCCCGGCACAGGGGTGGGAGCCCGATGAATGCAAGGCGGAACCGGACAACCGGGATATTGGATCGCGATCCGCCAGAGATTTCCCACACCGAAGGAAAATGGCTTCGCCCCGGGATCGGGCCGGTAATGCAAATCAAAACAGTGATCAGCCAGATACTCGATAAATTCCTCATCATCCGGCCCATCAAACTCCTCCAGGAGTCGGGACCGGGTCTCGGGGACATCGACCCAGCGGCAGGCCTGGTCATTGCGCAGAACCTCGCTGGCAGCCCCAAAATAGGTGCATAGATAGGTATCCACCTCGGTGGGGGCGGAGTCCACGTGGAAGGAACACACATCGGTTCGCAGCGGCCCCGGATCATCACACGGGGCATAACCGTTCACGCAGTCGAGTACTGGATCCAGATCGAGTTCCCGGAGCATTTTTTGATCAGCCAGCAAAGCCTCCACCGCAGTTTTTCCAGCCGGACTCAGGGGTAGGCTAAGGAGCTGGGCGTCTTCCAGTGTGGTGATCCCAGTACCCGTCCCCAACTGCCGGACGACCTCACCAAAATCACCGACCAACTCCCGCTGCCAGCAGAGTGCATTAACTCCATCCACAAATGGAGTGCTGACCAATTCGTCGAAATCGGCAACCAGGCGAATGCGATGATAATCCTGCGGCAGCGTCATCTTTGAAAAAAATCAGGAAAGCTGCCCCACCTGGTCCCGCAATCAAATCCAGATCGCGCGGATTTTTACCAATTTTTTACGTTTTCCTGACATGGCCCTGACAACCGGATCACAAATGCTGCGAAGCTGGGGATATGAAAATAAATCTACTTTTTCCTTCACTATCATTAATCACTACCACTGCGATTGGCCTGGGTTGGACCTTAAAATCGGATTCCGCCATTCATCCATCAGTGAACACTTCAGAGCAACCTGCCCTCACCGCCTCCCTGGGGGCTGCTCTTTTTGATGCCCATCACCAAAAAGCTGTCGAGGTCTTTGACCAACTGCCCGGGTTTGGTTTTAGCCGGATTCTGCCAGTTATCCGTCATGATCTCAAAAGAACCACTCCACCGGAACACCGAAATTTGTTTTCCGATTATGACTTCACCTTTATCGGGAACGATGCGGCGGTTCGTCGCAATACACAGGAACATCAAGCTGTGCCCAATGAAGTAGCCCTTTTCAAATCCCTGCCGAAAGGAACAACTTCCGTAACCCCGGCAAATGAGGACGACCTCGCCGCCCTGACTGCTCTGGAGGCTGATCCCGAATCCCGGCGTCACCTCCGCGTTGAAGGGGACGCCATCATCAGCTACGGGCCGCTGCGGGCCACCGCCAGTTGTGCAAAATGCCATGGCGTCGAACCCGGCACCCTGCTGGGCATGTTTCGCTACCGCTTTGATCTCCAGCCGAATATCCGCACAGCGCTTGCCGCCATACGCCCGTAACTAGTCGGTCCCGTGCTGGCTGGGAGACGATCAGAACATTACTTTTCGCGTCTTACCTTTTGATCTTTAATCCAAACATCGAGCAGTTCCTTCAGCGCCTCGGCAGAGGCGGCGGTGAACATGGGCCCCTTCGCGACAGGTACCGGCTTGCCGCCTTTTCGCCCGATCAGAACCTGGTAGCTTGTCACCCGATGCTTGACGGTATTTAGGGTAAGAGCCTTCACCCGCACGTCGACGACCTGGGCGAGAGGGATCTCGTCTCCGTCGCCCTTCGCGAGAAAGCTCAGGAGGCTCCGCTCTCGACGGATCGTAAGCGACCCCGCGTCGCGGTCTGCGACGATGACGACCTGCTGGATACAGAACCAGCAGTACAGGCCGCCACCGATGCAGGTCAAACCGAGAATTAGGCCCAGTACGGTGCTGTCCTCTTCATATTGGTAGATGCCTTCGCTACGGGTGAGGGCGGCGAGACTCTGCTCGGCGATTTCTAACTTCTTGTCGCCGTCAGCCATGGAAAAGGAGGTGTCGTAGATCTTTTCCGAAGTTTTCACCACCACTTCGTAGGAGCGGTAGATTCCCATTTTCTTCAATACGATCTCCATACCCGTGATCGAGCTTTGCGGGAGGGTGAAGCTGTCGTCCGAGCGCATTCCCAGCCGGTGCTTCTCGTAGCGCAACTCGCCCTCTTCGACAGAAAATTCGGTGCGCACGGCCATTCCCCTGATCGCGAGGATGCCAATCGCTACAAAAAGGAGGCCTCCGATCAGGAGGACCGGAGCGTTTGGCCGCAGGATCGCATGGAGGATGGTGCCGCTATGTTTTTTGACGACGTATTTCATGGCGACTCACAGTGGAGTCGTAAGAAGCCCTCTCGTCAAGTTTGCGGGCATCGGTGGTTTTTCGGGTGGTTAAGTTTAGCGTCAACCAAGCTCGGCGAAGTCTCTTCGTCTCCGATCATAGGCATTGACGGTTTTGGCTAACTCGATGACAGGTGACCATTAAAACCTCCAAAAAAGACACACTATGAGTAAAACAATGGTCATCGCGGTAGGTATTTTCTTTTTCCGGGCCTGGCTGGCGGAGGCTGGGGAGGTTATCACCCTGGTCGAGGCGCAGAAAAGCCACTACAGCATTTATCATCCCGCAGACGCCCCGGAAACCGCCAAACTGGCGGCCCTGGAATTGCAGCAGACCATTCAGCGGTCAACCGGGGTGTTAATCAAAGTCACCAGTGAACCAGTCACCACTCCGGCGATTCGGATCATCTCGGATGGGACGCTCCCGCATGATGGATTTGAGATCCATTGTGCGAAATCCGATATTATCATCGCAGGGAACGATACTCTCATTCCAGCAAAACCAGATACCTGGTTTGTTCCGAGTCATGGCACCCTGCTCGGAGTGCTGGATTTTTTGGAGCGTTTTGTCGGAGTGCGCTGGCTCCTGCCCGGGGATCTCGGTGAGGATCTTCCCCATCACGACACTTTGCGCATCACGCTCCCGGAAGGGATCCGGGGAGCGCCTGCGTTTTCCAACCGGCTGGTGGCCGGCCTGGGCGAGAGTGATCCCGGGGCCAGTCTTCGCCGTAAAACTGCCCTCCAGTGGATGAAACGCCAGCGTCTGACCAACGCCCATCACCCACATGTGACTGGTTACGGTCATTCCTGGGATGACTACCTGAAGCCCGCCGACATGGAGGCCCATCCCGAGTGGAAATCAACCAATGGCGAAGCGGTGAGTCAGGGCAAAGTGAAGTTTTTTTGCACCACTGCACCCGGCCTGGTGGACTTGTTCGCCAAACGCGTCATAGAGACGATGGATCGTTACCCGACCCGCGAGATGTCCAGCATCTCGCCCACGGACGGCGGTGGCTTCTGCACCTGCGAGCGCTGCGCAAAACTCGTTACCACAGATCCCCACGGCAAAAAAAATCACGCCCTGGCCATCCTTACTTTTTACCAGCAGGTCGGCGAGATCATAGCCCGCGAACGCCCCTGTCGGCGGCTGGGCGGATTTGTGTATTACAACTACCAGTATCCGCCACAGGTGGCACCACAGCTCCCGGACAATCTTTCGCTCTGCTGGGCACCGTTGAACTACTATGGTTATGGATTGTTAAAGCCACTGTACCGCGCTGAGTTCGATGGGGTGATGCGGCGCTGGTGCGAGATCACTCCCCACTTCTTCTATCACAACTACTCCACCTGGATGCGCAGTTTTCACGGAGCACCACTTGCCGTAAGTATAGACATATTGAAACGCGAGCTTCCCGCCGTCGCCAGAAACAAAGCCTGGGGAGCCCGCATGATCGGCACGAATGCCTGGGGCATCAATGCACCGATCAACTACCTGCTCGCCCGACAGCTATGGAATGCCGAACTCGACGTCAGCGCCACTCTCGATGAGTGGCTCCAGCGAGCTTACGGCCCCGGCTGGAAACACATGCGCCAACTATATGATGAACTGGATGCCAGCATGCTCGCGCACAAAGAAACGCAGTCCCCAGTCTACTCAGGCGGTCAGTATGAGGTCAACGAGCCAGTTATGAAAGCCATTTATGCGCCCCGGTTTGTCTCCATGGAGCAACACTACCGCAATACTCTCGCCCGATGTGCAACTGAGCCCCAGCGCCAGCGGCTCGCAATGTTTGGTGACAATCTCATTCAACTACACCATGCGCTGCGCAAAGCTTCGCTCATCCCAGATGATGCCAGCTCCATTTTTCATCGCGATGACGCTGCTTTCGCCAAGTTCCTCAAGGACATGGAGTCCACCATGAGCCTGTATTACGACAGCCAGGGCCTCGACCATGGGCCGATCTGGAAAGACCAATATGGCGGGCCGTAGCTCAAGTCTTCGAAAGGTGCTTCTATCTAGGAACTCGTTTTCCATTCATTCATTCGAGCAAAGCCCATTATCATGACTACGATAAAAGTCCATTTTCTCTACATCAAACTATACCCACTTCACGCCAAAATCTCCTTCGCCACTTTTCCGTAAACATCGGTGAGACGGAAATCCCGCCCAGCATGACGGTAGGTGAGTTCCTCGTGGTCGATTCCTAGTAGATGCAAAATTGTGGCATGGAGGTCGTGTACATGCATGGGTTTTTCCTGTGCTTTGAATCCAAA
>JBGSJM010000367.1:0-5495 GCA_041742015.1 Verrucomicrobiales bacterium | reverse complement strand
GTGGGCTTTCTACCGGTTCCTTGTTTAAGCACTTCATATTGTAAACCAGAGTAGGTGGTCTGCACCGCAGTGGGTGCTGCCGGTGCCGCAGCAGGAGTTTCACCCTGGCCATCAGGATAAGATGACGGAGGAGCCACAGGGAGATTGGCCGCTGCTTCCTCACTCTGCCGGTTCAAACAACCAGTGAATGAAAGAGAGAACAAGGGAATAAGGGTGAAAAAAAATCTGCTCATCGTTCGCTTCCAATTGTCGCATCTTTAGATGCCCTGTAAACCTGAAATGCCCGTCAAGCCGTCACCGGCAGGAAATTCGCCGTAATTGCGAATTTTACACGATCGCCAAGTTGCTTACACTTTCCAAATGATGATCAGAGCATTTTTATTGTGGGGTACTGTCGCCGCGATTAGCGGGTCGCTTTTTGCCGAAAATTGGCCGCAATGGCGCGGCCCGGAAGCTACGAGCCTTGCCACCCCGGGAAAGTATCCGGAAAAGTTTTCCAGCACGGAAAATGTGCTCTGGAAGGTTAAGCTGCCTGGGAAAGGAAGCAGCACCCCTGCCGTATGGGAGGATAAAATCTTTGTTACTGCTGGTAATAACGGTCAGGATGGCATAGAAGCATACAATTGGGATGGCAAATTGATCTGGCAAAAAATCCTCGGCCCGGAGCGCCCTGGAAAACACAAAAATGGTAGCGGATCAAATCCATCCCCTATCACTGACGGGAAAAACATCTTTGTTTATTACAAAAGCGGCACTGTAGCTTCCCTCACCACCACCGGTGGCCTCAACTGGCAAATCAACCTCCAGAAAACGTTTGGAGAAGACACTCTCTGGTGGGATCTCGGCAGTTCCCCTGTTTTTTCCGGCGAAAACATCATCATCCCAGTTATGCAGGAGGGGGAATCCTATATCGTCGCAATAAAACAGGCCGACGGAACCATAGCCTGGAAAGTGGATCGCACCTTTCCAGTGCAAAAAGAAACCGGCCAATCATACACCACCCCATACCTTGCGACAATAGATGGGATCGAAACCATCGTCATCTGGGGAGCAGACCGACTCACCGGCCACAACCCGAAAGACGGCAAAACTCTCTGGACATGTGCAGGATTTAACCCGGAAGACAAACCGATGTGGCGGGTCATCGCCTCCCCAGCCTTTACTGACGGAATCGCCATCATTCCCTTTGGCCGAACCAAATTCGCCGCAGGTGTCAAAATGGGAGGCCTCGGTGACATTACCCAAAGCGCCCATCTCTGGCAGCGCAACGATTTGGGAGCCGATTGCCCAAGCCCGGTTGGTCGGGACGGCAAAGTCTATCTCTTATCCGACCGTGGCGCGATCAATTGTATCGATGCGAAAACCGGAAAAGACCTTTGGAGCGGTGCCATACCGCGCGCATCATCAAATTATTACTCCTCACCCATTCTCGCAGGAGATTTTCTTTTCTGTGCCCGGGAAGACGGTATGATTGCCACCGTAAAGGTCAGCGAAACTGGCATGGAAGTGATTTCGCAAAACATCATGGGCGAGTTAATCGCCGCCGCACCCGTGCCGGTGAATAACAAAATCCTGGTCCGGGGCGCAGAACACCTTTTTTGCATCGGAAATCCATAATCGGCCCCTATGAAACAGCGAAAATTTGACGACCAACTCACTGTCTCCGAGATTGGCTTGGGGACTTGGCAACTCGGTGCAGATTGGGGTGAGGTCAGAGACAGCGAGGCCCAGGCAATTCTGGATTCCGCCGTGGAAAGCGGGGTCAACTTCTTTGACACGGCTGACGTCTACGGCCTTGGGCTCAGCGAAAACCGGATTCGCGAATTCATCCAGCGCACTGGCGCAAACATTACTGTCGCGACCAAACTTGGCCGCTTTCCCGAGCCGGGATGGCCGGATAATTTCACCCCCGAAAACCTTAATCTACATGTTGATGCGTCCTTGCGTCGCCTTGGTGTTGATTCGCTTGATCTCACTCAACTCCACTGCATTCCCACCAATTTTATCCAAAAATACCAGGTTTTTGACACCTTAAGACAAATTAAAGCCGCCGGAAAAATCAAGCGCTTCGGAGCCAGTGTCGAATCAATGGAAGAAGCCGAAATCTGCCTGGAAGAAGATGACCTGAGTTCCCTTCAGATCATTTTCAATATTTACCGGCAAAAACCAATCAAAGCCATTTTTGAAAAAGCTAGAAGAAAAGGAGTCGCTTTAATCATCCGCTTACCGCTGGCATCAGGGATGCTTTCGGGGAACCTTTCGGAAAAGAGCACTTTTGGAAAAAACGATCACCGCAATTACAACCAAAACGGCGAGTGCTTTAATGTTGGCGAAACCTTCGCGGGAATCCCGTTAAAGAAAGGCATTGAACTGACTCGGAAACTCCAAGAAATCCTGCCGAAGGAAATCCCAATGTCAGAACTGGCGATGAGATGGATCCTTGATTTCGAAGCTGTCACCGTCATCATACCCGGAGCTACCAAAAAAGAGCAGGTTCGATCAAACGCCCGTCCCTCCTCAATGTATCCCCTTCCGACTGACCTTCATGCCAAACTAGAAGATTTCTATCAAAACGAAGTTCACCCTTTAATCCGCGGACCCTATTAGGTGATTTAACAGGTTACAGTCAGGGACTTAACAGGGTACAATTGACGGAAAAATCCATCAATCAAATCGACTTGTAGGTGATTTTTTTTCCCTTTTTGTCCACGGGGCGATCATCCACTCGTTTTTCTCCCTGATCATTGGAAGGCTGATATCCCTGCGGAGGGTAAGAGGTATGCCCTCTGTCTTCCGCTTCGTTGACGCTTAGCTTTCTACCACCGAGACTGAATCCATCAAGAGCCTGAACCGCAGCCGTGCCTTTTTCGGGGTCAGCCAGGGTAACAAACGCGAAGCCCCGTGGGCGTCCGGTTTCCCGGTCATTGGGGCGAACAAGCTCTACGATTGGTCCATAGGGCTCAAAAATAGCACTGAGTTCTTCTTGTGTGGTTTCGAATGAAAGATTTCCGACAAATAACTTCATATGGGTACTGGTGTTCTTATGGTGAGCCATCTAGGGTTTTGACCTTGCTCTCCAGCCAGTGACTTTTGAAAAATCCTACCAACTAATCCCAATGCCCTTCTCCTAATGATTCGTTTTAAATATCTAAGTTTATCCATGACCCTACCCCGCTTTAACCGATATCACAGCGTTTTTTTGGCAAATTCACCCAAAATGGCTCCGGTCCGTTTTAAATGTGATTTCCTAAAGAACATCTCGATCCCTTATTGCGCCAACAAGGTAAAGTAATTATTTCCGTAAACCGATTTGTCCCCTATGATTTTGGCTGGACCAAAATCGACCAAACTGACTATGAACCGGTTTTTCTATTGTTTTCTAGCCCTAATTTTCTCAGGACATCTTTGTGCCGAGCCCAGACCAAATATTCTTTGGTTATTCTCCGATGACCACGCCTACCAAGCGGTGGGAGCTTACGGAGGACGTTTCGAAAGCCTCAATCTGACCCCAAATATTGATCGAATTGCGCGGGAAGGCATGGTTTTTAACAAAGCTTATGTCGCAAACTCAATCTGCGCACCCAGTCGCGCTACTCTCCTTACGGGGAAACACAGCCATTTGAACGGCAAGATCGACAACAATGGCCCATTTGATCACAACCAGCCCCAATTCCAGAAAATTCTCCAAAGATCCGGCTTCCAGACTGCGATGATCGGAAAAATTCACATCGCCGGAAAAATGCAGGGATTTGACTACTGGGAAGTCCTGCCGGGACAGGGAAAATACTGGGATCCCACTTTTATCACTGATAAGGGTACGACGGTTTATAAGGGCGAACATTCCACCGAAGTCATCACCAAACGTGCTCTAAACTGGCTGGAAAATGACCGCAAAAAGGACCAGCCCTTTATGCTGATGGTTCACTACAAGGCTCCGCATCGCAATTGGCAACCGATCACCAAGTGGAAAGAGAAATTCAGCACCATGACCTTTCCCGAACCGGAGACACTTTTTGATACCTACGAAGGACGGGAGACTGCTGCGCATCTGCAGGATATGAGCATCGATAAAACGATGACCCTGGCTAGCGATTTGAAAGCCAACGAGTCGCCACGCAAAGAATTTCTCGCTGAAAATACCCTGTCCGGTGCTGATCTGGTACGTTGGAAGTACCAAATGTATATGCGCGACTACCTCGCCTGTGTGGCGGGGATGGATGAGAATATAGGAAAACTGCTTGACTATCTGAAGGATAAGGGACTCGATAAAAACACTGTGGTTATGTATTCCTCTGATCAGGGATTCTATCTAGGGGAACACGGCTGGTTTGACAAGCGCTTCATGTATGAAGAATCTTTCAGAACCCCGTTTCTCGTCAAATGGCCCGGCGTCGTGACTCCGGGGACCCGCAATGCTGATTTGGTCCAGAATATTGATTTTGCGGAGACCTTTCTTGACATCGCCGGGGCGAAAATCCCCGCTGACATGCAGGGAAAAAGCCTGGTACCATTACTCAAAGGCACCACCCCGGCGGACTGGAGGAAGACTCTTTACTACCACTATTACGAATACCCCGGAGTACACAGTGTACGCCGCCACGAAGGTGTTGCCGGAAAGCGATTTAAGTTGATTCGTTTCTACGGTAAAGACGTCCCCAATGGGGAAGAGTGGGAGTTTTATGACCTAGAAAGTGATCCTTCGGAATTGAAGAGCCAGTATCGCAATCCAGAATATGCCACTCAAGTTGTTGACCTAAAGAAAGAGCTTAATCGACTCCGCGAGCATTACCAAGTCGTGGAGATGCCGCAGTCGGGTACTGGCAAAGGGAAAAAA
The DNA here is from genome assembly GCA_041742015.1 of Verrucomicrobiales bacterium. Lineage (GTDB taxonomy): Bacteria > Verrucomicrobiota > Verrucomicrobiia > Verrucomicrobiales > DEV007 > Arctic95D-9. Next base: position 661 of record JBGSJM010000367.1, on the reverse strand, counting down.
GGAAAAGCAAAAAACAACGAATAAGCCTTTTGCTTTACGACTTCTGCATGGAAGCGTTCAACTGATAGCTGTGAAGTTGCTGGACATAAAACTCTGCGCGTTCCTTTGCACCGGTCCAAACCACCGACTTCCCGGCATTGTGAACCTCCAGCATAAGTTTTTCCGACTGAGACTGATTGTACCCAAAAATGCGTTTAAAGACGAGGGTCACAAAACTCATCAGATTCACCGGGTCATCAAACACAATCACATTCCAGGGTGTATCGAGATCAGTATCCGTCTCGGTTTCCGTTATGACAATTTCGTCGAGATCGATAGACATATTACAAGGTTTGCTTCACCGACAAATTACTTACCCCAGCCTTCAAATCAACTGTTTGAATGTGATTTAGATGCCAGTTCGCATATCTCCCGGAAAACCGGGCCAATGATCGGTCAGAAGATGGTTTCGCGCCAATGCAAATCCCCTCCCAAGCTCGCTACTGATGGGCGAAATGAAAATCCAGCACAAAAATTGACTTCTAGGACGGAAACCGAACTGAGTGGGCGAACTCTTCCCTCTCATCATAGTCTTCCTGCGACCAGAAGGCTGCACCTTCCATAGGCCGCCAGACGTCGATTTTAAATCAGGCCAGCTTTTTTAAGGGTGCTATAAGCACCG
>JBGSJM010000366.1:0-7110 GCA_041742015.1 Verrucomicrobiales bacterium | reverse complement strand
CTCAGAGCCGGGACCACTTGCAAGTAGCAGAGGAACGAGGCCGAGGATGGTCAAGATCGCAGTCATCAGGACGGGGCGAACCCGCCGCTCAGCCCCTTCGACGACCGACTCCTGGATTGATTTCCCATCCTCACGCAGTTGATTGAAAAACATCACCAGGACGACGCCGTTCATGATGGCGAGCCCGACCAGGGCAATGAATCCAACCGAGGCGGGGACGCTGAGGTAAAAGCCGGAGAAGAAAAGGGCGAGGATACCGCCGATCAGAGCGAAGGGAATGTTTGCGAGGATGAGAAGGGCCTGGCGCGCCGTCCCGAGCGTGCTGAGCAGGATCATAAAAATCGCCAGAAGAGCAAACGGAACGACGACCGCGAGACGTTTGTTGGCCCGTGCCTGGTTTTCAAATTGTCCGGCCAGATCGAGAAAATATCCCGGCGGTAGTTTGAGTTTTTCGGCGATTGCTTTCTCGATGTCCGCAACGAAGCCGACTACATCTCTGCCTTCGACATTTGACTGAAGAATGACGAGTCGTTTCCCGCCTTCTCGGTCAATTGAGGTGGGGCCATCAACTTCCTCAAGATCGGCGATGTCGGAGAGGAAAATGCGCTGTCCGGTCGATGTCGTCACCTGGAGTTTTTTCAAAGCGGCAGCAGAATTTCTCAACTCTTCGGGATAGCGGATCAGCACAGGGGTGCGGCGATTACCTTCAATAACTTCCGTGGTGATTTCCCCGGCCACAGCTTGGGAAATGAGGGAGTTAACCTGCTCGACGCTCAGCCCAAGACGACCCATCTCCTGGTGTTTCAGGCGGATGTTCAGGTAGAGTTGGCCGCCGAGCGGGGTCCGCTGCACGTCAACCGCTCCGTCAATCCCAGAGATGATCGTCTCGATTTCGCGCGCCTTGGTGTCAAGAATACCAAAGTCATCTCCAGAGAGCTTGATCGCCACGGCGGAGCTGACTCCCGAAATCATTTCCGAAACCCGCATATCGATCGGTTGGGTAAACCCGTAAGCGACGCCAGGAAACTGGTCGAGGATGACCCGGAGTTTGGCGTGGAGCGCTTCCATGGTCGGTATCGGCCACTCGGACCGTGGTTTGGTTACGAAAAAGACGTCGCTTTCATTGAGGCTCATCGGGTCGAGGCGAAGCTCATCAGAGCCGACCCGCGAGACGGCGGCTTCGATCTCGGGAAGTTTGAGTAGTTCGGCCTCGATCCGCAAATCAATTTCGAGAGATTTCTCCAGAGAAATGGTGGGTAGCTTTTCGAACTGGACAACGAGGGTTCCTTCGTCAAGAAAAGGCAGGAATTCCTTACCAATTCGAAGTGAAAGCAATCCACTGACCACTAAAAGGCCAATCGCTAAGAGGGTAGCGATCGTAAAATGATTCAATACAAACCGAAGAATCGGGGCGTAAATATTCTTGATTCCGCGAATCACGAAATTGTCGTGGCCTGAACCGCTTTTCATTATCAGGCTGCTGATCACTGGGATAACCGTCAGCGAAAGTAGTAAACTCACCAGCATGGAGATGGCAATGGTCATGGCCAGGGGTCGGAATAGTTTCCCCTCAATGCCGGTGAGACTCAGGATCGGGGCCAGAGATACCACGATGATAACCACGCCGGAAAGGATCGGGACGGCAACCTCTTTGGCCGATGCCAGGAGGGCAGCGGCGCGATGTTTTCTGTCGGAGTTTTGCAAATGGGATTGGATATTTTCCACCATTACCACGGCGGAATCCACGAGGATACCGACAGCAATCGCGATACCTCCGAGCGACATCAGGTTTGCGCTCAGGCCCATTTTTTGCATGACGACGAAGGTTCCCAAAACCGTGAGCGGCAGAGTAACACCGACGGTGATGGCGCTCCGGAAATCCCCCAGGAAGAGAAGTAACACGACCAGGACGAGAACCACAGCTTCAATCAGCGACTTTTTGACGGCGTTGACCGCAGTATTAATCAGTTCCGATCGATCATAAAAGGGAACGATTTTAACCCCGTCGGGCAGGGCGGACTTCACCCCTTCCAGCGCCGCTTTAACTCCATCTACCGTTTTGCGACCGTTTGCCCCCCGTCGGTTGAGGACAAGGCCTTCGACCACTTCGCCTTTGCCATTGGCGGTTACTCCACCATACCGGGTCAGCGCCCCGAGTTCAACTTTTGCCACATCCTGTATCATGATGGCTTTTTCGCCACGGGTGGCTACAGGGACCGATTCGATATCTTCCATTGTTTTTAATTGGCCAATGGTGCCGACAAGCAGAATTTCGTCATTGCGGTCGAAACGGTCGCCGCCGGCATTGCGGTTGTTTGCTTCAAGGGCGCTGGCAACATCGCTGATTGCCAGGTCAAAAGCTCGCAGTTTCTCAGGATCGGGAATGACATGGTAGCTTCTCACTTCGCCTCCGAGGGCATTGACATCCGCCACTCCATCTACCGAAAGCAGTCGCGGGCGGATGATCCAATCGAGCACGCTTCGCAGTTCCATATTACTGTAGCCCTCACCCTCGACGAGAAACATATAGACATCGGAAAGGGGGACGGTAATGGGAGCGAGCCCGCCCTCGACGCCTTCCGGGAGATTTGACAATACCTGAGAAATCCGCTCCGTGACTTGCTGACGTGCCCAATACATATCGGTTTCATCGGTGAAATTGATCGTGATCACGCTAAGCGCATATTTGGTCACAGAGCGCAACACGGTTTGCCCAGAAATACCGCGCACCTCGGTTTCGAGGGGGTAGGTGACCCGTTGTTCGACCTCCTCCGGCGTCATCCCGGGAGCTTTCACAATAACCTGAACCTGAGTGTTTGAGATGTCGGGAAACGCGTCAATGGGCAGTTCCGTAAACGCGCGCACTCCGGCACCAATCAAAACGAGGGTGAGCACAATAAAAAGAAAGCGCTGTTGCAGCGCGAATTGAATGAGTTGATTCAGCATATTAAAGAAGCTTTTCTATTCACCTGCAGTCATTTCGAGATGACCTTTTAGTTGCGCTGCATTGCGGCTCACGACGATTTGCTTCGCCTTGAGTCCGCTGAGGATTTGGGTCTTCACTCCGTCGCTCATCCCGGTTTTCACCGGCACGGGGAGGAATGCTGTTTCGCCAGTGCGAATAAATACCGCTTTTCCTCCATGAAAATCAACCAGTGCGGAAGTGGGAACAGCCAGTTCCGCAGGTCCGGTTCCCGCAGTTGATGTAGAGAAAACCGTCACAGGAGTGCCGGGACGCCAGGCCCCGTCCCGGTTGTCTATCACGGCGCGGACAAGTATGGATCGGCTTCTTTCGTCGGCCACTGGTGATATGTAAATAATCTTTGCAGCACGTTGACTGTTACTTACACTGGAGTCCACCCGCACTTCATTCCCTATTTTGAGGGGTGCCACATCGCGAAGGGAAACGAAAAAGTCAACCCACAGCTCCGAGAGATCGGCGATGGTGAAGAGAGATTGATCCATCTCAACCGCTGCTCCCCGCCGCACTTCCTTGGCGATGATCTCACCGGCTTCGGGAGCTTTAATTGTTAGGCTGGTGTAGTCCGAACCATGAACATTGTCGAGATATTCGTGAACCGTTGCTTCGACAAAATCGAGCAATTTCAGGGGTTGCAAAGCCTTGGCGTGCTCCGCCACTGCCTGTTTCAGGTTTTGTTCCTTTTCCCGGAGTTGCTCGATGGAACTCAATTGCTTCTGGGCGAGGTTTCTCTCCTGCTCCACGGCTGCGGCTGCGAAACGCATCGCTTCTTCGGCGGCGACGTAAGCGGTTAGTTTCCCCGACAAATCTGCACTCTGCAGTTTACAAAGCTCGTCGCCTTGTTTGACGCGATCACCGAGGCTTCGGGGATCGCTCACCACCATTCCCGAGATGCGAGGAGTGACTTCCACAACCCGCTTTTCATTTAATTTGACGGTACCGGTCGCCTGGATTGATTGCTGGACGGCACTGGGAGTCGCTTCCGCGAAAGCGAGCTGTAAATTTTCGAGTGCCCCGGCGCTGAGGTTGATGGGGGATCCTTCTTCGCCCACAACTCTGGGAGTAGGCAATAGTGCCGGTATGAGTAGTAGAAAATAAATAGGTATATGTTTCATTGCAATATTATCGATTCAACAGGGTTAGGTCACTGACTTAACCCTGTTGGGTCAGAGGTTTTCTTTGGTAATTGATTCAAGCTCGATCCGGGCTTCGTGATACCTGGAAAGAGCCTCTATCTTCTGTTTTCGGACGGCGTTGATTGATCTTCTTGCCTCGAGGAGTTCGATGTATTTGATCCGCCCGAGATTGAATCCCTCGGTTACTTTTGCGTAGTGAGTTTCAGCAGCGGAAAGCATATCGCCGGAGATCAATTGATATTCCGCTTTCGCTGCGGAAAGCCTCCCATAAGCCTGGGCAATTCTCATTTCGAGTTGGGTTTCGGTTTGCCGGACGAGAGCTTTGTTTCTATCAAGATCGGCGGTGGCCCGGGCGATGCCCCCTTCGTTTTTGTTGAAAAGGGGGATGGGCACCGAAAAGCCAAGGACGAGCGCATTGTCATCAACCGTGCTATCGCGGCGATAACCCAACCCGACGGTAACATCAGGCTTTTTGTTTCGTTCCTCGAGGGTCAACTGGGTGCAGGCCACCTGGATGCCCGATTCCGCGAGTTTGATCGCAGGGTGTCCGGCAATCGTTGTTTTCATAGCCTCCAAGCCTGGCAGACCATTGGTTGGTTTCAGAAAATTACCACTGACTGCGGAGAAATTCGGCTCCGTGTCCAACCACAAGACGCTCAGTCCCTGGCGGGCCAGGGCGGACTCCCTCCGCGCATTTTCATAAGCCAGTTTGGCCTCATTTTTCCCAAGCAGAGCCTGTCCGGAATCAACTGAAGATCCTCTTCCCTCTTCGACTTGTCTTTGAATGGTCGTAAAAACATCATTCGCAATTTTGAAATTTTCCCGGGCGTTTTCCTCCACATTCTGAGCTGTCAACGCAGCGACAAACCGCCGACCTGTTTCTGCAATCAATTCCCGTTTCGCAACCTGATACTGAAAGTGCTGAGAATCGATCTCCGCACGGGCAACATCGCTTCGCAATCGGCGTTTCCCGCCGGTTTCGATCAGTTGACTGACGCCGAGATTGTAAATCGCGCTGTGAAATCCCCGGTAATCGCCGCTGCCCATAACATCTTCGATTTCCGTGGCAAGTTCCGGGTTGGGGCGTGCCATGGCCGAGATCAGTTTGGCTTCGGAGATCCGCATTTCGGCGTCGTAAACCGCCATGGCCGGATTTTTTTGAAGTGCTTTGCAGACAGCATCGGCCAGGGTGAGCGATGAATTTTCCGCAGCAAACGAAAGTCCTCCGAAAACGAAGGCGCAAAAAATGGGTAAACAGGAATAAATAGGTATCATAGTATATGGAATCAATAGTTCTGGGGGCTGGAAATTCCGGGTGAAAGGGAATGCCGGACTTGAGTCGGGAATGCTGAGATGCCCTTGCGGCCCGGGTGGTGGATTCGGCAGAACGCTCCGAAATACCGGACCAACGCGAAAGTGCGTGAGTGGAGAATCAGATAAGAAAAACGCCGGAATACGGCGCGATAGACCAGCAGGACCGCGACGGCGGGGCGCGAGGCTTAATCGAAGGAGAAGTTTCAAAATTGTGGTTGGGACGCGGAGAGTGAGAGCTGAGGCTCGCGCTTCCCATAGCTGAGAAATCATGGGATTCAATCAGGCTGACTTCCGCCGTTTTGAAGGATTCTTCATCGCAATGGCATTCAGGGGAGTGTTCGATAGCTCCGCTGGAAAAATGTGGCGCGTGATTTCCCGAAGTCTCTTCGTGATGGTGATGATGAACCTCACAGCCAAAAGCCGAAAGCACCTGACACAAGCACCCTGGAAGAATCAGGTACAAGGCCACGTAAATTGAAGCGATAAACTTAACAATAATCACCGGAGTTGGGTTAACATTGATTGCGCAAAAGGTCAACAGGCAATGTGTCTGCCGAAATTCGCTTATTTTTCGCTTTATCTGATGGACGCGAATCAATCAGGTGTGCTCTCACGGGTGCCCAAGGAAAGTGCTCCGGGTTTCCGTATTCCAACAACCCTCGACCCTAAAGGGTCGCAGCAAACAGCAAGTGCAACCAAGATGCATGGCGCGCTGGCATTCCTGCGGGGATGCTGGATCTATGAGCACCTTCCACCTGCGGTGTCGCTTCCTGAACCACTGGCAACCAGATCTGAAGCCGCCGGCTTCAAGAATAGATCATCGGTAAATGCGCCGTGAAATCAGCTTGCGCGTTGCGGCTTTATCTAGGATTATTCATTTGTAAATTCTATTTTTGACGCGTCATGAAGCTTACGTTCACACTTTTCTCCATCTTCCTTGGAATTGCGACCCTCGCATCGGCAGTTGACTACAAATCAGAAATCGAACCGATCTTGAAAAGTCGTTGCGGCGAATGCCATATGGACGGCAAGTCCAAGGGAAAGGTCAGTTTTGATCCCAACAACATCGCCAAAGAAATGGGCGGTTCCATCATCCCTGGAGATGTCAAAAAGAGCAATATTCATTTCACCATGACCCTGCCCCCGGATGATGAAGAGTGTATGCCCCCAAAAGGGAAGCGGGTTCCCAAAAATGAAATCGATCTCATCGCCAAGTGGATCGAAGAAGGTGCCAAAATCGATAGTGCCGCCGGGGCAACCCTTACCTCGGCACCGGGAGCCCCCAAACCGGGTGATGCCATGATGGGTGATACGATGGGAGACACCATGGGCGGAGCTACCATGGGTGGTGCCGCTGTCGGCGGTCCCAAACCCTACAAAGGCGTTTTCAAAAACAACAAGGGCATGCAACTCAATGCCACCCTGACGCGGGTCGATGGTGACCGCGCCATCTTGAAACTTCCAGATGGCAAGGATTATCGCTACCCGGTCGCCATGTTCGCACCCGATACCCAGGAAATCGTGAAGCAGTTCCAGGCGGGGACCCTGGCTCCAGCGGAGTAATTTCACAGAAATTATTGATTTTATTTAAGGGTGCGGCAATAATGTCGCATCCTTATTTTTTCTATACTCGCCATGGCAACAAAAAAAACTACGAAAAAGACATTACCTGAGTGGACG
>JBGSJM010000365.1:0-47132 GCA_041742015.1 Verrucomicrobiales bacterium | reverse complement strand
GAGGGCGTCAGTTCCGGACTTCTCAGAAGCAAAAGCGCCAGCTTTTCGGCGAAGATCCATTTTCGCGGCGGGGACGTTTTCGAGGGATCGCAGCGAGCGGTTGGTCAGAGGAACGCCACGCTTGGCCTCATCTTCCAAAATTAACCAGGACGTGTAAGGGGTCACGATGGCATACTCTCTGGCAAGGCTGGTGACTTCTTCTTTTAATTCCTCATTCTCGCCATTCAGACGGATTTGTTCGAGCAGCCAGCCGACCCGGCGCACCGCCCATAATCTGGGGATAAATGGATTTTGCTTCGTTCCTTTCACAAAAGAAATTGGGAAGGTAAAGGTTTCAGTCTTTCCCTGAAAAGTGCCTGTTAACTTGAGCGCACCCTTGTCCTGGGCTTTTTTGAAACGGCCCAACGCGATTAACTGGTCACCCCGAAAAACGTCTGGCAGATCCTTGGGAGCGAGGCTGCGGAGCCAATCAGTTCCCTCGATTTCCAAGGTAAGATCAGAAAACACTGGTTCTGCAAACCGAGAGTAAAATCGACTGATTTTGTGTTCGATTTCTTCGTTTGGAAGAGCGTATTGGGCGCTGGCTCTGGTTTCCCGCGCCAAGAGATCAAGCAGGTGAGTGTTGATTTCGGTTCCGATTCCAAAAGAGAAGACCCTTGCTTTGACTCCCGCCTCATTGAGCTGGCGCAGCACCCCGTCGACCAGAACTTTTTCATTGGTGGCACCGAGGGTCGGCTTGCCGTCGGTGATAAAGACGATTTGTCGGGGCCTATTGTCCGGGTTTGGAGTGCTGGCCAGATTTTTCACTGCCACCGAGAGGGCGTCTTCCACAGCCGTTCCGCCGATTGCTTTAATGGTGGCGATATATTCACCAGCCTTTTTCCGATTGGCATCGTTGGCCACCACCAATCCCCCAAAGAGCGATTCACTTTCCGTGGAGAACCGCACAATTTGAAAGCGATCTTCAGGGTTCAAGGAATCAAGACAAAAATCAAGCCCCTCCAGAGCTTTCTCCAGTTTGCCGTCCCGCATCGATCCAGATGAATCAAGCACAAAAACCACATCCTTGGGTTGGGGCTTCACCTCCCGTTCATTCCAGATTCGAGGACTAACCAAAAGTAGAAAATGTCCCTCGGAGGTTGAATCTTTGTCGTAGTGAGTGAAAAACTCGGTTGATAGTGGTGTGATTTTGTCATCAACTGATTCGGTCGAGTAGATCAATTGAAAATCGCTAGTTGGTGACTCTTTTGCATTGGACAAAGTGACCGTCGCCCCGGCTCTATTTGAATCATAGGCAACCTCGATATCATGAGATGGAGAATAGATAGTTTTGAAGCTTTGTTTTTCAGAAATTTCCATGGTGACTTTAAGAGTGAATTTTCCGTCTCTTTTTGAGTCGCCGGCTAGGCAGTGTTCTCTGGACTTTAGCGGTAGGGTGTAGTGAATCAGGTTTTCGTCTTTGGGGAGCAATTGGGTGTAGCGCAGTCGGATTTGCTTGGTTGAGCAGGATTCAAATGGGAAAATTCGGATTTTGAAAAGGCCTTGCTCACTATATTCAAACAGCGCCGGATCAAGGGTCCTCCGGACAATGTCTTCATAGATTTTCCTTGCCTTGGCCGCATCCAAGAGTTCTCCCTCGGTCAGTTCACCGTCGATTTCCATCGAGAATGAATCAATTCGTGCATCGTGTGGTAGGGGAAAAAGAAAGAAACCCTGGACCTGTCGGTTTGCCGGGTTGTAAAGGGTTTGGGTGATGGTCGTGGTGGCGAATTGACCTTTGATGTTGACGGTAACCTCAGATTTTTGAACCTGGATCGGCAGAAAGAGGTCCATCGGGCGGGGTGGTCTTGGCAGGATTCGGTGGTTGGGGAGTTCATCAACCGCCTGATCCGACACGATTAGGCCCTGGCCCATCGTGTTGGTGATTAATAGTATGGCACTGAAAAATGCAATTATTTTCATGACGTTAATGACGTTCAAATTTATAATAAAGTGTCAGGAAGATGTAAAAGTTTCGCAAGATTCTTGTAACGACGTGGGGAGGAGACTCAAAAAAAACCGCATCAGGGTTGCCGATGCGGATTTTGAACAATGGGAGGCGGGGAGGAAAATGTCAGGTTAGGTTTTGGCGCTGATGCTGTAGTGACGGGCGTTCTGATTGACAAAGGCGATCAATGGTAAGGACTGATTTATCATGTTACTGACCGTCTCACTTATCCTGGCATCTCTTTTCAGTTCCAGCATAGTAGTGATCGAGTTATTTACCGCGACCGCCGCATTTTGAAAGAATGTCTCACCCTTACCACGGTAGGCATTGATCAATTCATTGGTCAGTTCCGCGTGCCGCCTCATTTGCTTGAGCAAAGCTTCTCCAGATTCAGATTGACTGCTCGGTTTTAAGTCTAAGCTGTGGATGTAAAGCATCTGGTCCGCGAGATTGTCGACGAGATAGACGTTTTTACCGATGTCCTGGGAGATTTGGATTCGCAAGTTTTCATGGGTTTTCCCAAAACTTCGCGAATTTTGACCGTACGTGCGGAAGCCCTGGGCACCAGCCAGGGTTGTAAAAGCATGAAAGAGAAAAGTGAACGCGAGGGCATGACGCAAGTGTGCTGAGCTGGAAGGGGGCATTTTTTGAGGGGGTATGGGTGGAAATGAGACGCAAACTGATCTGGCCTATTCAAAAATTTGTTTTTGTGGAGGTGTAGTTGTTCGATGTCAAGGGCCTCGTGGATTTCCAGCTCATCAGCCAGAGCCGAAGGAAATCTTGATTGTACCCTATTGAGTCAACCGTTGTTCCCTCTTTAATTAGTCCGCAGAAGATGGAAGTCTTCTGCCCGATTACGGCTGAATCTCCCAAATCGGAATTTTTGCAAATTTCGCTACGGACCCTTAAATGGCCATTGCGAGATCTTAAATGGGGATTACACGACCTTAAATGGCGATTACACCGGCTTAAATGGCGATTGCGACGATTAAGGGACGGAGGAAAGGATCTTTCACAGCAGAAATAAGGGCTGGAAAAAAGCTCAAATCTGTCCGATAAAGAAATGGAAGAACTTAATCGCCTTTTCCGTTTGCCCAATCAACGGGGATAACCGCATTTACAATGTCAGAACCCGTCCTAAAACACAACGACTTAACGGATTTCTCCGATCGCATCAGCCCGATGCTGGTCAAGGAACTTCGCCAAGGGCTGAGGACCAATTTGTTTGTGACTTCATTTATTCTTCTCCAGGGGTTTATGATTCTTTGCATTCTGATGAGTTCGACCGAATCAAATTCGAATTCTGCGGCGACTGGTTTTTTTTGGTTTTTCATCGTGGTCTGTCTTTTGATTGTGCAACCCTTGCGTGGCTTCGCCTCCCTGAGTAGCGAGTATCAACTTAACACGATGGATCTCATCCAAATGACACGGCTGGACGCGTGGCGGATCGTATGGGGAAAATGGAGCGCCATCAATGCCCAAACTTTACTACTGGTAATCGCCATCGCTCCTTATTTGGTGCTTCGATACTTCTTTGGTTCGATCAATATTTTCAGCGAATTGGGTTATCTGGGACTGTGCACATTATCATCCGTAATGCTATCAGCAATGACGGTGGGTTGCTCTGCGTTGAGTAATTTAATCCTTAGAGTCGCTCTTTTGATCGCCATCGCGATCTTGTTTTTTATTCTGTCTGCCTACACGTTTCAAGAGGTTTTGAGAAATACCTGGGCACCCAATAAAATGATGGAACTGGCCCTCCTGATCTTTGCCTGCCTCTACGGGACCTATTTCTTTCTCGCTTTTGGAGCCTCAAAAATTGCTCCAGGATCGGAAAATCACTCCACGAGGAAACGCCTGTTCGGCCTGGCGTTTGCCATCGGTGCTTGGGCATTTCAATTCTTAGACTGCGATAAAGACTTCTGCCTTATGATAGCAAGTATCATTTTGGCCCTTACGATCATAGATGCCATCACGGAACAACTCCCAATATTTGAATCAACCCTCAAACCTTTTTCGAATCTATGGAAAAAGCCATGGGCCTACTTTTTTTCTCCTGGTTGGCACACGGGAATTCTTTATTTTATCGGCCTTTTTTCTTTGTGGTCTTTTTGTTTTCTGCTCTACATTGACTTTAAACCTAGTTACGACCACTTGACCCAAATCTTCAATGGAGCAGCTACTCTAACTTTTCCGCTGATCATTAGCCATCTTTGTCTCAGGAAATCGGCGCTACCGCCTTTCGCTTTGTATCTTTTTGTCCAAATCTGTCTAGCGGTTATAACGATTCTGGTGATAGCCGTAGCTGAAAATAACTCAATGTCCGAAAAGGTTGTTTTCCTGTCAGTTCCCCTGCCGTCAGTCATTTTTTTCGGCAATCTAAATGATAACCTAAATGACTTGGTATTTGTGCTGATCGGACTTGTCTGGCTTTTCCTAAGTGTTTTGATTCCCGTGATTAGCGCCATGCCTCTCTACCACAAAATGAGGGAAACTTTCCGAACGTTTAAAATTTAATGGCAATTCCCTGCAATCTAGAAACACTTTCCGAGATAAGCGCCCGTGCCCAGGCCTATGCCGATTGGTTCAAACTGCCTCTCAAAGAGAGGACTTGGAGGGGAAATTCGGGTGATTTTATGGGGAGCGGGGTGGGCAGTTCCCTGGATTTTCAAGATCATCGCACCTATTTGCCTGGAGATGACCCCAGGCATATCAATTGGCAGGCCTACGCCCGAACGGGTACCTATTCGATGAAACTTTACCGGGAAGAAGTGCGACCTTTAGTAGAAATCATCCTCGACGTCTCAGATTCTCTTTTTTTCGATCCGGAGAAGACCCGAAGGACTCTGGAGCTGCTCTATTTTTGCCACTTTGCCGCTGTGGGAGCCGCCGCAGCATCCATGATCTATATGGTCAAGGGTGATCAACAATTGCGAGTTACGCCCGAAGCGATTTTTACACACCAGTGGAGCAACCAAGCGGCAGGACTTGGTCCGTCACCGGCATCTGCCTTCCCAAACCTCAATCCCCTGCCTTTTCGGGCCCAGTCATTTCGGATTCTGATCAGCGATCTTCTCTTTCCCACCAATCCAGAAATTCTAATCCGGGAATTAACCCGCAGCAAAGGCGGGGCGATGATCCTTTGTCCTTTTTTGAAAACAGAGGCAAATCCAAGGTGGGATGGGAACTACGAATTTATCGACTCCGAGGCCAATACCCGCCACGACCACCGGGTCGACCCCGGCATGCTAAAACGCTACCTGACGGCCTACCAACGGCACTTTGAAAATTGGAAAGAAATGACCCAAAAATATGGAACTCCCCTGGCGAGAATTCCCTGCGAACCTGTGTTCGAGGTAGCCCTTCAGTTCGAAGCCATTCCCAGCGGGGCAGTTAAAATGGGCTGATTCTCTCGTGGCTGAGAAATCCTCACAAAGTCCAGCCATCCCGGTAGGCCCGCCCAAGATATTTCTCCGCTTCCGGTGCGTTCACAAATTTCATGTCTTTCGAGTTCCACTCAAGCTTTTTGCCAGAACGAAATGCGACGTTTCCGAGGTGGTTAGCCTCAGTCAGAGGGCCAGCATACTCAAAGTGGCACAGTGGATCTGGCCCCAGACCTTTACAAGCCAGAATCCACTCCTGCTGCTGGCCGGGTGACGGGTCGATATAGGGCTTAGGGGGCACAAACCCTTTGAATTTTTCCTCTGGAAGTAGCATCAACTTGCCGTAGTCCGCCAGCAACATTCCCTCAGCCCCAATAAAAAGAGTACCATCACTCCATTGCGGAATTTTTCCATCTTTCCAAATCTGGGGCTTTTCAGTCCCCTGATACCAAGTGTGGCTAAGTGCGGGCAGCTCCCCTCTTGCACCGAAAGTATACTTTGCCCACATCGAAGCTGGTGCGATATCATGATGCACTTTTGAGCCGCCAGCCTCAATCGTTAAGGGCGCGTCAAGCTTCAGCGCCCACCAGGCTAAATCATTGCGATGACTCCCCATATCTGACATCGTTCCATTTCCAAAATCCCACCAACGATACCATCTCGGGCCGGGGAAATAATAGTCATGAAAATCTCGATAAGGTGCTGGCCCCAGCCAAAGATCCCAATCCAAATCACCCGGAACGGGTTTTGCCTCAGTAGGCGTATTCGGGGTGTAAATGATGTCTTTATTCGCTTTTGCATCAGCCTCAGTTTGCCACCCCCAGGCCCGCGATACCCAGGTATGAACCTCAGTGACCGGTCCGATCGCCCCAGTTTCAATCAGTTCCACCACCCGACGGTAATTATTTCCGGCGTGAATTTGGGTCCCCATTTGGGTTTTAACGCCAGCTTTCATGGCTGCGTCGGTGATGATTCGACATTCATGGACATCTCGAGTCAATGGCTTTTCACAATAGACATGCTTTCCTCCTTTCAGAGCCGGCAAAGTGGCAAAAGCATGAGTGTGCTCCGTGGTGGACACGATTACAGCATCTATATCATTCAATTTTTCGTATAATTGACGGAAATCACTGTATGCACGAGCAGACTGATGTTTGGTGAGGACCCTGCCCAGATGGCCTTCGTTGACATCACAGATCGCAATGATGTCATCCTTTGTTTGTTCCACCGCTTGCACATGGGAACCACCACGCCCCCCCACCCCAATGAGAGCGATTCCTAATTTCGAGTTGGGTGACTGACAACGGGTGATGGCCGGAAAGCCGAGTGTGCCAACTCCCGCCACAGCAATCGATTTCTTGATAAAACTTCGGCGATTGGATTTCAGATTAACACTCATGGTGTGACCTAACACCACTTTGCCTCACTCTGCCAAGATACGCGATTAGTGATACACAAACGCTGGCATCAGAGGCTTGGAATCACCAGACGCTGCCCAATTTGAATGTAATTGCTCTTTAACTGATTGGCAGCCTTTAGATTCTCCAGTGAAACTTTGAAGATCTGGCTAATATGCCAGAGCGTGTCACCCTTTTTCACCACATACACCTCTTGTTCCCTCAAAGCAGGAGGAGGAACCGGCTCGAGCACTACCGGCTCGGCAGGAATGACTTTACTACGAGTCTGAGCCTGCATCCATTCATAAAGGTCCTTTCGTTGATAGGTTTCAAAAATGATGCTTCCATGAGTACCTTCTGGAATCAGAGTGAAAGTTGCAGATCCTCCCAATTTTCTGATCGAATCAACCAGTCTTTGATGCCGGGCAGGATGAGAAACCCGATCAGCGTCACCGTGAAAGGCCCAAATCGGAATATTATTAAGCTTCGAAGCCTGACTTTCATCAACGGACCCACAAAGCGGAACCAGTGAAGCAAAACGATTCTGATCAAAAGCCGCCAGCTCCCAACATGCCTCTGCCCCCTTGCTCACACCAGTCAGGTAAACCCGGTCGCGGTCGACTCGAAATTTTCTCAGGATCTCGTCGACCAAGTTAATTAGACTCTCTGTCTCCCACTCTTCCCCCTCTCCCAATTGCGGTGAAACCACAATAAAGGGAAACTCCGGGGTGCGGTCGAGAAAAGAAGGCGGACCATACCGTTTAATCAGGTTCAAATCATTGCCCCGCAATGTTTCACCATGTAGATACAACATTACCGACCATTTCTTTTTAGGGTCAACATATCCTGCTGGCAAATGAAGAAGATAGTTCCAACTGACCGTACGTTTTTTGAAAAATGTCGTGTTAAACCCATCGGGCACTACCATACCCTTGATTGCATTCTGCTCAGCACAAGCCAGTGACAGAGACGAAAAAGCAATCAAGCAGATCCGAAATATCCTGGAAAAGCTTCCGGTATCAATTACCATTCTCATAAAGACGATCAGGTAGGTAGTTTAAGAGGGAAATTTGCTCTCGGAAGAGTCCAAAAAAAGGAACCTTACCATTTTCCGGTAAGGTTCCTTAAAACAAAAAGATTAAATTAATCAATATATTACTCGCAAGCCAAACATTCTCCACCACTCAACAACGTTTCAATTAAACATTGGTTCTTTTCAGCTTCAGTAAAACTTCTCTGCTCGGCACCGATATGCCTGACCTCTTTTTTGGCTTTTGTCGTTGCTTTTTCGATATTGGACGCCTGCAGAGTTCGCAGATAATAAGTGGTTTTCAACCCCTTTCGCCAGGCAGCACGGTACATATGGGATAGGGTCTTCAACTCAGGATCTGCAAGGAACAAATTAACTGACTGACTTTGATCAATCCACTTTTGACGGCGAGCTGCGGCATCGATCAGCCAGTTAAAGTCGACCGTAAATGCCGTCATGTACTTAATCTTCAGATCGTTCGGAATTTCTTCAATATCGTGCAACTCCCCGTCATAGTATTTGAGTCGCTCCACCATATCTTCATCCCAAAGTCCGAGTTTTTTCAAATCTTTGACAAGAAACTGATTCAATACAATAAAGTCACCTGAAAGATTTCCCTTCACAAAAAGATTTTTGAAAGTCGGCTCAATACAAGGAGTACTCCCCATGATGTTGGAAATTGTCGCAGTCGGAGCAATCGCCAGCACATTGCTGTTTCGCATTCCCTGAGACTGAATCTTTGACCGGAGAGAGGCCCAATCCATCCGACTTCCACGAGACACATCTATTACATCCCCCCGCTCATCTTCCAATAACTCGAGTGTGTCGAGAGGAAGTATCCCCCGATCCCATTTCGACCCCTTGAAGGTGGAATAGGATCCCCGCTCTTGGGCCAAATCACTCGAAGCCTCATAAGCGAAATAAGCAATCGCCTCCATAAACTCATCATTGAATTCAACAGCCTCCTGACTGGCGAACGAAAGGTTTTTGGCAAAGAGGGCATTCTGAACCCCCATAACTCCGAGCCCAACAGGTCGATGCCTTGAATTGGCGTTCTTCGCCGCCTCGGTTGGATAAAAATTGATATCAATCACGTTATCCAAAGCCCGAACTGCAATTCTTACCGTGTCACGGAGTTTTTCGAGGTCGAGCGTACCGTCCGGCCTAATGTGGTTTTCCAGGACCACTGATCCGAGATTGCACACTGCCGTCTCGTCACCGGAAGTATTCAAAGTAATTTCGGTGCAGAGATTGGAGCTGTGTATGACTCCAACGTGATCCTGAGGACTCCGGACGTTGCAGGGGTCCTTGAAGGTGATCCAAGGATGACCAGTTTCGAACAACATCTTGAGCATTTTTTTCCAAAGATCAATTGCAGGCACCCTTTTTCCGAAAATTTTTCCGGAATCGACATCCTTTTCGTACTCGGCATAACGTTTCTCAAAAGCTTTCCCGTAAAGGTCATGCAGCTCTGGGACTTCATTGGATCGAAACAAAGTCCAGTCTTCACGGTTTTCCATCCGCTTCATGAAAAGATCGGGAATCCAATTCGCCGTATTCATGTCGTGAGTTCGGCGGCGCTCGTCCCCAGTATTAACCCGAAGTTCAAGGAAATCAAAAATGTCGTTGTGCCAGGTTTCCAGATAAGCACAGCCTGAGCCGCGACGCTTGCCGCCTTGATTAACCGCCACCAACTGGTCATTATGAAGTTTTAAAAAGGGAATCACGCCCTGGCTTTCACCGTTGGTGCCATGGATATGACTTCCAGTCCCCCGAACCGAAGTCCAAGACCCACCAAGACCACCCGCCCATTTGGACAGATAAGCATTTTCCGCAATCCCTCGTTGCATTATGGACTCAATACTGTCATCCACCTTGTAAAGGTAACAAGATGAAAGCTGACTATGCAGCGTACCTGAATTAAACAAGGTGGGCGTTGAGGAACAAAATCGGCGTCCAGAATAGAGTCGATACAAATCAATAACCTTTGCCTCGCGATCTCCAGTTTCACCTATCATGAGTCCCATCGCGACCCGCATCCAAAAAAGCTGTGGGGTCTCGATACGCTGGTGGGATCCATTAGTTTTGTCGACTAATAGGTAGCGATCATACAGAGTTTGGATTCCCAAGTAATCAAAATCAAGATCGCAAAGTGGATCCAAAGCTTCTGCAAGCCGATCCAGATCATATTTTAGCAAAACCGGCGAAATCCGCCCAATTTCCACCCCTCGCTCCAGATTTTTCCTAAAGGCAGCCCGATGGATCGGGCCCAACTGGTCAAGACCGTGATCGCGAATCGACCAGCCGAGAACCTCCTCGTAAATGTATGACAGAAGGATCCGCCCTGCTAGTTTCGCAAAATCAGCGTCCTTTTCAATCAATGCCTTGGCATTCAGAATCGTCAGATTCTTCAGCCCTTCGGTTGTCATTTCGGGAAGGAAAGAACGGCGCAACTCATACTCGACGGTATCAGCGTTCATTTCCAGATCAAGACCAGCCAATGAATATTCAATTCGCTTCCGTAACTCGCTCCCATCCCAAAGCATGCTCTGGCCGTCAGCCTGAGTCACGACGATCATGGAGTCCAAAGATTCCTGGTCAATGTGGACACTTTCTTCGGCAGCACGGATCGAGGTTCTTTGAGCACGATATAAAATGTAGGCGGCCGCGACCTTGTAATACCCCTGGCGCATCAACTCCTCCTGCACCCGGTCTTGAAGATCCTCGATCTTCATAAAATCTAATCCACTCCGCAGCGCACCTTCAGCCACCGCCTCGGCGATATTGGGAGCTCCCCTCGAATCCATCCCCAATGACAAAAATGCACTTCGAACCGCGATTTCAATCTTGTTCGTGTTCCAGGCAACTACCTCACCGTTTCGGCGAATGATTTTGCACATCGATTTTTCAGTGGTCGGTTCCATCCCAATTTTTAATGCTTTCCTGCTAAAAAGCAGACTTTTTGCAACATCGTGAGCATTCTGCCGAACCAGCGCCCTTTCAATCAGATGCGACAACTCTACCTTGCTGAGAACGATTGACGCGGAAGATTCTTCATTGTTGAGGCGATTGATAATGTCCTTGGCCACTGAGCTTGAAATTGCAGTGACCAATTTCTGATTCTCGAAACTAAAAATATTGTCCTGATTACGGGAGAGTGCCAGGTCCGTAACAGCTTTCCCAACCATTTCGGCGATTTCAGCGATGTTAAAGTTTACCCTACCCCCTTCAACTTCAACAAACAGACGTGCTGAAGGAATCTCAGAGTTCATCACCGCTAGCCCACCCCATTCAAAACGAGGTTTCATCTCTTGTGGCGTTGCTGCATATCGATGCAACTCCAAATCTTGTTCAATATTTTCTCTTGTGATCATTTGGCAGATTTTGTGTGGAATAGTTCTTCGCAAAAAAGTGGTGAAGGTGGTGGTTTCTAGACCGGTTTAGGGTCTAAGGAAAGCTAAAATGTTAACAAATTCTTAGTTTTTTTGGGGCTGTGAAATGAGTCGAAAAAGAGTTAAAAACCAAAACAACCATCTTACAACCAATGATTAAACCCTGTGAACTCTAAAGCTCACTGTCGTCACCAATAACCAAGGCGGACGACTTCCGATACTCCGTAACACGTTGCTCAAAAAAGTTAGCCTCTTTCTTGATGTCCATCATTTCGGCCAGCCATGGAAACGGATTTCCGATTCCGGGATTCAAGGGGGCCAGACCAACCCCTTCTAGCCTTCGATCAGCGACGTAATCGATATATTGGCAAAAATCCTTGATATTCAATCCCAAAACCCCAATTGGAAGGCAATCCTCAATAAAAACCTTTTCCAGAGCCACAGCCTCTTTCATGGTGTCGACCAACTCTTGACGAAAGGCTTCATCCCAAATCTCCATATTTTCACCGACCAAGTCCATGAAGAGATTGCGGAACAGCTCAATGTGATTGGATTCATCCCTCAATGTGTAGCGAAACATCTGGCCAATACCTGGAAACTTATTCTGACGGTACAGGCTTAAAATCATCCCGAAGAGCCCATAAAATTGAGTCCCCTCCATACATTGACCAAATACAAAAATGTTTCTAGCCAGCTTCTTTTTGTTCACAGGATCTGTCAGATCCAAATCCCTGCGCAAATCATGAGAAGTTCGGGTAACAAACTCATTTTTTCGTTTGATGCTTGGAATCTGCTCAAACATGGCCTCGCACTCATGTGGATTGATACCCAGACTGCTAATCATATAAAGCAGGCTGTCCGCATGGATATTTTCCTCATGAGCGTGCCGCCCCAGCACCAGCTTCAATTCAGGAGCCGTCACCAACTCACGGACTACATGCAAAATATTGTCACCGACAATCCCCTCTGCCGCCGAAAAATAACCAATTCCCATTCTGATGATCCAGCGCTCAGCATCTGAGAGCCCCGTTCCCTTCCACTGCTCGATGTCCTTCGACATCTGAATATCCTCTGGCTCCCAGTGATTCTGCTTCATCGTCTGGTAGATCTCATACGCCCACTGGTATTTCAGAGGCAGCAGGTTAAAGGCTTCGGATTGCCTTCCATTAATAACTTTCTTCCCGGCGAAGGCTGCCTCAGCCTTTTTTTGATCAAGGACAAATGTTCGGTGGCCGATTGTAAACGTTTTTTCCATAGTGGAGCAGTAAATTCGATATTTTGTTTGCGATGATTAAATAAAAGCTAAAAATAACATTCGTGAATATGGCAATTTTTAAATCAAGCATTTGACTTTTCAGTGCGACCACTGTTCAAAACACCTTATTATTCAATTAATTTCTCAGAATGACTTAAACCTTTAAATTTTCAAAGAGGCACTACATCTAGTTGCCTCGGAAACATATTAACCCAAGATGTTGTGGTTTCCACTTTTTATTTAAGAAATCTTTCAATTAAACGTTCCCTAAATTTTCATGACTTTTGAAAATTCTAAATTAGCTAGCAGCTAGACAACTTAAGAATCCTTTTCTCGAACCTGATAAAAAGCAATCTCTATACCGGGTCTTCGATTTTTGACAAAAAAAGAGGATGGACCAGACATGAGTCCATCCCTCAAAGAATCTTACAACGACTTTAGGACTGATTAAGAATTCGAGATCGCTTTGCTGTAATTTTCGGCGATTGCATCCCAATTAACCACCTTGAAGAATGCGTCCACATAATCAGCACGTCGATTCTGGTAATTCAAATAATAAGCGTGCTCCCATACATCCAGCCCGAGAATAGCCGGATCACCTGAGCAATCAATTGCTTTACCCATCATGGGATTGTCCTGATTGGCAGTGCTTGACACTGAAAGTTTGCCGCTTTTATCGGACACGAGCCAGGCCCATCCCGATCCAAAACGAGTCAAAGAAGCTTTTTTGAAAGCCTCTTTAAATCCATCAAACGATCCAAAACCAGCATCTATCGCCGCAGCCAAATCACCACTAGGCGTTCCACCGCCTTTGGGGTCCATCATTTTCCAAAACATGCTGTGATTTAAATGCCCACCTCCATTGTTGCGCACCGCCCCGCGAATTCCCTCTGGGACACTCCCGAGATCTGAGATCAACTGGCAGATCGACTTTTCTTCCAACCCCGTTCCAGCAAGGGCATTATTAAGATTCAAAATATACGTTGCATGATGTTTCCCATGATGAATCTCCATGGTCTTTGCATCGATGTGAGGCTCCAAAGCGTCAAAAGCATAAGGAAGTGAAGGTAATTCGTGTGCCATGATTTTACTTTTAAGAGTGAGTGTTTGTTCGATTTCAGCCGAAGAAAAGAATCTCCGCTGATAGGTTACGGTTAGAACAGAATTCGGAGATGGCAAAGAAAAATTCACGAACCTAAACTATTCCATTCGCTCAGTGATTGTACCCTGTTAAGTCCTCGATCATACCCTGTTAAATCTGCAACAATCCTGAATCATGTAAAAGTTTTCCATTGCCTGACATCGCAGGCTAGCTAAAGTTCGGCTTGTTGAATACGAACTCATCTTCCATCCTACACATGGGCGCAACTCGTTGGCTCATTTGCATTATCGCGTCAATCGGTTTTGCTTTTGACATCTACGAGTTACTCATGCTGCCGTTGATTATCAAACCGGTAATCGCCTCTTTGAGTGTGCCACTGGTCCAGGACCTGATCGCCGGAGGCATGTCAGCAGCTGATGCCAACCAGCTCTGGGCACCAGGAGGAGACATGTATGTCAAATGGGCACGCACCCTTTTCTTCGTTCCCGCTGTTGCTGGGGGCATTTTTGGGCTTCTCGGTGGATATTTAACTGATCGTCTCGGTCGCCGCCGGGTTTTGACCTTTTCTATCCTTCTCTACGCCTTTGCTGCATTTGCTGCGGGTGCCTTTGCCAATACCCTGCCGCAATTATTGTTTTTTCGCTGCCTGGTCTTTATCGGCGTCTGCGTTGAATTTGTCGCCGCCGTCGCCTGGCTGGCGGAAATTTTTAGCGAACCACGCCAGCGGGAAAAAGTGCTGGGCTACACCCAGGCTTTTTCATCGATCGGCGGGCTCCTTGTTGCAGTGGCCAACCATATTGCAGCAAGTCATGCATTTAGTTTTCCGGCGATTCACGGCGGGCACGAGGCTTGGCGGTATACCCTGATTTCTGGCGTGATCCCAGCGATTCCCCTGATTTTGATTCGCCCATTTCTTCCGGAATCCCCCGCCTGGGCTAAGAAGAAAGAAGCTGGCACTCTGCGCCGCCCCAGCATTCGAGAGCTTTTCAGCCCTGCCTTGATTCGAACCACAGTGGTTACAACCTTCCTTTTTGCGGCCAGCTATGGGATTGCTTTTGGTGCAATACAACAACTCCCGCAAATTCTCGCTTGGCCTCGGGGACATGTTCAAATCAAAGAAGCTGCCATCAAAGCTGAGGAAGCCGCAAAATCCCAGGCAATTGAAGCTGCCAAAGCTTCAGGCAAACCCGCTCCAGCAGCACCGCAGCTTACCAAAATCGGCAAACAAGCCGCTGGCAACGCCAGCGACCAGATTACATCGACAATCTCCAAGTGGCAAGAAGTCGGTGGGCTGGTCGGACGCCTCGCTTTTGCTGCGCTAGCTCTGTGGTTGGTGAGCCGCCGCGCCATGCTGCGAGTCTTTCTGATTCCAGCGATGATTATCGTTCCCATGTATTTTTGGTGGCTCGCCGGGCAACTCGATACACCCGGAAACCTACAAACCATCAAGTGGGGGATCTTTGTTGCGGGACTGCTTACGGTGGCCCAGTTCAGTTTCTGGGGTAATTATATTCCGCTGGTTTTTCCCGTTCACCTTCGTGGGACGGGCGAAAGCTTTGCGGCAAACATTGGGGGACGGATCTTCGGAACCGCAGCGGCGTTTATCACATTGACTCTTTCTGCCGGGCAACCAGTCACAGCACTTGCAAAATATGGAGCCATCGTGGCGGGGGGGTATGCCTTGATTGGTGTCATCCTCACGTTTTGGCTCCCTGAGCCTAAACCGGAAATGGAAGAAGATCATTGATGAAAGCATTGACTTGCCTTCTCCTTACCAACCTGTTTTTCCTGCTCACCAGCCGGGCAGATGACTGGCCTGAGTTCCAGGGAGAAGGTCGCCAAAATCGATGGAACGAGGATGGTACGATTTCCGATTTCAAAAATGGACCGCCAAAACGCCTCTGGACCACACCGGTTGCGGCGGGCTACGCAGGCCCGACTGTTGCCAGGGGCAGAGTTTATGTCCTGGACTATATGTCCGGGAACAGTGAGGAACGAATAGTCTGTGTTGATGCAAATTCCGGCCAGGAGATCTGGCAGCACCGCTACAAAACCCAATATAGCGACATTGATTATGGTTATGGACCCCGTGCGTCCGTGACAATCAAAGACGATTTGACCTATTCCCTGGGAATGATGGGACACCTGCTTTGTCTAGATGCCAACAATGGCAGGGTTATTTGGGAGCGCAATCTCGGCAGTGAAATCCAGATTGACATGCCGATCTGGGGGCTGACAAGTTCCCCCTTGGTCGAAGGCGAGGCTGTAATCATCCTACCCTCCGCAGGTTCCGAGGGAGCCTGCGTAATGGCTTTTCACCATAAAACAGGAAAAGAATTGTGGCGCGCATTTGGTGACAAGGCCGGTTATGTTTCACCCATCACAATCGAGCAGGCAGGGAGAAAAGTGCTCATTGCCTGGACGGGCCAGCGGATCGCAGGTATGGATCCTGCCTCTGGAAAGGTTTATTGGGAAATTCCCACGAAACCCAATAAGATGCCAATCAACGTGCCCACTCCGGCCGTGAACCTTGCCGGAGATAGAATGTTTCTCAGCGTATTCTACGATGGATCAAAACTAATTGAACTGAGCAAGTCCGAGCCATCTGCAAAATTGCTTTGGGCCCGGCAGGGTATCAATGAGCGAAATACCGATGCCCTGCATTGTATGATCAGCCCGCCCTTTATCAAGGGCGATCATATCTTTGGGGTGGATAGCTACGGTCAATTCCGGTGTCTTGAAATGAACAAAGGAGATCGTATTTGGGAAAACCTAAACGCAACTTTTCCCGGGAGATGGTCAACCGTATTCTCTGTCCAACAGAGGGAGAAAACCTGGATGGTAAACGAAGATGGTGAACTCTTAATCGCAGAAATAACTCCCCAAGGATATCGTGAAATCGACCGGATCAAAATCATCGAGCCAACGACTCCACTTCTACAACGAAGCAGCGGCACGGTCCTTTGGACTCCACCTGCCTTTGCCATGAAAAGCGTTTTTGTTAAAAACGACAAGGAGCTAATTCGAGTGGATCTTTCAGACTCCAATTGAAGTATCTCCGCTTGAATCCAAGTTGTATCTTGCCGCAAATGGGTTAAAAATGAACGAACGGGTAGCAAGAATCCCAGCCTTCTGCCGAAACTAACCGATGAAAATCAAATCCATTATCCGAGCCGGACTTGTATTCTTAGGGATTGTTTTTTTCCCGTTACCTCCCCTTTCGGGACAGTCCTTGTCTTCGATTCGAACCAACAGTGTTACTCGGGGCATCATTGAAGATCCAATCCTGTCGCGAGACCTAGTTTCGCGGCCAGTGATTACAACGGTTCCGCGCCCCCAACCATCCGTCCGGGCTGCCGATATCATTGGTCTCCAGCAGTTCAACAAACTGGAACGTGAGTTGGGTGTCATCAAGACAAACAAGATGATATGGCTTGAATTTGACGCCGACGCGGTGTTCGACAGAAATCGTGGCACCATCAAAGCCTCCGGCAAATCACTTCTCGATAAAGTTCTAACCTATATGGCATTATCAGGCAGCCAAGGGATATGGGTGAACTATGAGTTCGCTGCTAGCAGCGAATCTCCCGAGACAGCCCAAACCAAATCTGAAAATCTTGTCGCCTATTTAAAGAATAAATCAGGTTTGAGTCCCGGCTATTTCAACATTTTTGAGCCAACGCCGTTGGGTGCTCCCGCACCAGCAACTCCCAGGCTTTACGGCCAGTTGCAGAGACCCAACCGATCAGTGGTAAATATTCGCATGCAGCGGTCGGATATTTAGCGATCTTTCGGCTATTTCCGGTAATCAGCTCCCGTCAAGCTCGTTAGAACTGATTTCTGCCACTCACTCAGCGCCAAGCCCAATTTTTCCGCCATATCGGGCTGCTCACTGACTAAATTACGCTTTTCAACAGGATCGGAATCGAGGTCGAACAGTTCCATTCGGGGCACACCCTTTTTTGATTCATGAATCACCAGTTTTTTATCACCATCGATTATCGCCCTAGCTCCGAGATAATCGCGTTCTTCTATCTGCGGATGTTTCAAATTTTTGAAATCACGAGTCGCCTTTCCTCCCGCAAGTTTTACAAGCGGAGTTGTGCCTTTTTGAAGCTCGGGATCGATGTAGGGTTGCCGACTGACCGGGTTCAACTGACCAGTGTTAAACTCCCAAAAACAAAGCGGCTTGGAGCGGTTTACCATTTTCCCGTCCAATAGTGGCATAAGATCGATACCATCCAGAGGCCGTGCCGGAACGGGCTGGCCCACGATCGAACAAATCGTCGGGAGCAGATCACTGGTGCTGGCACGTATCACGCTACTACGGGGGATCGGAATCCGCGCAGGCCACTCGATCACTCCTGGAACCAGAATGCCACCTTCGTAAATCTGGCCTTTAACTCCCCGATGCGTTGGAATCAGTGAACCATCACTCGAAGTGCCATTGTCACCACAGTAAAAGATCAGGGTGTTATCGCGCAGACCTTCTTCGGCGATGTATTTTCTTAGCGTACCAATCGACCGATCCATGGCCGTGATCTCCGCATAACGCTCTCGCAGCACTTCGCCTTGGGGCCTTTGGGTGGGGCCTCCTGTTTCATTGGAGGTCAACCTCACCATATTTTTTGGGTATTTTGCAGGCAGATCATCGTAAAGAGCCAAGTCTGCAGGAAGACCGCTGTACGGCTCATGAGGAGAACCAAACCAGACTACCGAAAAAAACGGCAGATTTTGCTCGCGAGCCTTCTCGATAAACTGAATCGTTTCCCTTATGAGAATCTCAGAACTTTCGCCCGGAAACACTTCGGGCGGACCACCATTTCGGGAAAAAGATGGATTTAGCTCAAAAAAATTGTCGTGCGACAGCCATTCATCAAACCCCATCGCCCCCGGATTTACGGGGCCACCCGCTTTGACCACTCCAACATGCCATTTGCCAAAGTGCCCACAACGATAACCTGCCTCCCTGAGAATATGTGCCGTCGTTATCTCCTCTGGCCGAAAAGACCAGCCCGGTGCAAAAGTACCCATTCGGTTGGGGTGCCGACCCGTCAAAAAACTAGCCCGGGTCGGCGAACAACTTGAATGTGCCGCGTAAAAATTCTCAAACCGCAGGCCCTTCGCGGCCATTTCATCCAGAACCGGGGTTTTGACGTGAGGATGACCGTTGTAACCGGTTTCCTCCCAGCCGTGATCATCACCCATCATTAAAATAATATTCGGCGAAGCGGAAAAAACCAACCCGCACAGACCTATGAAACATAGATTCAGCAAAAGGAGAAATCGGACCATACCATTGGATACTGTTTGACCGCCATTCATCGAATGATTTCTCATCCCGATGAACGCCATTCCAACTTGATTGCTGATTTGGTGAGCCCGGCCTATGATCCGCCCCATGAGATTTTCCGTTCTTTTTTTCTTGTCCCTAACCGTAGTCTCCTCCCGTGCCGGTGAAAACTGGCCTTCTTTTCGGGGCAACCAGCAGGGACATGCCGCCAATGCATCAGTGCCCCTGCTATGGTCAGCGTCAAAAAATATTCGCTGGAAAACTCCGATAGCAGGTAAGGCTTGGTCCTCTCCCATCGTTAGCGGGGACATTTGTTACATCACCACAGCAACAGATAAATCTGAGTCAACTCCTCGCGCCGCTATTGGTTCCGATGCGCCCACTCCAAACACCACCAATTCTCTGCGGGCTTTGGCCCTGAAATTGTCGGATGGGAAAATCTTGTGGGACACCGAAGTTTTCAATCTCCCTGTCGATCGGATTCACAAGAAAAACAGCCATGCCTCACCCACCCCCGTTTTTGATGAGGGTAGACTCTTTGTTCATTTTGGACACCTGGGAACCGCCTGCCTAAATGCCAGCACCGGGGAAATCAACTGGAAACAGGAGAGCCTTTCTTATGCACCAGTCCACGGCAGTGGAAGTTCCCCGATTATCGTCGGCGACAAATTGATCTACTCGGCTGACGGCAGCCAAAATCCCTGCTTGATCGCTTTAAACAAGGGTGATGGCACTGTCGCTTGGAAAAAAACGCGATCCTTCACTCCGCGAAACAACTTCTCCTTCGCCACACCTTTATTAATCGAGGTCAAAGGCCAGGCTCAAGTCGTCAGCCCGTGTTCCGGCGGGGTGATTGCCTACGATCCAGAAACCGGTGAGGAAATCTGGAAATGCGCTTATGGCGATGGCTATTCCGTTACCCCACAACCGGTTTTTGCCCATGGATTGATCTATGTTTCATCGGGATTTGACCGCGCCATCGCTTATGCCATTCGGCCGGATGGGAAGGGCGATGTAACAGCCACTCACATCGCTTGGGAATACAGCAAAACCGTCCCTAAAGAAAGTTCGTTCATCGTGGTCGGTGATGAATTTTATATGAACGACGACAAAGGAGTCCTCACTTGTCTCGATGCCAAAACCGGGGCGTTTCATTACACCGAACGCCTCCGCCCTGAAGGCGGTTACTCAGCCTCTCCGGTCTACGCCTCGGAACACCTGTTTTTTACTAATGGCGAAGGTATTACCTCAGTGATTAAACCGGGAAAAACTTTCCAAAAAGTGGCCGAAAACACTCTCGGTGAATACGGACTCTCCAGTATGGCGGTGATTAGCAATGGTTTTCTGCACCGCACCGAAAAGCACCTCTTCCGCATTGGACAGTAACCTACTTAAAATTTTGAAAACAAACCTACTCATTCTTTCATCTGCGATTGTACTCTCGTTCGCCACAAATTCGCGGGCCGAAGAGGAGATGATCAATCTGTTCAACGGAAAAGATCTCTCGGGATGGGATGGAAATCCCGAACTCTGGTCAGTTGAGGACGGCATGATCACCGGTAAAACCAAAGGCCCGGAACACCTGCCCTACAACCAATTTTTGATCTGGACCGGCGGTGAGGTTAAAAACTTTGAACTCAAAGCAAAAGTTCAGGTGATCGGAGACAACAACTCAGGCATCCAATACCGCAGCCGCAAATTACCAGAGGTCGGCAAATGGGTGGTGGGTGGTTACCAGTGCGATATGCACGCCAATCCTCCCTACAATGCCATGATCTATGAGGAGCGCGGACGCGGTATTGTAGTCACCAATGGTCAGAGTGTGGTCGCCGATCCGAGTGGAGCACAGTGGCTCGTCTCGGAGCGCGATCCGATAAAAGCCGACATCGCTGAATGGCATGAATACACCATCACTGCCAAAGGCAATCACATCACCCATCAGATCGATGGAAAAACGACCATCGAATTCACCGATTTTGATGAGAAAAACCGGGCCCTCTCCGGCGTTCTGGCGATTCAGGTCCACCGTGGACAGGCCATGCAGGTCCGTATTAAAGAATTGAAACTCAGACAACTTCCCGACCAGGAGATCACACCTTTTTCCAAGGCGGAGATTCCGTCAGACGCCCAAATGATCGAGAAGAAGCCCGCTGGGAAAGCCAAGGCAGCCCCCAAAGCAAAGGGCAAGGGCAAAGAGCCCAAGGCTGACGCAAAACAGCCGAGACAAGCGCAAGTTGGACCAGTTGTGGGCGAAAACAAGGCAACCCCAGTGGATCGGATCAAGGTTCCGAAGGGATTTCAGGTGGAGTTGATTTACTCGATTCCCGGAGTGGAGCAAGGCTCCTGGGTGGCGCTGTGTCATGACGACAAAGGCCGCATTTATGCCAGCGATCAGTATGGCGCTCTCTACCGTTTCACCCCGCCAGCACCTGGCCAGGAACTCAAACAAGGTGATATCACCAAAGTTCCCGTGGAAATCCGCGCCATCAACGGAATGGTCTTTTCCCAGGGAGCCATATTCGCCGGGATAAACGATTACGAGCAAAAGATGCAGAGCGGGTTTTACCGCATCAGCGATTCAAATAACGACGATCAGATGGATCACGTGGAGTTGCTAAGAGCCTTTGATTCAAAAAGTGATCACGGGGTTCATGCCGTGGTTCCGACTCAACAGGGTACAGTCACCGACCCAACAGGGTACAATCAAAAGGATTTTTATCTGATCACCGGCAACAATGCCATCCGCACCGCCACCACCAGCACTTCACCAGTGCCAGAAGTTTGGGGTGACGACCATCTCCTCCCCCGCATGCCCGATGGTCGTGGCCACAATCGCCATGTCCTCGCACCCGGCGGCATCGTTTACCGGGTTTCACCTGATGGAAAAGAATTCTCAATGGTCGCCTCCGGCTTTAGGAATATTTACGATGCCTCCCTGAACAAAGACGGCGAACTTTTCACTTACGATGCCGACATGGAATACGATTTTAACACCCCCTGGTATCGCCCCACCCGCGTCAACCATGTCGTCAGCGGCGGAGAATCCGGCTGGAGAAATGGAGCCGGAAAATACCCGGAATTTTATGTCGACAACCTGCCTGCCGCCATCAATATCGGCCCCGGCTCCCCGACTGGCACTTGCTTCGGGTACGGTGCAAAGTTCCCCGCAAAATATCAGGAGGCGCTCTATGTCTTTGACTGGAGCTGGGGAAAGGTCTACGCTGTCCACCTGAAGGAAACAGGCTCCAGCTACACCGGAACCAAAGAGGAGTTTATCACCGGAGCGCCGCTACCCGTGACCGACGGTATCATCCATCCCGATGGATCGATGTATTTTGCCATTGGCGGGCGCCGGGTCCAGTCAGGCCTTTATCGAGTCAGCTACACGGGCAATGAAAACACTGCGGCAGTGGATCTCACCCCAAGGGTCTCCCTAGAACGAGCCCTTCGCCACAAACTGGAGGCCTTCCACGGAAAACAGGATCCCCAAGCAGTAGAGACGGTATGGCCCTACCTGGATCACGAAGATCGCTTTATCCGATGGGCAGCCCGCGTGGCCCTGGAGCACCAGCCTGCCGAAAGCTGGGCGAATCAGGCTTTGACAGAAACCACTCCCGGAAAAAGAATCCCTGCCCTGCTCGCTCTGGCCAGAGTAAAGGGCAAGTGTCCCAGCCACCGCGATGCCAGTTACGCACCTGATGCCGCGACCCGTGACCAGATTTTGGCTGTCTGCATGCAAATCAACTGGGAATCCATCAATGACGAGGAGCAAATGGCTCTGGTTCGCCTTCTGCAAATTGTTTTGCACCGCTTCGGCGATCCCGGCCCGGGCACCATCCAGCAACTGATCGCGAAACTGGACCCAGCCTTTCCGGCAAAAACCTTTGAACTAAACTGGCTCCTCTGTGAAACCCTCGTCCACCTCCAGGCTCCAAACACGGCGGCCAAAGCCATGGCCCTGATCGCCACTGCCGAAAGCCAGGAACCCCAAATGGAATATGCCCGCAGCCTGCGCATGTTAAAAACCGGCTGGACCCCGGAACTGCGGAAACAACAACTAGAATGGTTTCTAAAAGCGGCCAGTTACAAAGGAGGAGCCAGTTTTGACAAATTCATCGAGTTTATCAGAAACGACAGTCTAGCTACCTTTAGTGAAACTGAGAAAGCGACCCATGCAGAACTAATCGCCCAAAAACCGCAGGTAAAATCCGCCATCGAAAACCTGGGTGCCATCTTTGCTGGTCGCACCCCAACCCTATGGACCCTGGACGAGTTAAGCTCTGCCGCCGCCACCGGAATGAAAAACCGAAATTTTGAAAACGGCCGTAAAATGTTCTCAGCAGCGGCCTGTTACGCCTGCCACCGTTTCGGAAACGCCGGCGGCATGACCGGCCCAGATCTGACCGGAGCCGGGGGGCGGTACAATCCTCATGATCTGCTCGATTCCATCATTAATCCCAGCAAAGAAATCAACGAGCAGTTTGCCCCCATCATCGTTACCAAAACCGACGGCAGTACAGTATCCGGAGTGGTTGTCAATCTGGGCGGAGATAACGTTACTTTAAACACCGATCTGTCCGACCCCAACCAGCGTGTCAACGTTGATCGCAAGCTTGTTAAGAGCATCGATGTATCGAAAATCTCCCCGATGCCTCCGATGTTACTGGCGATGTTGAAAAAGGATGAAATTCTTGATTTGATTGCCTACGTCCTCAGTGGCGGGGACTCTTCCAAAGAGATGTTTGCGAGGTGAGTTATAGGCACCCCTTAGTCGCGGTAAGGCGGGAAACTCGTGTAGCCATCTGCGCTAGGCGAGGACCAAACCTTCACATCCGCATCTGGTGCCAGGGGCCAGCCATTGGCAAATCGATCAACCAGATCTGGATTGGTGATGTATGGGCGGCCAAACGCAATCAGATCCGCATTTCCCGAGGCAATCGCGGATTCCGCGGACTCCTGGTTGTAACCACAATTCCCGATCAACGTCCCACTGTAAATTCTCCTAAAATCCGCCAGCGTCATTGGTTCACCCTGGTCATGAAAGCCAAAAGCCAGTCCATCGATCAGGTGAAGAAATCCAACTCCAATTCGATTGAGCAACTGGCCCGCACCAAGAAAGGTTTCTCTGAAATCTGGAGCCCCCATGTCGTTAAAAACTCCATTCGGAGAGAGCCTTACCCCCACTTTTTCGCGTGGCCAAACCGAACAAATCGCCTCAATCACTTCAGCCAAAAACCGAAGCCGATTTTCCAAACTACCGCCATATTCATCCGTCCGCTGATTGCTGCGTGAATCAAGGAACTGGTTGAGCAGGTAGCCATTGGCTGCATGGATTTCCACCCCGGCAAATCCTGCATTTAGAGCCCGCTGTGCCGCAGCCCGATAGTCTTCCACGACACCTTTTATCTCAGCCACCGAGAGCGCCCTCGGCGTTTCATAGGCTTCTTTTCCTCGCGGTGTATGGATTTGATCGCCATTCAGTCTAACTGCGGATGCAGAGACCGGAAGCTCTCCCCCATGAAAACTGCTGTGAGAAGCTCGTCCGCAGTGCCAGAGTTGCAGGATCATGGGGCAGCCCTCTTTAGCCAGCCCGGAAGTGATCTTTTGCCACCCTGCGGCCTGTGCATCATTGTAAATCCCTGGGCTGTCCACCCAGCCGATGCCCTGTTTTGAAATCACCGTTGCCTCAGAGATAATCATTCCCGCAGAGGCACGCTGCCGATAATACTCCAGCATCAAATCATTTGGAATTCTTTCGGTGCCAGCCCGGGCGCGAGTCAACGGAGCCATCACAACCCGGTTGGAAAGTGAAAGTCCGGCAAATGAATAGGTAGAAAGCAACTGAGACATAATTCCAATTCTGGCACAATTGCTCCTTTTGTCTCAGATAAAGAAGCAACGAATTAGACATGCCCCCTATGTCACCTGCACAAATCGATTTCTCGCGTATTTTCGCAATCTGGAGATATCCTCCGACCGGGATACGGAAAGGGGCACGGTACTTTTGATCTCCTTCAAAATCATTTCTGTTTCTAGGGACTGTTTTTTATAGAGAGAGGCATACAAAGACGAAATAATCGCCTGTTCGATTTCGGCTCCACTAAAACCCGCACTTGCTTCGACCAGCCTGGCGATATCAAACTGCTCCGCCTTTTGATTCCTCAGTTGGAGGTGAATTTCAAACACCACGGTGCGCTCTTGATCCGTAGGCAAATCCACAAAAAACGTCTCGTCAAACCTCCCTTTTCGCAAAAATTCGGGCGGGAGGGCATCCAAATCATTGGCCGTTCCCACTAGAAAAACCGGCTTTTTGTTTTCCTGCATCCACGTAAGAAAGCTCCCCAGGAGCCTCTTTCCGGTTCCGCCGTCAGCACTATCCCCGCTGCCTGTGGCAAAACCTTTCTCAATTTCATCGATCCATAAAACACAGGGTGACAGCGATTCAGCGAGCCGGAGTGCTTTGCCTAAATTTTTCTCCGATTCTCCGACATATTTGTCGAAAAGCCGCCCGGCGTCCAACTTCAAGAGCGGAAGCCCCCACTCCCGGGCAATGGTCTTGGCGGCCAGTGATTTTCCGCACCCCTGAACCCCCACCAGCATGATGCCACGGGGCGGCCTCAGGTTCATTGCCGCCGCCTGTTTCGAAAAACCCACTTCAGCCCGGCGCAGCCAGTTTTTTAAATTTTCAAATCCCCCAAGACGAAACTGGTTGTCATCCATTGAGCAGTACTCCAGCAAACCACCATCCCGCAGCGCCGCAGCCTTTTCATGGGTGATGCTCTTGATATCCTCTGGACAAAGCCGTGCATCTTCCACAATCGCGTAACTCAGTTTTTGTCTAGCTTGATTCGCAGTAAGCCCCTTGAGCGCAAGAACCAGTTCGTTTTTCCCCTGATTATCGAGCTTCAGCTCAAAATTCATCCGCTTCTTAAGACCCGCAACAGTATGAAGTACGATTTTTTCGAGATCCTTTTCGGAGGGCAACTCCAATGGCACAAAGGTTGCAAAACTGTCGAGACAGGGATCAAGCTGGATTTTCGCGCCAGTCAAAACCATGGTTTTCGGGTGGGGCCCCTTTTGAAAGGTCTGCAACATTTCGCGAACCTGCCGCACCGTCAAAGACTCATGGAACTCCTTGGCAAGATCTCGAAACCAGAAGATCCCCGGCACCTCGATATCCAGCACCCGGCGCAAAGCCTCCATCACCCGGTTCGGCGGAACCAATACTCTAGGAGCGGCTTTGTCCACCGGGTCGCTCCCATCATAAGTCCGGTGAACCAGGCCGGATGCCAGCGACCAGTCAAAAAAACCCCACATCGTGGCAGCCGCCAATTCGCTCAAAATGGTATCCACCCTTTCTTCCTCCGCCGTCTCAATCACGATTAACGGATGATTTGAAAGAACCAGGCTCTTCAGATTATGAATAAAAGACTCCATTCGTACAGGATAATATATAATTACCATAACGCATGAGATTCTTTATATTTTTGTAGGTCATTGAGATTCTCTTTCAGAGATCAACCGCGGCCATTTGACTGCATCAAAATATCGCGATGAAGGGGACAAAGGAATCTCTTCGCAACGTGATTCGATCCGTAGATGAATCCGTGAGGATTTCTCCAACCTTGTCCTGCCCTATTTTATATTGGGTAAACTCCATTCAACCGCCACTTCGTCCCGATGGTTGAAACGATTGACGTAGGCTACCCGACCATTCCGCGCTCCGTATTCGTACACTTCTTTAGTGACTTTGACATCGTAACAACAGTATTGGGCCACTTCGCGATATTTACCCTGGCGCCACCACTTGATCGCATCGGTACCAACCGCAGACTTGCCCTGTCCAAGACTGGCACTGGCCACGGACTCCAACTTGGGACGATGCTCAAGCAGGTCTGCCAGGTAGCTCAACATGTCCAGATTGCGGGTTTGTGCTTTTAAGTCGCGGATATCGTAACCCATGAGGACTTCGTAATCGAAGGATATGTGATTGTAGCCAATCACCAAGTCGGCCGCCAACAATTCTTCAATTAGGAACAGGACTTCACTCTCCGGGTAGATGTGATAGGTGCCACGCCGGGTGCTATAGGTCACGCCAACGGACATCAGCATATCGGCCTTTTTATCCCAGCCCCCCACATCATTGGCAGAGCGTTGAGTTTCCAAATCAAAATAAACGAAGTTCTGTTCCATTCTTAAGTGATTCGATCCGAAGAGGAATTAGTGAGGAATTCCCCCCCTTGCTCAAACCGAAACATTGGGCTGGAAAAGATCCCAGGCGATATCGGAAAAAATCGGGTATCTCTTTTCGATCTCTTCCAATGGAGCAAGATCGCCAAAAGAGGTACAAACCTTCCAAACGGTATCAAAGGCTTCCAGATAGTCTTTCACCTTTTCCTCAGCATAGGCGAAGGAAGCTTCATTATTGAGAAGAAACCCCCAGTCGGAGGCCTGAGCCATCAACAAATCACGGGATAATTGACGCAGGCAGCGGTCACGATGCTCCTTCCGCTCGATCGACATCCCATCACGGCTTTCCCGGTGAGTTTGGACCATACGGCAAAGCTTTGAAGCACGATCAAAGAGATCAGCATTGATCCAGTTGTTATTCTCGCTCATCCAGGTTTCAAAAAAACCACCCTCTCCCCAGGAGGATGATACCGGCATGGCAACGGGAAGCGGGATGGCACCCACTTGATACTCGCCGGGGGTGATGAATTTGAAATCTTTTCGATCCATCGACTTTCGAAAGACCCGGTTGAGGAATTCCACGCCCTCAAACCACCAGTGCCCAAAAAGCGAGGCATCGAAGGCACAAACCACGATCGGATCAGCGATTCCCTGAGCCTCCAGAGAGGCGAGCTGGGCGCCCCGACTGTTTACAAAGTGCACTGAATTTTCCT
This sequence comes from Verrucomicrobiales bacterium, assembly GCA_041742015.1. GTDB lineage: Bacteria > Verrucomicrobiota > Verrucomicrobiia > Verrucomicrobiales > DEV007 > Arctic95D-9. The sequence continues at coordinate 19,390 of JBGSJM010000365.1, read as the reverse complement.
CCAAAGCCTGATGAGCGAGAAGAGGATTGTAGATTTCCTTCTTATCCAAGGCTCCGCCAGTGCGACGGAAAAACTTCAAACCAGTGAAACGCCGGGCATCCGAACCACCCAGGTATTCACTCAACAAATCAAGCGGGGCTTCAATGCCAAGATCGCGAAAATAATCTCGATATCTGGGATCCGCCGGGTAGCCGGACTCTGCATTCCAGACAGTCTGGCTCGCGTCATTGTCTCGGCTAAAAACCATCAAACCGTCAACGGTTTGTGCGGGGCGGTGCGGGAAAATCTTCTTCCCATTGTTCACATGGGAGAGGCCATGCTGTTCGACCAGGGTCCATTTGATCCCTTGTTTGACCAAAATACGGCTAAGTGCTGGTGCAAAGGCACACTCCGGCAGCCAAAACCCGTTGGCTTTGAAACCAAAAGCTTTTTCGAACTCCGACAGACCGACCCGAATTTGGGAGGTCACGGATTCCGGCACTTTCATCAAAAGCGGCAGGACCCCATGGGTGGCGGCTGAGGCAGTCAATTCAACGTGCCCGCTCTCATGTAGATTGGTGAATGCACCGACCAAATCACAGTTAAATTTATCCACAAATGCAGCCCTGAGTCCCTGAAACCGATGCAGATAGAAATTTGCCAGTTCTCCGAATCCCGTAGCCTCGCCTCGCCCACACTCATCCTCGCAAAGTTTGATAGTGCGATCAAAATAAGCCAGAGCCCGCCGGGTCATCATCCGATCCCGCAACAGGTAAAGCAGTGGTGGAGACAGGTTAATGGTCAATCGAAACGGAACCTCATCCTCCTTAAGCTGATAGAGCATTTCCAAGAGTGGTACATAACATTCGGCGAGCGCACCGAAATACCAGTCTTCTTCCAGACAACGTTCGACCTCAGGATTTCTCACCCATGGAACGTGTGCGTGCAGGACGAGAGAACAATATCGGCTCATGAGAATTTAAGGGACTGCAAAGTCATCAAGGTAATGAATGCAAGTATGGCGAGAAGAATTCGGGCAAAACTTAACGGTGGGTGTTTGACCCGGAGGTCAAGCACCTGATCCCAAAAAGTAAGACCCCGGGTCATCAATCTGAAATAAGTCATCGTCATCAGCAACAATGTTAATAAAGAGATATAAAATAGCCCTACTCCTAAAATGTAAACTAAAAAAGAACGGCAAATGCCGTGTATAATGGGAGGGTGGCCGCCCTTGACGCTAAGGATATGAATTCCGAACAGTGCCTTTCCTGGAGTTGTTCCAAAAACGCTGATTAATATGCCTTCTATAACGTGCCACATGAGCAGGGCGTAAAACTGGATTTGTGCCAGAGTCTGCATTTGCTCGCTTTTAAAAATTTCTTCATATCGAGTCACCAAATCGGCAAAGGTGAGCCCTGGATCAATCTTGGGCATCTCAAAATCTGAAAAGATCACCACAAGTACTGCGACGATGGTGTAATCAAAGTATCGAGCCCAAAATCGAGTCAGGGGGCGAACTTCGGTGGCGACATTCACCTTTTTCGTCGGGCTTTTTAGAACTTCCGGTGGACTGGAACACTCTCCAAGTGGAATAGCGATCCGTTCGTTACTCCCCAGAGACTCGAGGGTTGATTTTAGTGAGGGCACCTCCGCGATGGGACGCCAGGTGTCCATGCCCATGTGCCAGACTTTGTCCTCGCTGGTAACTTCGCCATCTCGAAGCATCTCCACGAGCCTGAGCTGCGATAAAGGACCGACTTTATCGCCGGCCACTGCCAAATAATATTCCATCAAATTGGGGAGATTCCTTTTGTTACTGCTAGACCTATTCTAATCACTTCGCAAGGCATTCGCTGGTTCCAGTCGCGAGGCGAAGATGGCGGGCAAAAGTGCTGCCAGGGTACAGGCAATAAAAGCAACCAGTGAGATTATCAGGGAGTCAGATACTGTCTGCAAAGCGGGAAGACCACCGTCGACTTTGTAAATTTCTGATGAAAACATATCAATACCGAAATGTGCCCCCAGCCAGTCCGCAATTGCATTTCTTTTCCAGATTGTCAATTTTGCAAGGACTAATCCCACACATACTCCGATGACGCCAACCACCATCCCCTGAAGCAAAAACAGGCCGGCGATTTGTTCCTCCCTAGCACCCAGTGCTTTCATTAATCCGATCTCGGCTCTTTTCTGAAAAGTTACTGTGATCATCGTATTCATAATGCAAAATGCACTTACGATCATGATCATAAATAGAATGAGGTACATGGCCTGTCGTTCGGTAGAGATTGCATCAAAGATCGACTTGTGAATCTGCATCCAGGTGAGCAACTGATAAGGCAGATCGCCATTCTGTTCCACGTAACGGAGCGTGCTTTGCGCGCCCGCAAAAATATTAATCCACTGGAATCCAAGGATGATGGCAGAGAAGCCCAGCACACCAATCAAAACCGTTTTCCAGGCTTTCTTGAGAAAAAAATAAGTAACGACACCTGCCACGACCAATAAAATCAGGAGAAAATTCGTTGTCCCGCGCCAGCGAAATACATCCTGATTAGCAATGCTGGTTGCCGAATAAGTGGCCGTTTTCCACTCACCCATCCCCAGAGCGACCAGGATGTCATTCTTAAAGGAATCCGCCTGAAAAGCATCACTGGTACGGATCGCGATACCATGGCACTCATCCAAATCGAAGTTGTAAAGCACCTGGCCAGTTTCCAGCGCCAGAAAGATGAAATTTGCATCCACATCGTAATTACCAGAGTCGTAAATCCCGGTCACCGTGACCTCCTGGGGGATGGTTGCTTCTTTGATTTTGTCTTCGGCGGCTTTTCGTTTGGCTTCCTCACCGTTTTTCAAGTCATCCAGCAATTCCATCACTGAACCAACGTCTTTCGGGGAATACAGCAAAATCTTACTCCCGATAGCGAGCCCCAATGATTTTGCCATCACATCCCCAACCACCACCGAATACGGGTCTAGCCGAAATTCACCTGCGGGTATCTCCTCCGGCTCATTTGGAGCGATCTCCGGGTCATATTTGGGGTTGGGTCGACGGGCGATTTTTTTTGATAGCCTATTATATTCCTCACTGTCAGGGTCAGGCGGATGGATCGCCCGAATAATGGGAGCGTTCCTCATTCCCTGAAATTCCATAATCACACTGCCAAGGACAAATGGTGAACAGGAAACCACCCCCTTGGTCTCATTTAATCTGGCGACGAGCGGTACAAAATCTTCAATATACCCCCCAGCCCGAAGTTCCAAATGAGGCTCGAAACCAAGAATATTTTCCTTGATTTTATGCCCATACCCAGAGAAAACCGCCATCACCACGGTTGTCAACCAGACTCCCAGCATTACCCCCACAACAGAGATAACCGTGATAATCGAAACAAAAGTCCGTTTTGGTTTCAGGTAACGGAGTGCAATAAACGGGCTAAAAAACATAATCTTGCGCAATAAGACAGCGCACGTTAATGGAATGTTTAAAATTCCGGTAGCGGAATTTGCAAAAAATTCCGATAGCCCCATTCTAACAACAAAAATGGACTTAAAAACACGCAGTCAGCGGTACAAGGCTTTTATCTTGATCGGAGCACCCGGGTGCGGAAAGGGAACCCAGGGAAACATCCTCGGTGCCATCCCGAGATTCTATCATTTCTCCATGGGAGATGCATTCCGCTCTATGGACACTCGAACGGATATCGGTCAGGAATTCATCAAATACTCGCGCAACGGCGAATTGGTGCCTGACGAACTAACGGTCCGTTATTTTAAGATTCAGATCGATGCCCGGGCAGATCTTCACATGTTCAAGCCAGATATTGACCTTCTCATTCTTGATGGAGTTCCCCGGAGTATCGAGCAAGCCAAACTTCTGGAAGAACATATCGATGTTTTGCAGCTTTTTCACCTCTCATGCCCGGATCGCAATGAATTGATTACCCGGATCCGCAAACGCGCCATTAAAAGCGGTCGCCTTGACGACGCCAATGAAAGCGTGATCCGCAAGCGAATCAAAACCTACGAGGACGAAACCAAAGGCCTGATTGATTATTACGCCGACCGCAAAGCTGAAATCAATGCCGCTCAAGCCCCAGTCAAAGTTCTGAGTGACATCCTAAAAGTCATATTCAAGCACCCCGAGTGGCAGGAATTTGTGGGGGATGCCTGATGGTCTTCCAATTTTCATTTCCAGATTCGACTTCCAAAGTGGAGTCATACCGCGTAACTTTGTTTTCCATGAGGACAATACTCTTTACTCTGGTGGCTTTATGGCTAACCGGCATCAGCAGAGCAGGCGAAAAACCGAAAATTGTTTTTATTTCCGGCACACCCAGCCACGGCCCGATGGCCCATGAACATCGGGCCGGGAATACTCTCCTCGCGAAGGCTTTGGACGCCGCCGGTCTCGGCGTGCAGACCATCGTCCTGCCGGAGAATGGATACCCGATTGATTCATCAGTTTTAAAGGATACAGCGACCATCGTGGTTTTCTGCTCCGGGGAACAGGCCCACCTCTTAAATCCCAAACTGGAGGAATTCGACGCCATTATGAAGCGGGGAACCGGGTTGGTCATGATTCACTGGGCGACCGAGGCTGCAATTGGGATGCCAGGGAAAAAGTTTCTCGAATGGATCGGCGGATTTTGCGCTTTGAACTGGTCAGTGAACCCTCGCTGGAGTCCTCAATTTTCCTCCTTTCCAGATCATCCGATTTCGAGAGGCCTCACTCCCTTCTCGATTGACGATGAATGGTATTATCACATGCGCTTTGTGCCGGAAATGACTGGCGTCACTCCAATCCTTTCAGCCGTCCCCGGAGCGGGCACTCTAAAACGTCCCGATGGCCCCCGCAGCGGCAATCCTGATGTCCGCCGAGCCGTGGCCAATGGCGAAAAGCAGCATGTCGCCTGGGCTTATGAGCGCCCGGATGGCAAGGGGCGCGGCTTTGGTTTTACCGGAGCCCACAACCACATCAATTGGCAAAATGACAATTTTCGCAAAGTGGTCCTTAATGCCATCCTCTGGACCGCCCATGTCGAAATACCTCCAAAAGGGGTTCCCTCAAAAACGCCGACGTCAGAAGAGATCAAGGCCAATCTGGACGACAAAACCCCGAAACAAAAAAACCCACCAGAACCGGTCATCATTCCGGCCTTGGAGGAGGCTCGGCGAAAGAGCCTGAGCCAAATGGACCACTCTGTCGCCCTGGAAATGTTATCCCGAACCATCTCCGGCACAAAAAACACGTCGATCCGTAATTCATTAATGAAAGGCATGTTGCTTGGCTTGGAAGGGCAAAGAAATGTGACTCCCCCGCCCTCCTGGGAAACACTCCTTCAATCCCTCGATACTAATTCAGACAATGAAACACGTAGCCTGACCCAAAAGCTGAGCCAGATTTTTGGAGACGAAAGTGCCACCCAGAGTGCCATCTCCATCCTCAAAGACCGAAGCGCAAAAACAAGCGATCGTCTGCAAGCCCTTTCATCATTGCTCACCCAGCGCCGCAAAGAATTACTACCCATCCTGGAAACCCTGCTCGACGAAGAACCACTCCGTATCTCAGCGATTCGCGGCTATGGCACAATCGAATCACCGACCGCTGGTAATCTGCTTTTGTCGCGTTACCCGACCTTTCCACCTGCAGCCCAAAGAGCCGTCATCGAGACACTGGCCACTCGCAAGATCTACGCCGAATCTTTACTCAATGCACTTGATACAAAATCCATCCCGCCAGATGCGATTCCCGCTTATGTGTCGCGCTCGCTGAGTTCCCTACTTGGCGAAAAATTTGATCAGTCCTATGGAGTCAAAGCACTGGTAAAAGACAAGGAGGTTCTTTTCTCCAAATATGGAAAACTGGCAACTTCCGCAGCACTTGAGAAAGCCAGCGCCAACTCCGGTCGAGCAGTTTTCCAGCGAGTTTGTATGGCATGTCATCAGATGTATGGCGAGGGTGGCATCGTCGGCCCCGACCTGACAGGTTCCAATCGCGGAGACCTCAACTATCTACTGCTTAATATCCTTGATCCCAGCGGTGACATTCCAAATGCCTATAAAATGGTCGTGATAACCACCAAAAACGGACAGGTACTCGCTGGCAGTGTCATCGAAGAGAATGATCAGAAAGTTGTCCTTAGCATGATCGGTCAAAAAAACACGATCATAAAAGATGACATCAAATCCCGCGAACTATCACCCTTTTCCATGATGCCAGAAGGCCTGCTGCAAACCCTGAAAGACCAGGAGATTCTGGATCTCATCAAATACTTCCAAACCAAGGCTCAAGTTGAACTTCCCAAATAGATGAAAACATCACTTCATCTCATCATCCTAGTCCTCTCCGCATTCAGCGTTTCCGCAGAGGAAAAAAAGCAGCATCGCACCAGCGCTGCCCCATTTTTAACACCCGCTGAAGCGGTGGCCAGAATGGATATCCCAGACGGCTTCGAGGTTTCAATCTTTGCCGCAGAACCCGATCTGGGGGAGCCCATTGCCTTCACTTTCGATGGCCGGGGCAGAGTCTGGGTCGTAGAGAATTACAACTACGTCAATCGGGGTTCCCACAAGGAGAAATCCGAATTGAGCCGTATTCAGATTTTTGAAGATACCAATGGAGACGGGGTTTTTGATACCAAAAAGCTATTTACAGACAAGATCACGTTCAGTTCCGGCATCGCCATCGGTTTTGGAGGCGTCTATCTCGGAACCCCGCCCTATCTTGTTTTTATTCCCGATGCCAATGGCGACGACGTTCCCGATGGTACTCCGGAAATCCTCCTGGATGGATGGGGAATCGATGACCGCCACGAGACCCTCAACAGCTTTATCTGGGGACCGGACGGCTGGCTCTACGGTTGCCATGGAGTTTTCACCCGTTCACTGGTTGGCAAGCCTGGTGCACCCGCCAAAGATCGCCAATATATCGATGCGGGAATCTGGCGTTTTCATCCTGTCAAAAAAATGTTCGAAATCTTTGCCAGCGGCCTGTCCAATCCCTGGGGCTTCGATTTTAATGATCTCGGACATGGCTTTGCCACCTGCTGCGTGATTCCCCACCTCTTTCATGTGGTTCAAAGTGGAGTCTATCACAAACAGTCCAAACCTCATGTAAATCCCTATGTGTTTGATGACATCAAGACGATACGAGATCACACCCATTTGTCAGCCCATGGCGGCGCCAGATTTTACCTGGCAGATACGTTCCCAAAAGTATTTCACAACCATCTCTTCATGTGTAACATCCATCAGCACGAAATCCTCACTGATTTCATGATTCCCAAAGGCTCCAGCTACACCGGCAAACACGGCTACAACTTTCTCGACACCAATGACCTCGCCTGGGTCGGATTCAGCGTTGAAATCGGCCCGGATGGCGGCGTTTACATCCTAGATTGGCACGATACCGATATCTGTGGCAATGCGATTAATTTCCCCAATAGCGGAAGAATCTACCGAATCATGCCTAAAGGGGCAAAGCCCATTGAACGCCCAAATATACCGGGCCTGAGCGACCTGGAGCTGATAGCCCTTCAGGCTCATGCCAATGACTGGTATGTCCGGCAAGCACGAGTTGAACTACATCATCGCTCGGTAACGGGAAAGCTTGACCACAAATTGGTCTACACCAAATTGGATGAATATTTTAATGCCTCGCCAACCAGTGGCAAACGTCTTCGAGCGCTTTGGGCAGCTCATGTGACTGGACGTTTTGCCGACACCGAAAGCGCCCGCCTCGGTGAATTGCTCTCTCATGAAGACGAGCATGTCCGCGCCTGGGCCATTCAATTACTCAGCGAAAATCACCAACTGTCCGAAGCCACTCGCCGCAAATTTCTTCAATTGGCAAATCGCGATTCATCAGCCGTGGTTCGCCTCTACCTTGCCAGCGCACTCCATCGACTCCCGATTGATCAGCGGTGGGATATTCTCGCAGCTCTCGCCCGACACGGCGAAGACGTAACCGACAATAATATACCACGGGTTCTTTGGCTGGCCCTCGAACCAGCCGTGACTTCATATCCAGAAAAAGCCCTGGAGGTTGCGATGGCTGGCAACATTCCTTTTTTGCAGGAGTCAGTGGCCCGGAGAATGGTGAGCGGAGGTCCACTTATCACATCTACCCCACAGTGGAACGATATTGTGAAGGAGATCGCTCCCGGATTTATCCCGGTAAATGTGGGTGAAGGCGGAGTCGTAGCTCTGAGTAGTTTCCGCAATCAGAAGGCGTTCCAAACCCATCCCAAAGATCGGGAAAACCCCTGTCGTTTGCAGCGCCGTATTGAAGTCCCGTCAGGCAAAAAAACCACACTAAAAATCAGGGCAAGCTATCATCCTCACGGCGATTGGCAATTGCGGGTTTGGGCCGGCAAAGAATTACTGTCGGACCAAATCGTAAGCTACCAAACCGTAAAAGAAGAGTGGCTCAATCTCGAGGTCGATCTCACCAAGTTCTCAGGCACCAATATTGATCTTTCCATCGAAAATCGCGCCAATGATTGGAAAAACGAATTCGGCTATTGGGGCAGCATCTCGATAGTCAGTCAATAAGCACCTCATTCAACAGGGTACAATGACAGACTCAATAGGGTACAATTTGAACCTAAAATCCTTGAAGCAGGGCTCGCGAAATCCTCACGTTCGAGGTTCGAGAGAAAAATCCTGACGGATTCATCTACTAGTAAGCCTCGACCATGGCACCATCGATCAATATATTTTGCCCGGTGAGATAGGCGTTGGCTTCTGAAGAAAGGTAGGCGACGACTTTGCCGAAATCGGTCGGTTTTCCGTAAAACCCCAGCGGAATTCCAGCCTCGGACTGGGCGCGTTGTTCATCGTAGGTAATGCCTTTCTGTCCTGCCCAGATCCTGTCCAGTTGCTCGACCCGGTCGGTATCAATCCTTCCCGGGCCAACGGTATTAACCAGAATCCCGTCGCGACCCAACTCCCGTGCGAGACTTTTGCCCAGCCCCACCAATCCGGACCGAAAGGTATTGGAGAGAATCAGGGAATCGATCGCCTGTTTGGTCGACGCAGAGGTGTTGTTGACGATCCTACCGCCACCCGCCTCTTTCATGTGAGGTAAAACAGCCCTGATCGCCCGGACATAACTCAGCATGGTCAATTCAAAAGCTGATAGCCAGGCGTCATCATCTAACTTCCCAAAAGGGCCAGCTGGTGGACCGCCCGTATTGTTGAACAAGGCCCAGATTCCACCGCACTTGGCGGCAGTTTCTTTTACAGCGGTTTCCAGATCGGTTAGAGAGCAGACGTCACCGACAGTGTAGAGCGGAGGATTGCCCGTCTCCTCGCCAATAGCCACCGCGGTGGCGGCGAGTTTTTCCCTAGATCGTGAAAAGAGCATGACCTTCGCGCCCTCCCGTGCAAATTCCGTGGCCACACCCCTTCCGATCCCTCCACTGGAGGCCAACACCAAAACACCCTTGCCTTTTAATCCCAAATCCATAGATCAACACTCTGGTGAAAAGCTGACGATCTGTCAACGGATCAACGCAAGCAAGGTTTCTCCCACCGGCGGCTGGAAGACACCGCTACGAAGAACGCTTCTATGTTCAAATCATCTGAACCGTTAAATTCGGGTGAACCAATATCGACAACCAATGAGAAAAACCAATCAATCCATTTTTCCAATACTTCTAAGCGTAGGAATTTTAAGTTCTACGATTTTATCCCATGACTTGCAAGCGGGTGAGTATGATCAACATGGGCTCCAGCGCCTAGTTGACCGGGTGATTTACAAAGAGAACGGGGAATACAAGGGATCGATCCCCAAAATGCAGTCTGCGTCCAAAAGCGGCATGAAAATTGCCGGACTTTGCATGGTTGTTTCAACCACTTTAAATGCTTTTTACAAAAAGGATCTCAACGAAATTGCGGAATATTACTCGGATTTGTTTGGAGATGTCTACACCATGGCTTTAAACACCAATTTGTCAGTCGCGGAGGGGGCTGACACCGTTTATAAAGCCGGACATTCTGCTCAAACCGCCAAGTGGGCCGGACAGAGAATGTCGCTGATCCGATCCACGATGAGCCTTTTGCATGGCGATCTGGCAATGGCGGGTCCGGCAGGGATGCCGAGTTTTGGAAAAAATCCTCAAAATGCGGCTTTGACCACCCATGAATTCACTGAATTTATGGTAATGGTAAAGAAAAAAGCAGCGAGTTCCGACTCTCTCACTACCAATATGGCGGCGGCCTTGGCGAGTTCCCCCAGCCAGCTCAATGGCTTGGTTGAAAAATCGTCTTTTGTTGTGAAAGACAAGATTGCCAGCCTTTTGGCCGACCCAGTTGGCGGGGATTCCACTGTGCCGGTCGAAATGCAAACCAGCCCGGAAGTGTTTAACCCTCAAAATGTGGGTGATCTTTATCTGGCACTAGGCGTGATGGCGCTGCAAATTCAAAACCCTGAAGCACTCACCAAGGCCGGAATTGTTTTACCAGCCAATGTGGCGACGGCACTCAGTGTAGCCAAAGCCAAATTTATTGAGGACGACAAGGCAATCAACAGTCAGCTCTCCGGATCAACTCAGGGGCCAGCAAAGTGGGATTCTGCTCCGCTGGGCCCGGCCAGTTGCCAGTAGTCACGAGGAAGCGTCCTTGGTAGCGTTCCAGGCTTGGTCCATCTGCTCCAAACTCGCTTCCTCCAGGCTTACGCCGTTGCTAGCCAGTCTGGCTTCGACTTTTTGAAATCGGTCAACAAATTTGCGGTTGGCCGCATCAAGGAGCAATTCAGCTTCCTGGCCGGTTTTCCGCGCCAGGTTGACCACGGCGAACAACAGATCCCCGATTTCTTCAGCGATCGCTTTTGAGTCACCACTTGTCAGGGCGTCTTCGACTTCGAACATTTCTTCCCGGATCTTTTCCACGACCGGACCGATATCGGACCAGTCAAAACCAACTTTGGCGACTTTTTTTTGAATTTTTTGAGCAGCCATTAAAGCGGGCATTCCATCGTTGGCATTTTTCAGCAGTGTTTGGCTCAGGCTTAATGGGGTAGCCCCGGTTCCCTGCGATTTTTCAGCAGATTTAATTTGTTCCCACTGGCGAAGCACGACTTCGGGGTCAAGAGCCGTAGAGGAATCCGTGAGGATTTCTCCTGTTCCTCCAAAAACATGAGGATGTCTGCGAATGAGCTTTTCACAAATCGCATTCGCCACATCATCAAAATCAAAAGCTCCTGTTTCAGAGGCGATCTCAGCATGAAAAATCGGCTGAAGAAGGACATCGCCCAATTCATCGACCATATCATCGCGTCGCCCGGATCGAATGGCTTCCGCCACCTCATAAGATTCTTCAATCAGATGAGGTGCCAATGACTCATGGGTCTGAGCTGCATCCCATGGACAACCACCAGGAGCCCGGAGGATGTGCATAATGGCTCGAAGCCTTTCAATGGGAGGCAGCTCTGATGTAGGAATCGGATGAGGCATTCTTCTTAACAATCCAGCATGGGGTGCAGGTGTGTTTTACACCATTCTCCATTTTGGAGGGTGACCTCGTCCGGTTCATCAATGGCACGCTCACACTCATCTTCGCAGATGATCCATCCATTGTAGTTACGCACGATGAGCCACTCGGTGATGGCGTGGAAATCGAGCTTGCCAGTCCCCATCTGCGACCAGGGCTCGGGGCCGTTTCCGCTGAAATCTTTGTAGTGAACGTGGTTGACGAGGTGTCCCCATTTGGTCATCGTTTGAATGACATCCATGTTTCCGCGGATGATGTGCCCCACATCTGGAGTCCAGCCGGTGAGATTGGGGTCGAGGCTATTGAGCACCACATCATAATCCTCCTGAGTCCGCACAATCGAAGCTGGCGGACTGTTCGGATGAAATGAGCATTCCAATCCTGCGGCTCGAGCACGTGCTGATACCTGATTCAGGTTTTTGGCGAGATTTAGGCGGCGCTGATGAAGGTTTTTCCGGTTGGACGGAAGTGGGACGGTGCCGAATTTGGCACAGGGAAATTTCAGGAGCGTTTCAATCGCGTAATCACATGCCGCCTTTTCAGATTCTGTTTCATTGGGTTTGTCCCAGCCACAAACCAGAGAAAAGCCCACCAACTCCATGTTGTGCGCCGCAAGTGTATCTTTGAGACGACTGGGGTCTTTGAAATCTCCCAGCCAATAATCGTTAAAAGGTTCGAGAATCATTGGTTCGATCCCTTTAAACCCAGCTTTTGCGGCCACTTCGATCATGTGATCGAGCTTGTTGGCATAGCCTTTGCCGCCGCCCTGCATGAACCAAGTGTAAACTTGTGAGCCAAATTTGATGTTTGCCATTTTAATTTTGATTTTGTTAGTCGAGGAATCCGTGAGGATTTCTCGTGTTGGTTAATGTTGCCCCAACCAGTAGAGCACCCGTGGATTAAAATCGTCCATTTTCTCCCAATGAAAGGCATGACCTGCGTTATCGTAAAAATAGCAGTCTGCATCAGGAATACCCCGGGCGACCTCCTCCCCCATCCACAGCGGGGTAAAAATGTCATTTTTCCCGCCGATCACGAGGACTGGTTTCTGAATGCTACCCAGTTGGTTGAGGACATTGTGATTGATGCAGGCTGCTGCCTGGCCCTTTAATCCATGCAAAGGCTGGGGCAGCGGGTTGGCGTCAAAATCGCTCCGCCCGCTAACTAATCCGGCATAAGCTTCATCATTGTCCCAGAATGGTTTGGTGAATATCAGAAGCTGGATCCACTCGAGAAACTGTTGATTATCAAGGTGGGCTTTGCAGGCCTTCATGTGTTCAAAAACAGATTTTGCGTAGCGGTCACATCGTGCCCACGGGCACATCAGCACCGCACTCTGGACCTTGCTTGGGTGCCGCAAACAGAGTTGCTGGGCGATAATCGATCCCATCGAACAACCCACGATCCTGGCTTTTTCGATCCCCAACTCGTTCATCAGCCCGGCATAATCATCAGCCATCATGCTGCTGGTGTAATCCCCCTTTGGTTTGTCGGTTAAACCAACACCGCGATTGTCCGGCATGATACAGCGATAGTTTTCACTCCAGGCGGCAGCGTGGGCCTCCCAAACTTCACCCCGAGCCGTGATTCCCATGATCATTATGAGGGGGGGGCCCTCACCACGCTCATCATAATACATTTGAATTCCGTTTGTTTTAACGTATGGCATATCTTTAAGAAGTAGAACGATTAATCTTTGGTTTCCTTTCCAGAGTTATCGCAGAGGTCGTAGAAATACCAGCATTTTTTGATTACGCACCTCGAGTTGCTGATTTTCCCTCATAGCGGCATTAGGCAATCGTAACTTGGCCTTTTTTTGACCCAGCCAGGGCGATACCAATGATGCTTTGAACCACTTTCCACAAACCCATGAGCATCAATAACCCAGTCAGACACCAAATGGGTCGGGAAACATGTCCGATTAAGAGGGCAAATGTGTAAAGTGCCGCCATACCCAGGATCATGATCACACAGCCAAGGTAGAGGCCTTTCATCTGCAATTGACGGATCCGGTTGATCCGCTCCTTTCGGGCCACCTGCACCATTTCATTGGCTTGTTCTTCGGTTAACTCGTTGACGGCAATGATTTGGTTAATCGTTTCCAGACCCTGATCAGCAAGGATGATTTTAGTGATCTTCCCCTGAATTCGTTCTTTTCGGACTGGGGTTAGTTCAATCATCGAGGTATTTGGTTTTCTGTCTAAGCCATATTGGTGTAAACAACCTGGACGTCTTCATCGTCCTCGATTTTTTCGATGAGGGGCTCGATGTCTGCGATCTGTTCTTCGGTAAAGGTCTGCGGGTTGTTGGCGATTCGCTGGGGACCGGCTTTTTTGATTTCGAGACCGAGGTCTTCGATGCTTTTGGTAAGTTTTCCAAATTGATTGAATTCACCAATGGCATAACCGATCCCCTCATGCACTTCCAACTCCTCAAGTCCACTGTCTATCAAAGCAAGTTCGAGTTCTTCGAGATCCCGCCCCTCGGGAACGACAAATTCCACAACAGCTTTGCGATCAAACATGAATTCCAGGGAACCGGTGGGTTTGAGTTCGCCGCCGGATTTGTTAAAGTAAATTTTGAGGTTGGCGACGGTTCGGTTGGTGTTGTCGGTTGCGGTCTCAACAAAAATCATGACCCCATGGGGGCCTTTGCCTTCATAGTTGACCTCCTTGTAGTCAGCCATGTCTTTGCCGCTGGCCCGTTTGATGGCTTTATCAATGGTGTCCTTGGGCATGTTTTCGGCCTTCGCGTTCATGATCGCGAGGCGCAGAGAGGAGTTGGTGGCAGGGTCCGGCCCTCCTTCTTTGGCAGCTACGGTTATCAGTTTCCCTAATTTCGGAAACAATTTTGACATTTTGTCCCAACGCTTTTCCTTTGAAGCCCGACGGTATTCGAATGCTCTTCCCATGATCTTTGGTGAAAGATTTTCGAAGTTGATGGGTTTGGCAATCAAATTCGCTGCTCAACACGAGAAATCCTGGCGGATTCCACTACGAGGGCAAATCATGAGCCGGCGGCCAGAGCGGAACCACGAGAAAGCAATTCGAGGAAAACGTCTTCAAACGGGTAATCAGTTCGCCAAGGCTGGAAATCAATTTGGCGATCCTGGCAGGCCTTCTCGATGCCTTGAACGAATTGCTGATAGGTTTCTTCGTAGCGTTTTTTATCTTTGGGCGTGAACCAAACTCGGCGGTTTTCCCTGGTTTCCACATCGATCAATTGGATTTCGCCTTCCAAATCGGGTTTTTCCTCCCATGGGTGAAATACCTGAATGAGATGCACTTCTCCAGGCCAACTAGAGGCATGACGGATGGCTTCCTGAGCCTCTTCGATGCCCTGACCATAGAGGTCGGAGATGACGAAAATGATTCCATAGCGCTGCCGGGAAGGCTGAAAATTTTTGAAGCTTTTTTCCAGGCTGGTTACTCCTGTAAACTTCAAATTCCGAGCGTAGTCAATGATTCGTTGGACATTGCCCTGGCCTTTCATGGGAGGCAGTGGATCGCTGATTTTTTCTCCCATCTGATAAACGCTAACCCGGTGTTGACCGACGAGTCCGAGATAGGAAAGGGCTACGGTGAGTTTCAGCGCTGTGATTCGCTTTTCGTCGAAGGGCTGCCCCATGGAGGCGCTAACATCGGTAACGACATGAATGTGAAATTCCTGGATCTCTTCGTAAAGCCTAATAAAGAGCCGGTCAAGGCGTGCGTAAAGCCGCCAGTCAATCGAGCGGTAATCGTCGTTCGGGGTGTAATGGCGGAAATCTTTGAACTCCCGAGTGAAGCCAGCGGCGGGTGTGTTCTGGATGCCCTTCTTCTTGAGTTGACGGCGCTTTCTAAGCCTAAGGAAAAGGGCGCGAAGCCGGTCCAGAAACTGGGCATCGAAAATTTCGTCGTCAGTGGTTTTGTCTGCCATGAAATAGAAGTGGTCTAGTCAGTGAGCGCAACGATGCGATTGCCTTCAAAAATGGTGTAATAGTTTGCTTCTTTAACGATATCACTTGGCGGAAAGCAATATGCCGGATAACCGGGTGCACTGCGCTGAATGGCCCCCTGCCAGACGTAACCTTCATGGTGGCGACGGTGCATAGGGGCGATGTAATCGGTGATGGTTGCGTCCCATTTCGCCCCCGAGATTTTTCTGCCGGTAATGGCATTGTAAACCGCAACACCAACTTCCCCCCGAACAAAGACTCGTCCTTCGACGAGTGTTCCCGTCACGTTGCGACCGAGTTCTTGGGTGGAAATACCCTGCTGCCTATACCGCGCTCCATCAATGTGGGTGAGAACATTCTGGTTCAGAATCCAGGCATGATTATCTTTTTCACCCAACAGGGTGCCCTGAATATTATATTGTTGGGCGGCAAGTGGCAGATTGAGGGATACGAGCTTTAATCCCTTGCGATCCATCAGCCACAAATAATCATCGGAAAGGAAAGCGTGGGCGATTTCGCCAGTGGTAAGACGGCTTTTTGACCAATCAACGACAGGGGCGAGGAGGCTCCCGGGGTAGTTGAGAAATGATATTACCTCACGATCCTCCATCTTTTCGTGATGACCGGCCCGTGAAAGATGGGTCAAATTGTGGCGGCGGCTGCTGGAATCTGCAGGTGTCCATAGTGGTGGCGGTTTAAGCTGCTCCAGAGTAAAAATTTCCTCATCAGAAAGAACTTCCTGTTTCTCCCGCAGGGTAATTGGGAAAACCCGGACTTCATCTCCAGAGAATCCCCAGAGCTGGTCGCCAGTGGCAGCTTCATAAATGCCTGCGGTTTTTCCGAATACCAGAATTCTCCCGTTTTTGATCGATAGCCCGGTATTCATGGACGCGAGAAGAGTTGTCGGGGAGGATTGATGGAGTGTTGGAGAAGACGATGAAATGGAAGTTTCCCAGATGATTTTTCCGTTCCTCGCATCGATGCCAACCAGGGTGTCGGTTTCAGGATCAAAGAGGATAACGCGGTCGTTTTCGCTGCTAAACTCCATTACGGGCATGGATCCAGAGCTAGCTGATCCGGGGCCTGACGAGGGAAGATTGGCTTTCCAAAGGAGCGAGGCATCTTCGCACGAATAGGCCCGCAATTCGTTTCCAAATTCCAAGAGAAATCGGTTTCCAGAGGTGATCATCTGACGGACCTTCTGGGCATTGCCGAAAGGTCCTGCCGCAGTTTGGATTTGATTGCGGCCTGGACGATGGGGGATTCCAAGGGCTTCTTTCCAAATTAGTTTGCCAGACGAAGTATCAACTCGGTAAACTTGACCCCGGTCATCCAATACCATCAGGGCGTTTGGGCTGGGTTGAACCCGGAGAATGGTTGCGCCTTCGTCGATTTCGAAGCCCCATTTTATTTTTGGTCCTTCGAGGAGTGGCAATTGCGGGGTTGGTCCCGAATGACTGGTTCCTGGCGATCTGATACGCATCTCCTTCATTGCCGCTGCCAGTGGGATAGTCAGGCCATCCGGAAAACTTAGTACGGCATCGTGATCGGCGATAAGTCTTTCTGCCAATTGATTCAGGGCGGCACTGCGTTCCTTCTCCCTTCCCAGCTTAAAGTAGACATAAGCTCGAGCCCAACTTATCCAGAGGAGATCCTGCCCCTGGGCCTCGCGTTCCACAGCATCAAGAAGTGGAAGGCATTCAGCCAGAGCGGTGTCTTGAGCGATCAAGTCGGCAATTGATCGCCAGTAAGAATCAAGCAGGTGCAGGTTGAGGGAGTACCTGGTATCTTCGCGCCATTCGCTGCTTTTCCCCCTCTGGGCAATTCCCTGGAGCAGACTTCGAATTGCGGCTCGGAAATCGCTTTCTTTACCCTCTGCGGCAAGGAGGGAAAGACGGCGTTCCCAACTGAAAAGATCTCCGGGCTCAACTGAGGTCACCACAGCAAGGGCATCCCCGGCCAGTTTGCGATTGCCATATTCAATAAACATCCGGTAGCTGTCCCGTAAAAGCCTCGCGGATGTGATTTTCTCCAAATTAAGGGTTGAGAGTATCGGTGTAACCAAATCTGGGCGCTGCACATTGTTATAAATCATGGCTAGCTGAAGATTGTACTCGTTGAGTTTTTCCGGGTCCTCCTGAGCGAGAAGTTTTAGTTGAATTTCCACTTCGCCTACTTTTAACGGGTCGAGTTCCAAGGTGCGGACCAGAAGCTGACGAAGTTTGATTTTCAGGACGGAGTCAATCGTGGTCGAACCCAGACGCTGTTGAATGGCTGAGGCTACCCTTCCCGAAAGTTGCCTTTTTTCACCCGCCTCACAGAGGTAAAGAAACTTTTCAATCCGTTCGATGGTCCAGTTCTTGTCTGCAAAGTTAAAAAGCGATTGTTCTGTTGTGAAAAATTCGTCGAGTGAATCAAAGTTGTCGTTGATTAGTAGGCCGACATTCAGCCAGTTTTTGTAGCGCTCGGTGGTGTCAGTTTGTTCGCGCAGATCTTGTAAAAGAGTGGAGGCTTCGTGCCGTTTGCCGAGTTCACTTTGGACTCGGGCCAGGTAGAGGCCAGCTTCAAAAGGCGGGTTGGGATTCTGGTTAATAAATTCGGTGAGAATCCCCTCGGCAGGGCCGTAAAACTGTTCATCAATCAGAAACTGGCTCAAATCGAGAACGTTTTCCAATTCGGCACTTTTGGCTGAGGTTCGTCCCAAGAGAGCCTTTACATTGTCTTCAAGCCCATCTTTGAGATAGATTTCGCATAGTTCGCGGGTGACATCCAGACGGGAGGGTTCGAGTTTCAAATAGGCCTCATATTGACTGATTGCGAGGCGAGGTTTTTCGCTGGCCCGCAAAAAACGACCCAAATCAAGAATCCGGGAGGATTTTTCGCTGCCTTCAAGACTGGCAAGAACGAGATTAAAGTCCTGTTCGGCGGCGAGGGCATCATCCTTTTCGTGGTGGGCTTTAACGAGTCGATAGCGAAGGTCGTTTCGATCAGGATGGGCTTCGAGTCGGGTCGCTATATACTCGATAAGTTCCTGGCGATTGGTGTGTTTCTCCAACTGCTCCAAAGTCAATTTTTCGAGGCGAATGGATTCGGGAAGGACCCGAGAGGCATTCAAGAGTACTTTTAGGGCTTCATCCTGATCCCCTCCAGCGATCAGAATTTCTGCAAAATCGAGCACCGCAGTTTCTTTCGAAGGGGCTGCCTCATAAGCAGTCCGGGTATTCGCTAGGAGAACGAGACGCTCTTCCTGTGAGGCGACCACACTAACCCTTTGGCTCATCACTTCCTGACGCCGGGGATGATCGGGAGCCAGTTTTCCGAGAACCAGATCAAGTCTCTTGCCGGCTTCGAGTGTTTTGCCGAGGGCGGCTTCTGACTTGGAGGCGAGCACATCGGCTTCAACCTGGTCTTCTGGATTAAGATTGAGTGCAATAGCCTTGTTGAATGCTTCCAGACTCAGATCCCAAAACCGGTACTGAAGCATAACCTTACCGAGGGATAACATGGTTTGAGCGGTTTGCCCTTCGACGAGGAGTAATTTTTTTAACTGTGCCGTGGCCAACTCTCTGCCTTTTTCCGTTTTGGAGCGTTCCAGCAACTCTCCAAGCCATTCACTGCGACGGTTGTAATCACTCTCTAAATCAATCGCATTGGAAAGAGCTTCCAAACTGCGAGAATCATCCTTCTTTTTCAGGTTTATTGATAGCAAATACTGAAGGTGGGAAAAGGAGGGATGTTGGCGAGCAGCGGACTCTATGAATTCGTCCGCCTCGGCGCGTTCCAGATTTGTTAAGATCTTCGCCAGAACTGCTTTGGCTCCAGCATCGTCAGGATATTGGGCGATGTGAGCCCGGTACAGGCCGATTAGTTCCTCCTCTCTTTTGTCTTGTGAGTAGAGGCGAACCAGCGCGTCAAGAGGGGTCCCGATGGCGGAGTCGTAATGCAGCGCAGTCCGAAGCTTGAGGGATTCCTTGGCGA
>JBGSJM010000364.1:0-6308 GCA_041742015.1 Verrucomicrobiales bacterium | reverse complement strand
ACGGCAGTTCAGACTCTGCACTGCCATCCTTTAAAGCCATATTGCCATTTGTCAGAGCCATATTGCCATTTGTCAGAGCCATATTGCCATTTGTCAGAGCCATATTGCCATTTGTCAGAGCCATATTGCCATTTGTCAGAGCCATATTGGCATTTGTCGGAACCATATTGACAATTGTCGCCGCCATATTGGCATTTGTCGGAGCCATGTTGCAACAAGGCCCAAGGTCAAATCAAACAGGGTACAATCACCGATTGTACCCTGTTGAATGACGGACTGTACCCTGTTGAATGAAAGCCACTTTCGTTATCCGATCGGCACTTCGATTTCCTCAATCGAACCGACCGCCTTCAAACGATCTATCACCTCTTTGATCTGCTTTTCACGTCTTTCGCTCCATAAGGTCTGCTCCAGATTGGCAATCTCTTTCATTGGTACTGGCGCGGGCTCTTGTCTGCCGGTGACCTTGAAAATATGAAACCCAAACGGTGTCGCCAAAATCGGGCTGATTTCCCCGGGCACCATCGAAAAGACGATCGCATCGATCTGCGGCATATTTTGTCCCTGCTGGATGAAGCCCATATTGATTTCATCAGCCTCCAGACCCGAGTGTTTTTTGGCCAGTTCGATAAAATCGGCTCCTGCCAGGATTGACTTCCGGGCGGCGTAGAGTTCTTCAAAGCTCTCTTTGGCGGCCTCATGGCTTTTGGGTTCCACGAATAGTTGGCTGACCTCCACCTTCACCTCGCTCATGTAGCGGTCGATATTAGCCTCATAGAAAGCCTTTAGCTCGACTTCGGTGGGTTCTGTTTCCTTCCCGATTTCAGATTCCAGGTAGCGATCCACCATCAAACTGCTCTTTACCTTGCGTCTGAGCATAAACTCATCCCCTTTGTTAAAACCGGTGTTTTCGTAGAAGCTTTTTTCACCGCCATGCTCCTCAAATATTTTGGTAAACCGGGCATCGACATCCGCTTCTGACACCTCGCCAAATTTTTCGACCGAGGCCTGCTCCAGCAAAACCCGGTTGATCACCGTGTCCCGGGCATAAGTCATCAACTCCGCGTCACGATCACAGCACACCGCCTTCCCGGCACTGATGTAATGCTCTTTGATCGATTCAAATTCCTCTTCGATGACCTCGTCGCCGATCGTTTTTCCGTTAATGATAAATGCCATCCCCTATTGTTTGGCAAGAATGCCCGAGTTTCCAACAGATTTTTCACCATGAAAATTTTGGGAGGTGCGCGATCAGATGTTTTCCCTCACCAAAAAACAGATCCATGCAACAGGCGAAGGCAAACAAGACCACCCCAAAACACACCGCCCCCAGCGCAGATTTTGCCGGTGTGGAGGGAACGTCCCAAGCTCCGGGATGGGTTTTATCATAAACTATCCCGCAAATCACCCCGCCGAGAAATCCACCGGCATGTCCGGCATTGTCGATGAAAAAGAAGCCCAAAACCCCTATCACCCCCAAAAGCGCGATATTCCGAAACATGGAGGATCGGAATTCGTAGGGCAACTCGCTGCGCCGCACATAACTAAGCCAGGAAAGAAAACCGAGCATCCCGACGACTCCACCCGAGGCCCCAACTGACATCTTCCCGACAAACGTCGTCGCCAGCGCCCCGGCCACGGCAGATATCACAAAAACGATCACCACCATCCCCGGAAAAGTCAGTCGATGAATATATTTCCCCAAGAAATAGAACCCGATTCCATTCATAAAAATGTGCCAGTTGGCCGCGTGCATCATCGGCCCGGTTAGAAGCCGCCACCATTCCCCCTGGTTTCTGATCGCCGCGCCATCCACCGCGCCTAGAGATGTCAAGGCCTGAAACAGCTCCTGGTTCCCCAAACGGCTCTGCCCATAAAAAACCCCAATCAAGAGGGCAAGAATCACCCAAATCAGCCAACGCGATTTCTGCCCCCCTTCGAGCCAGTCAAAGAAAACACTAGCGTCAACCATGGATTTCTTTAACTCGGAGGCAGATTGATTCTTTGGAAAAGACAACCAGCGGACGAAACCATCAAACACTGGCACCACTCCAAATGTCAAACCCACTAGAAAAAGAATCATGGAATACTCGGCATTCAGATACAGCGCGCCGGCGATTCCCCCGATCGCGACGAGTCCCCTGCTTTGAAGAGTTTTGAAGAAAAAACGCTTCATCCCGCTCTTGTCGTAAGGCACATAACAACTCAAACTCACCTTCGGAACCCCGCGCGGCTGGTCGGGAAGATAAACCACGTCAATGTGCGGCCCAAACTGCTGGAGAGCCTCCCTTAACTCCGGTTCGGAACAGGGCTGATTGGTGTTTTTGTACTTTGGATGATTCGAAAACTTCACGCCATAAGAAAACCCAGCGGGTTTCTCGGGCAACAATGCCGATTTTCGCCACGGGGTTGATTCATCGAAGATTTCCAATCCCCCGACCCTCAATGGGGGATTTCTACGCTCAACTCTATTACCCCCATCCTCAAACTCTCCAGACATGGCGCTTTGTTTACCCTCGGTCGAGCAAGGCAGCCAGCAAATATTGACTGGGGCGGAAGTTTTCTATCAGGATTTCCTCCTGCAAGCCACGCTTCATCCGCACCTGACTGAGGTTGAAATTCGGCGTTTTGTGCGGAGCGAAAAGAATGTCATCGTGAGTGGAGTTCTCATGCTTTTTGAACATCCCCGGCACGATGTCTCCTCCCAAATGATCATCCCGACCTGTGGCGAGATGGCAGGTACCGAGAACTTTCTCATCCTGAATATCCGCTCCCGAAACCGGCAATACCTGGGTCCCAAAGCCCAGCTCCCCGAGAGTCCCTGTCATCGGATCATCCGAAAGGCGAGCGTTGTGAGCGTCAATCGTCGCCTGATTTCCCGAGATTAGGGTTGATTGGATGATATTGCGATCCTCCACATCCAGAATCCCCAGCGTGCCATCCGAATACTTCATCGGAAACTGCCCCCAGGCATCCACGGGGACAAAATACACTTCACCCGCCGGTAAATTGGCGATATCCGGCGTTCTTCCCCGGCAAAGCCCGTGAGATTTCTGCGCCGCCTGCCCGGCAAGCCCCAACCACGAGGTCAAGACCCGGCCATCCTCCAAAGAAAAATCGATCTCGATCGAGTCCGCACCCGTCATGGCAAGCCGGAGCCTCTCCGCATCCGCACTGACCTCGTCATAGTCCACCGCCAGCCCGGAATTTAAGATCACATCATTGAGCCCATGCATGGTCGCTCCCCTGAAGCCGAACTGCTTCGCTTTGGCAGTGAGAGGGGCCGTAGCCGAAAAAGTGGAAATACAGAGAATCAAATCATACTTCGGGTAAATATCCCGGTCGAAACTCAACTCCCGGCCACTAACATCGTAACATTCATCCGCCAGATCGAGATTGGAGCCATGGGTCATCGGGTAGGCAAACATCTCACCACCCAGCATTCCCAGGTTTTCCAAACCACTGTCTTTTAACCCCAGATAAAACTCTTCATAAGCTTTTTTCTGAACCTCATGCCCTTTCGCCGCGAGGAAGCCGAATCCTTTCATCAGCGACATATCTTCCAGATCAATCAAAATACAGACTCGGCAGCCCTCCGTGGGATCAAAGACCGACCCCAGTAATCTTTCCAGGGAAAACGCCGGAAAAACACGCTTCTCAGGGTTCATGATAACTTCGGGACTGAGTGATGCGACTGACATAACGATATCTGAGTTGATGATTTCTAAATGTGCATAGAGATACGAACCATGCAGAAGATATGACTCTAAATTACCTAAATCAGGATACTTTTCCAACCAATGCTTTTTGGATCTTTTTTAAGATCCCGTTGGGAAAAGCACAGTGCCTTTACTTCAGATAAGTTTGAATCAACGCGGACACCGCTTCGTCGCAGGCAGGTGCTGCCGGGGTTTCCCCGATATTTGATACCGCAATACCTGCACCCCCCCTTTCCGGGGCCAGCCAGATCACGCAATAGTTTAAGGTATTCGAGCCGTTGTGCATGAGGGCGTCACCATTTGCCCAGCCCCGCTTGAGCCGTACCCAACCGCGAGCATAATCTTCGTTGCCATCTGCGATGGAATGGAGGAATTGAAAGGTTTCAGGGCGTTTCAAAACAACTCCGGTCTCCCGGGACGAATGCATCCTGGCATAACGTGCTAGATCTCCAAGCGAGACATGCACCGTGCCTGCCGGTCCGATCACATCGGGATTATCCGCTGCCACACCAGGTTCCTGGGGCTTTTTAGGTGAGTGATGCCCCCAGGGTTGATCCTCTTTGCCGACCATGGCTGCGGATCCAAATCCTGCTGAACTCATTTTAAGGGGATTAAAAATCCGTTCCTTCATCAAATCCTCCCATGATTTGCCTGTGATAGTTTCGAGCATGACCCCGGCGACGACAAATCCAGAATTGGAGTAGGCATAGCGGGTTCCTGGTTCAAAATCCGGAGTAGTTTGCAACATGGCCTCCACATATTGCTTGCGACGCATCAGAATATCACCCTGACCGGTTTTGGACCAGGCCTGAGCCCATATTTTTGGCGGGGCCAATCCCGGGATGCCACTTCGATTTGAAAGCAACATCCCCAGGGTTACTTGGTGGTAATCCGGGCGGAGTTTGATTTTTTCACCAAAAACCTCACTCACGGTGGAATCCCACTTTATCTTGCCTTCTTCGACAAAAGTCGCTGCCAGCGTCGCCGTCATCGACTTGGTGCAGGATCCGATGTGCCATTTGTCATCGATGGTGACACTCTCCTTCCCATTAAACTTTCTCATTCCGACGGCACCGAGAGCCTTGATCTCGCCATCCACTATCGCGATCGCCCCAAGGGCAGGGAGCCGGTGCTTTTCCCGGATCACCTTCAAGAGGGGGCTAATATCGTCCGGTGAGTCAGGGGCTGCCAATATCGTGGGAATGCTCAAAACTGGTAGAATCAAAACCAAAAGAAGCGTTTTCATGCGTAAATAAAATCGGAAAAAAACAGACACGGTGGTTGATGCACCCTTGGGTGATGTCGTGTCAAAGGCAGGGCTACAGGTGACGCATGGGAATATCAATGTTGGTTTTTCCCTCCACTTTAAACGAAACCGCCTCCCATTTGGGAAACCGGATGCTGATGGGGGGATTGCGAGACATGCCAAATGGCTCAATCGGCTTTTGAAATGGCCCTTTGACATCAAGCTGCTGGTTCATATTCACATCATGAATCACTCCAACCGCATAAACACCGGGAGGAAGGTCTTTGAAAATCAGACTTATCGCAGGGGTGGGGGATTTGATTTCCACGGCCTGATAAGCGACCGCGTGTTTGTCGCCGCCCCGGTGTTTGCTTATCTCCAAGGTGGCGTGGGTATTAAAGACGCCGACCAGCAGGTAACCGCGGGGCGCTCGCAGCCCGGTAATGTTTACTGTTAATTCATCAGCGAGGGCGAAACTGGCCCAAAATGCGCTGAACACAAGGAGTGTCAGAAACTTCATATTTTCTAGGGGAATGGGTGTAACTAACCACGATTGAGAAGTTTTTAACTTAGACATCGGGGGAATTAAACAGGGTACAATCGGCCATTAAACAGGGTACAGTTTGTTCTTTTGGGGAAGGGCCTCTGAATTTCGTTCAAAGAATCGTTCCCACAAATTCCCGTGAATTGAAGACGGCAAAATCATCCATCTTTTCCCCGGTGCCGATGAAGCGGGTGGGGATGTTTAGTTCATTTTTGATGGCCACGAGACTGCCTCCTTTTCCAGACCCATCGAGCTTGGTGACGATGACTCCATTCAAATCAAGCGAGGCATGAAACTCTTTGGCCTGCATAACGGCATTGCTGCCCGTAGTGGCGTCGACCACAATCCATCGCTCATGAGGAGCGGAATCGTCCTGTTTGGCGATGGTCCGCTCGATCTTTTTGAGTTCTTCCATGAGGTTGTGCCGGGTATGGAGCCGCCCTGCGGTGTCGCAGATCAAAAAATCGGTGCCATTGCTAATGGCTTTGCGATGGGCGTCGAAACAAACGGCTGATGGGTCACCCTGGTATTGAGTTTTTACGATGGGAACGCTGATGCGCTCCGCCCAAATAGTGAGTTGCTCGATGGCGGCAGCTCGAAAGGTGTCAGCAGCGGCCAAAAGGACGGAATTGCCCTGATTTTTGAGGAAAGCGGCGAGTTTGGCGATGGAAGTGGTTTTCCCGACTCCGTTGACTCCGGCCACGAGGATGACGGTGGGTTTGCCATCCCCCCGTCGGGCTGGCACCGGAACATCCTCTCCAAGAATGCTGCAGATGTGTTCGCGGCAGACATCAGCGAC
>JBGSJM010000363.1:0-28565 GCA_041742015.1 Verrucomicrobiales bacterium | reverse complement strand
CGTGCCGTGGCAATTTCGAGCCTGGCTTGGGCGGAGGCCTCCTGATCTTCCAGCCCGGCCTCAAAGCGCTTTTTGAGTAGGTCGTAGGATTTCTCGCGGGAGGTCGCGGTGTCATCGAGAATTTGCTGCTGCGATTTGAGTGACTGCCACTGAAAGTAGGTTCCCGCGACATTGGCGGCCAGGAGGAGGCGGGCGGCACAGAAGTCGGCACATGCGGCATCGGCCCCTTCGAAGGCGGAACGGGCTGTGTTGCGGAGGCGCCCCCAAAGATCCGGTTCGTAGCTGAGGTTGATGGGAGTCTGGAATTGCTGGTTCCATCTTCCGCCCTGGCCGAAGTTTCCGAAAGCCACGTTTTCAGAAAAGCGGGTCAAAGTGGCTCCCGGGAGGAACTCGGGTTGCGGAAAAATCCCGGCCCTGGCTTCGCAGGCGGTGGCCCGGGCCTGGCGGATCCGGGCTTCGGCCTGGGCGAGATCCTGGTTTGCCGCTATCGCCTGGTCGATCAGGCTGAGAAGCTGCTCATCGCCGAAGGCTTCCCAGGTGGGAACCTCCGGGACAATTACCGAAGAGTGTTTCCAGGAGGCCGGAGTGGCGGCGCAGGGGATTTCCCGCTCGGCGAGAAATTCCGAGCAACTGCAAAGCAAAATTAGAGGGGTGATGAGAATGAGTGATCGCATGAATTATGGGGCCGACTTAGGCTCAATTTCCTGAATAAAGACGTCCATTTGTTGTCCGGGATAAATTGGGATGGCAGGGTTGGCCTTGATCCGGTAAATCACCTGGAGGACGCGGGTGTCAACCCGTTCCGTGGAGGCACCGGTTAGGGAGACTTTGGGGATCACGTAAGGTTCGATGCGGACAAATTCGAGATCCAGGGGCCGGGTCGTGTCACCCTTCAGGTAGCCGGTGGCCTTTGCTCCGGGCGACACGCGCGGAGCGAGGGCTTCATCCACATCAGCGCGGATCTGAAAATAATCGAGATTCCCCAATACGATTACAGGATTGGAGGCCGAAGTCTGGCCATACTCCCCGGCGCGGGCGTTGACCTGAAGGATCGTTCCATCGCGTGGCGCAGTCACGGTGAGGCGGTCAATGAGGGCCCGGGTTTGTGTGACCGCAGCGCGGGCCGCTCCGATCTGGGCTTCTGCGATCCGTAGATTGGCTTCCTGGGTGGTGATTTCCTCCTTGCTGACGGCCCTCACATCGCGAACGCTTTTCAGGCGATCAAGCTTTTCCTGGAGAAGGTCGCGGTTGGCGATGGCGACCTGGACTTCGCTTTCCAGGACAGGCAACTGCGCCCTGAGTTCCCGGTCATCAAGCACGAGGAGGGGCTCTCCTTTTTTCACCCGGTCCCAGACCGCGACCTTGATATCGGTGATCAGGGATGGTGCCGGGAGTCCGATTTTGACATTTTCACCGAGGGCTTCGGCTATTCCAGAAGCTGCAATCGAATTCCGCTCTGGTTTGGCAGGCGGCGGAATCGGCACCACCGGCAGTGGCTCGGCGCGATTGGTTTTCTGCATGAAGAGCACTGCAGCCACGATCCCAGCAACCGCAAGCCAGAAAGAGAAACGGAAAAAGATGGTTTTGAACATCAGCGTCAAATGAATACTCTCAGATTACGTCAGGCGGGTGACCGGGATAAAATAAAATTACTTAAGAAAAATTAAATAGTTTATTGCCACGAGAATTTGCATGGTCAAGGGGAAATCACAGAGTTCTACTGGATCTCACGATTTCCTCAACCTCGAAACGCGCTGCCATGCTTTTTCGCCCCAATGAAAAACCCAAGTAGAGGAATCCGTGAGGATTTCTCCAGTGAAAATGCAGGCGTAAAACTCTCTCATACCAGCCGAATCCTCGCCAGGGAGATGAAGAAGCTGCAGGCCAGATAGCCAGCAGGCCACGTGCTGGCTGAGTCCAAACGACCCCCGTTCAACAGGGTATAATGACCGATTCAACAGGGTATAATGACCGGTTCAACAGGGTATAATCGGGCGAAACCCCACGATTTTTTTCTTTCATTTTTATTTCTAGGCTGTTTTTTGAATTAGGATCGACCTCGTTCGCGCCAAGAAACAGGCTTGTCGCGGCGATGCCGGGGAGGCACAGTTTTTGCAAATGAGACGCTCGATTCCAAGCATGAGAGAATAATGATCACGGCCCGCCCCTTTCGAAACAGGATGGCGATCCTGTCGCTCTTTTTCTTCGGCCTCCACGGGGTGGCCCTTTACAGCGGGGAGCAGGGTGATGCTTTTTTCGAAACATCGATCCGTCCGCTTCTACTGGAGCGCTGTCAGAAATGCCACGGCGAGAAAAAGCAGGAAAGCGGTCTGCGGCTCGATTCCAAAGTCGGCTGGGAAACAGGCGGTGACAGCGGACCTGCGATTGTGCCGGGAGATCCAGCCAAAAGTCTGCTGGTGAAAATGATCAACGAAGCGAACCCGGAAAACCGGATGCCGCCGAAGCATCCGCTCACGGCGGGCGAAATTCAAATCATCGAAAAATGGATCGCGATGGGCGCTCCCGATCCGCGAAAAGCAATGGCGGTGACTACCGTGCTCGATTGGGAATCGGCTCGGAAACACTGGGCTTTTCA
The DNA here is from genome assembly GCA_041742015.1 of Verrucomicrobiales bacterium. Classification (GTDB taxonomy): domain Bacteria; phylum Verrucomicrobiota; class Verrucomicrobiia; order Verrucomicrobiales; family DEV007; genus Arctic95D-9. The sequence continues at coordinate 25,969 of JBGSJM010000363.1, read as the reverse complement.
GCCTTTGAAGTCCATTGTTACTCCGACTATAGAGGGTCACGTCGGCGACTCGACAGGGTTGGATCGTTTTGTCCGGACCCGGCTCGGGGAAAAGGGCCTGAGCCCGAATCCTCCAGCCGACCGGACCACGCTGATCCGCCGGGTGACTTTCGACCTCACGGGTCTGCCGCCGACGCCGGAAGAGATCGCGACCTTTCTCGATGATCCGGCTTCAGATGCCGAAGCCTTTTCCAAAGTGGTGAACCGTCTCCTCGACAGCACCGCCTACGGAGAGCGATGGGGGCGGCACTGGCTCGATGTCGCGCGTTACGCCGACACAGCGGGAGACGGCGCGGATTACCCTGTGCGGGAAGCGGTGAAATATCGCGACTGGGTGGTTCGGGCCTTCAACGCGGATCAGCCTTTTGATGAGTTTCTCCGAGACCAAATCGCGGGTGACATCCTTGCGAAGGAAGGACCGCCGGAGCGCTTCATCGACCGAATCACGGCGACGGGATTCCTGGCGATAGGGAAGCGTTATGGCTACAAGCCTTCCCCCGACTATCAGCACCTCGATTTCGCAGACGTCATAGACTCGGTGGGGCGTTCGGTAATGGGACTCTCACTCGGCTGTGCCCGTTGTCACGATCACAAGTATGACCCGGTCACTGCGGCGGACTATTACGCGCTCTATGGTATTTTTCAGAGCACGAAATGGGCCTTCCCCGGCGGTGAGGAGCAGAAGCGGCCATCGGATTTTCCCCCGCTCATCGAGCCATCGGAAGCGATTCGCCTTGATGCCAAAAAGGCCACCGAACTGGCACGACATGATTCGGAAATCGCCAGCCTGAAAATAAGACGCGCCTCGCTCGACGGTCACGCCTTCGCGGGAGGAATTGACCTCGGCTTCGAAGCGCAAGTCATCGGCAAACCACTCGGTGCCCCCTGGTTTGCGTCTGGACCGAACACGGTGCTGACCGAGGCGCAGAGTCCGTTTTCGCATGTTCACCCCGTTGGATCGCGCGGCATACGGGTCGGCACGGGCAAAGCGAACGACGGGGTGCGCCATGTCTTTTCAACACCCCTGCGGGCGGCAGCAGGCAAAGTGATGCATTTCACGATAGACTTTCGCACCGTGGACCCGGCGGAGCAAAAGGGAGCCTATCGTTTTTACCTCGGGCGCGGGGTGGTTCAGTCGCTCGCCACGGAACTCAGCGTGACCCCGACGGAGATCGTGATCCGCAACGGCATGGCCTGGGAGACAATACGGAAACTGGAACCGGGCAACTGGTACACGCTTCGGCTTACCCTCGATCCGACAGCGAAGACCGTGTCGGGAGCGGTCGGCACGGCAACGGACCTCACCCCTTTCGATGGCAAGGCGCTTGGCACCACCTGGGATGGAGTGATCGACACCTTCATCTGCGACGCCATCGGGCATGTCGCGGCTCCGGCTCCGGCGCGCGATCTCGACAATCTTGGATTGCAGGAAATCGCTTTTGGTCTCCCGGGGAGCGGCCCGGTTACGGCCCCAAAACCGCCCGCAGATTTGACTGAGCAGATCAAAACCCTCGACACCGCCCTCGCCGCTGCTATGAAGGCCCGCGAGACCGAAGCCGCGAAGGAATACTACCCGGTGGCTTATGGAGTCAGCGAAGGGAAGCCGGTCAACGCGAAAATCCAGCTCCGCGGCGAGCCGGACAAAACGGGCGACGAAGTGCCACGCCGCTTTATTAGCATTCTGGGAGGTGATGCGCTGCCGCCGGATACGGCGGGCAGTGGCCGGCTCGAACTGGCGAACTGGCTGACGCGCCCGTCGAATCCGCTGACGGCGCGGGTTCTCGTGAACCGAGTTTGGGCCTGGCATTTCGGTCAGGGTCTCGTTCCGACGCCGAGCGATTTTGGTCTGCGCGGAGAGGAACCGAGCCATCCGGACTTGCTCGACTGGCTCACGGGAGAATTCATCGCCTCCGGCTGGTCGGTGAAGGCCTTGCACCGTCTTATTCTGGAGTCGCGCACCTGGCAGGCCGCGAGTGACGATTCGCCGGAAAATATACGCATTGACCCCGGCAACCGATGGCTCTGGCGCTTTGCCCGGCAATCGCTCGATGCCGAGTCGATTCGCGACGCCATGCTCGTGGTGAGCGGTCGGCTGGACCGGTCCATTCCCGGAGCACATCCTTTTCCCCCGGTGCAGACCTGGGCCTACACGATTCACCGTCCCTTTCACGAGGTCTACGATTCCGATCACCGCAGCCTCTATCTGATGGTGCAGCGCAACCGGCGGCATCCTTTTCTCGCCCTCTTCGACGCGGCGGACCCTAACCAGAGCGTGCCGCAGCGACTCCCGACGACCACCCCGACGCAAACCCTTTATCTGATGAACTCACCCTTTGTCCTTCAGCAGTCCGAAGCTTTTGCCCGGAGAATGATCGAATCCTCCGGCGATGAGCGCGAGCGGATCCGGCTCGCTTTTGTGAGTGCCCAAGGGAAGTTTCCCTCGGAGGTCGAAACAGGCGAATCACTGGCTTTTCTCAACGGGTATCGGGTAAAATTGAGTGGCTCTGGCACTGTCTCAGGTGATCCTGACGAGGCAGCCTGGGTTGCCCTGAGTCGGGTGCTGCTGACCTGCAACGCGTTTTTGTATGTGGATTGAACGAAAGAAATGAATCCCTATTTTCACCAGAGCAGACGTGATTTCCTCCACCGGGCTTCCGGCGGTTTCGGGGCTCTCGCCCTCGCCGGTCTCTGGGATGAAGTGCAGGCGAACGCCGGAGATCCTCTGGCAGCCGGGAAAGGCCATTTTCCGGCAAAAGCGGATCGCGTGATTTTCCTTTATTCGACCGGTGGGGTCTCGCATGTGGACACCTTCGACCACAAGCCGCAGCTCATCCGCGACCACGGCAAGTCCATCACCGCTTCGCGATGGCTGAACAAGTCCGGCAGCTACGAACGCTTTCTCATCAAGCCGCGATGGGGGTTTCGACCGTATGGCAGGAGCGCCACCCAGGTGAGCGATCTCTTTCCCCATCTCGGCTCGGTCATCGACGATGTCTGTGTGCTGAATGCAATGCATTGCGAAAGCGACGGGCACGACAAGGCTACGCTCGCAGCGCACACCGGTTCGGCTCAATTCGCCCGGCCGAGTGCGGGAGCCTGGGTGAGCTACGGGCTCGGCACGGAGAACCGCAATTTGCCGTCCTTTATGGTGCTAGCCCCCGCCGCGCCTTATGCCGGAGCGCAGACCTGGGGAAGTGACTTTTTGCCGGCCTGCCACCAGGGCACCCACGTTGTGCCGGGAAAAGAACCCCTGCCCAATCTCAAGCCGGCCACGCCAAGCCGCGAACTTCAGGAAATGGAACTCTCGCTGCTCGGAAAATTAAACCGTGGCCACCTCGAGCGCCGCGCCGCTGATCAGGCGCTCGACGCCCGCATCCGCTCTTTCGAGACCGCTTTCGGCATGCAGCGGGAAGCACCGGAGGCCTTTGATCTTTCGGGGGAAAGCGATGCCACTCTGAAACTCTACGGACTCACCCGGGGCGCAACCTCCGGTTTCGGCTGGCAGTGTCTCGTCGCGCGGAGACTGGCGGAACGCGGCGTACGTTTTCTCGAACTCATCGACGTGGGCTCTTCATCAAACTGGGATTCCCACGGCAACATGGCCGACCACGAGCGCCTCGCCAAAGCGATAGACCAGCCTATCGCCGGCCTAATCACCGATCTGAAACAGCGCGGCATGCTCGAGCGTACCCTCGTCGTCTGGACGACGGAATTCGGTCGTACACCCTTTCATCAAAAGGCCGATCATCCTGGTCGCGAGCATCACAATCTCTGCTTTTCCTCCTGGATGGCTGGTGGAGGTGTGAAGGGCGGCGTGGTCCATGGAAAATCCGATGAACACGGCATCCTGCCGGCGGAAGGGGGCGTGCATACCCACGATCTGCACGCCACGATGCTGCACCTACTCGGCATCGATCCCGAACGCCTCACCGAGCGTGACGCCGGGCGCGACTTCCGGCTCACCGATGTTGCCGGTGAGGTGGTGCGCCCGATTCTGGCGTGATGAATCTGAGATGCCGAGGCGGGGAGCTTCTTTCTGTGGCCAACCGACTCTCCCGCCGTTCAAGGGATCGCCAACGCAGTCCCGGCTTGAAGCCTTATCCTCTTTTGGTCATGGATCATTTTTGCAAATCTCATTGAATTTAATTAAATCCAGATAAATCAGCTTCACCCGAATTCCCTTTTTCACCATGATTTCCACCTCGCTGGAACCGGAACCAGCCAAACTCGCCGGAAATGCAAAACATGCGTGCTCCGCATCCGTCCCGAGCCAGCAACCCGCATAGGGATGCGGAATGGGTTGCTCGACGAAGGGGATGCGGGTCAAGACTTGACCACCGCAGCGGACCTCGATCTCGCGATCAGAGATATCTTCATCAGAGCGTAGTCGGAGGATGCCATCTTGGGTGGGTGGATACTCCCGGGATATTTCGAAAGAGAATTTTCCCGGCAGGGTGCGATCCAAAATCGCAGGCAAAAGACGCTCGCCCAATACCTCATCCCGTCTCGCTTGCGTGATAAAATAAGAAGACGTTTGTTCGCCCAGAAATGAACGGTCCTTCAACTTCGGAAGAACCTGAAAGGGAGGCTCGTGGAACGGCCCAATGGTATCGGTGACGTGGTATCGGTAGTAGGGAAAGTTGAACAAACTCACCCCGTTTGCGCCTTGTTCGTAGGCCAGTTGGGCCGTGGTATAAAATTGTGCGTCGGTTGTGCGCAGAAAAGGCTGCGTGCCGCTGCCAGCGGTGGCCGTTCCCGTCATCGTACAGTGGGTCATCTCGGCATAGATCGCCACCGAGTCGCCAGCTTCTTTCCGGGCTTGTCGAACGCTGTCATCCTGGTAGGTGAAGTAACTATAGGAAAGGTTCACCATGTCAACTCCGGCAGCAGTCAGGGATAAAAGATCTATGCCTTGCAGGGGACGAATCGCGGCTTTCGCCGGGACGCGAATACACAACCAGCGTCGCGGCAGTCCCCGCGCCACGGCGGTTTCATCCAACATTGTCCGAATCCTCACCACAAATTCCGAGGTGATCTCGCGGCGGCGCTCCTGCGGAGTGCCAGGCCCGAACCGCACCCAGTGACGCAAAAAATCCAGCTCCAGCCCGGCGAGATCATAATTCCCGCAGGCTTCTTTAATGAGAGAAAACATGTGATCCCGCACCTCGGGAATAGCCCAATCAAAGACCCCTTCATCCCAGTTTACCGGATCGGACCCGATGCGATAGCGCTTGTAATTTTCCCAATAAAAACGGGACATGCCCGCACTCGGCTGCCCTTTCTCTAGCGCCCCTTTTAATTCCCGGACATGATGCCCGTCGTTTAGTCGAAAGCTCAGGAAAGGAGCCACCCCGATCTCGCGACAGGTCCGCACCAAAGTCTCCAGCAAGTCTCCGCCTTCCAGCAGGTAACGTCCCAATTTGTTGACCGAGCGATGCCCATGTTCTTTCTGGAGAAATTCGGTGTAGTGCTCCTCGGGCGAATAGAGCTTGGACTTCCACCACGGAATCCAGCCCAGACCCGGCTGCAGGAAGTGGGCATCAACCCCTGCCGCCTCGGTGATGGAGTGGGCCAGGTCGGCATCCGTAAAGGGATCCCTGGTATTTCTCCAGGGCATCTTGCAGGAGAGGATGTGGGTGGTGTCGTTGCTATAGATCGTGCGGAACGGGACTGGCTGTGGTGCCGCAGTCGCAAAAGTGGCCGGAAGGCAACTAGACATAGCGCCCCCGCTGGAGAGTGCTTGCAAGAGTTCGCGTCGATTCATGGGGTCCAGGGTAGGCCGGATTTTTCCAAAGTCAGCCATACTCGTCACCTATTTCATGATTCTCCGGACACGCTTACACGTCATGGGGAAATCGGACGCTCCGGTTTAGTTAGTCTGTCGCGAGTGAGACTTAAGGGTACGATCCCGCACTCAACAGGGTTTAATCGGCGGCTCAACAGGGTTTAATCAAATGCCGCCAACCCGGCTAATCTGAGTTTGAGGCCAAGATCAAGAATCCGCCGAAAGCGATTTGGAAAGCTGGATCGAAGAGATTGATTGGGGTCAAAGCACGACGGCGTGCTCATTGCGGCCAACCGCCGGGTTGCCAAGTCGCGGTTTTTTGGGTGTCAGCATACCAGGCTTTGAGGCGGGTGAGCATGGCACTAGCTTGGTGGGGGATACTGGCCGCAAGGTTTTTTGTCTCGCCGGGGTTCTGGTCGAGACGATAAAGTTCCATTTGTTCGTTGGCGAAGCTGCCGGGCTTGGCTTTGGGATGATTAACGACGAGTTTCCACGGGCCTTCGCGCATCGCTTCCTGGCGCGAACCGTTATTGCCCAGAGTCGCCCAGAAAAGCGGTCGTTCAGGCGGGGCTTGACCGCTCAACAGCAGGCCTGATAGATCGATTCCATCAAGCGGACGCTCCGTGCCCGACTTCACGCCGGCGAGGGCCAGCAGCGTGGGCATGATATCCAGAGTGATGGTGGGGGCGCTGCTCTCGCTCCCGGCTGCGATCTTCCCCGGCCACCAGGCGATAAAAGGAACTTTGTGCCCGCCTTCATAGACCGAGCTTTTGTGGCCCCGCCACTTGGGATTGCCGCTGGGGGCCTCGGGGGTGGGGCCATTGTCGGTGAAAAAGAGGATCACGGTGTTTTTGTCGATGCCATGTTTCTCGAGTGCAGCGCGGATCTGCCCGAGACCTTCATCCACCGGCAGCGTCATACCGCGAAACTTTTCCAGTGTCTCCTGCTGGTTGCTGGCCATCCAGCGCTGCCACTCGGTCGTGGTGCGCTGGATGGGATCACCACGGACTTGCAGCGGATTGTGGATGGCAAGGTGCGGGATGTAGAGGCAAAAAGTATCTGCGTGATGCTGATTAATAAAGGCGAGAGCGTGTTGGGTGATCAGATCTGTGGCGTAGCCGGGTTCCTGCTTTTCCTCCAGTCCATGCCACCAGTCATGCTGCATGTGGTCGCCGATGTGGCTGATAAAATCGATGTTGCCACTGTGATAACCGATAAACTCATTAAAGCCATGATTTTGCGGGTGATAGTCCGGCGAGTTTTGTGGGTAACCGAGATGCCACTTGCCGACCATGCCAGTGGTGTATCCCGCCTTTTTGAGTTCCTCAGCAAAAGTGACTTCCGCTTTTTGCAACCCTTTTTTATGCTCCGCATGGGTGTTTGCAGGATGGATAACAGCCTCAATCCCGGCTCGCTGCTGATATCGACCAGTAAGCAAACCAGCACGGGTCGGTGAGCAAACACTGCCAGAAGAATGGAAATCCGTGAGCCTCATTCCTTCAGCGGCAAGACGATCAATTTCTGGAGTCTTGAAATAGGGATTTCCAAAGCAACTCACCCCCGCATGACCCATGTCATCCACCATGACAATAATAAAATTCAGCTTCTGAGGCGGAGTGTCTGCCGCGTCGCAAGGATCCACCCAGGCACAAAGCCCGCAAATAATGATGAACATGGTGAGGTAATGTTTCACAGCCATGAATGGGTGTATTTTCGGCATAGCCAAAAGGATAAGAAGCAAAACGAGTCGCTATCAGACAGATTTTTTGCGCAAATACGAGAATTTTCTCATCATAATCACAAATAAATTATTTTGTTGCCTTGATAGTTAAGTTTTTTGACATAAATTCCAATGAATGAGTTTCATTGATGATTTTTTAAATTTGATCTTGGCAAGATATAAATCCTTGCCATCTTCGTCATTTATCTGTCTAATTTACAATCATTGAAAAACGTTCCAGCCTTGATGGACTAAAGTTTCGCAGACTTATGTAGGAGGAAAATTTAACGACAACGACCCTGTGACAAAAATCAGATTTAACTGCCCGAGTTGTGAAGCTAAACTCAAGGTTCCGGCAAGCCTGGCCGGAGTAGCAGGGCCGTGTCCGAAGTGCGGTAGTACCATTGTGGCTCCACTCGAGTCCGAGGAACCAGAGGTTGCAACTGCGACAGCGTCCCGGGCTCAAAGTGCGCCCGTGGCATCCCAGCCCGCCCCACAGCGGGTGCAGGCTGTTTCCCAATCAGCTCCGGTTCAACAGCCGATTGCGCAACAACCAGTGATCCATCAACCGGTCATCCATCAACCGGTGGCTCAGCAGCCAGTGGTTCAACAACGGATTCAGCCTCCACCTGTTTTTGCCCCTCAACAGCAACAGCGGGTGATTCAGCAGTCGGTGCTTCAACAGGCTCCCTTCACACCACCTGTTCAGCAATCATCGGTTTTTCATGGTCAGGTTTTGGCAACTTCCACGGCTCAACACTCTTCCAATCAAGTGGGATTCCCGCGTCCATTGGAACAGGTGAGCCGAACTGCCGCAGTGGCTCTGGCGAAGGCTCCGTCCCATTACCCTCAGTTTCAGGCACCCAGTTCAATGGCTGCGCCAAAGTATGATCCGCCTGGACCACCGGTAGCCCGCGCCCCCGACCGGTCTTCGCGCTCATCACATAATCTGGCACCTTATCCACAACGGCCATCCGAAATCCAGCATTCGGTTGATCCGGCTGATTTGATGCTGGAAGAGATTTTTAATCAGGCGCCTTCTCAGAGTTCCAATTCGAGGTATGAGACTTACGTGCCGAGGACTCAGCCCATTGTCTTAAAGAAAAAGTCGGATGAGTCTGCAGCGCCAAGCACTTCGCAGGTTCAGTCAATGCCACGCCTGGATGTTTCCCTGGGAGATTCCAGCTCTGGCGCATTGAGCGTTGGTCAGGTCGCTGTGCCTGGACCAACCATGATTCAACTTCCTGAGGTCGGCAATCAGGCTAATGCCAACAATTTCCTGATCACTCCGCCGAGAGCCGAACGCCCACCATACAGGCCTCCTACGCCAACGCCGCTGACTCCACCCAGTGTCGAGGCTTATTCGGCAAATCCAGTTGAACAAATGCCGGAACCCCCACAAGAGGAAGGGTTTGATTATTCGTGTCAGGTTATGCCTGAATTTCCCATCGAAGAACCTGCTGTGCCGGAAGTCGATGCTTATGATTATGGTTATGGGAATCTGAACGATCAGGATGACCCCCATACGGGTGGCGGATCTGTGGCGGCCTTTTTGGCCGAAGCCATGCACACCAAGGAGGCTGGTCCGGAAAAAACGAAAGACGAGATTCTCGATGAATTGCTGGGAGTAAGCCCGAAGTCGAAAAAGAAAAAAGGCGTCAGTGGAACCACCAAATTCATGTTTTCAGTGCTTGCTGCGGTGGCGACATGCGCTGGGATTGGTGTTTACTACGGCATCGAACATCTCGGTGGATTTGGAATTTCCATGGAGGATGTTCAAGGCGAGGAGGGAATCAACAATCTCCAGAAAAAGCCCAATCTGGACTCGGTTCCGCCTTTGGCAGCAGAGAAGGCAACGGCTCCAGAAGTGGATCCGTCATCACCTCCTGAGAAAATTGATTTTACGAAGGACATCGAGAAAATCATCAGTTCGGGCGAGTTGGATGAAGCAATGGCGAAACGAATCGGAGTTCCGATTGAAAAGTCAGTGAAAGCGGCGGAGGAAAAAGTCACCAAGCTGGAAAACAAGCTTCCAGTTTCGCCTTTCAGCACCGCACCCCTTTCCAATCCTCCTGCTGTGCCCATGACCGAGCCCATTAAGCGTCCTCCTGCCCAGCCTGCAACTATTGCGCAAAGCCCAGATGTTGCTTCGACTAAACCGACGCCAGCCCCAAGCCCGTTACCGGATTTGCCCAAAGAAAACTACAACCCACCGGCATTTTTTCCTGCACCCGGCAAAGACGACCCACCCCTAAAGAATACACACGATTTGGTCGATGCCTTTTTGCGGGCACCCAATTGGCAAGGTCGAATTCCCTATATTTACAAGGGAGAAAGCCTGCGTCCCGATATCGAAGCGTACTACAAAAAGTGGGAGGATTTTACCGTTGACCGCTTCAAGATGAAACTTTTCCAGATGGAACTGGAAGAGGAATACGGTGGTCCGTTTTGGGTCTATCAAATCACGAGAAGCGATGCTGACGACAGTGGTGTTCCCATCATCCTGCGAGTGGAAAATGGGAACTTGAAGGTGGACTGGCAGGTGTTCGCTGAGTTTAACGACCAGCATTTCCTGAAATTTCGCGAAGGCAAAATGCCCGCCCCAGTAACCTTCCGACTGGTGGCCGAAAGAATTAAAAGTTATCCGGGTCCCGATCGTGAGGGATTCACAGAAATCAAAGATTATGATTGTTTTCAGTTAAATCCTCCTTATGGAGGCTTTCAGACCTACTCGGAATATGCTTTTGTCAAAAAGGGTTCCCCGGTCCTCAAGAAACTGGATGCAGTCATGAAAGTTGGCGATGAACCGCTTGCAGTGATTCTCACTCTGAATGTGCATGATTTCAAACATGGTATCCGGCACTTGGTTATCACCGATTTCGTGGAAGAAGGCTGGTTGAAATAATCGGCGGCCCGGATTTTCGACATGGAAAAACACATTGATCGATTTCTCCGCTTTCTGGCGGTGGAAAAGGGCCTGTCAGATAACTACCAGATTTCGGTTCGGCAGTCTTTAGAACAATTTACCAATTGGCTGGAGTCCAGGCATTCAATGGTTGACCCGGAAGGTGTAAAACTCGAGCACCTCACCGAATTCCTCCACCATCGGCGCAAAGAAAAGGGCGTCACGGCCGCAACCATGCGGATAAATCTGATCGCCCTGAAGGTCTTTTTTCGCCATCTCGCCTCCAAAGGCAAAATTTCAAAGGATGTGGCGGAAGCAATTGACGCCCCCAAGCTCGAATCCTATCTGCCAGAAACTCTTAGTGAACCGGTCATCACCTGCCTGCTTGAATCCGTCGAGACGACCACTCCGCTCGGGCTTCGGGATAAGGCCATCCTCGAGTTACTCTACGCCAGCGGGCTTCGGGTCGGGGAGTTGGTCAATGCACGGTTGGAACATTTGAATCTGGAGGAGGGCATCATCCGGGTCACCGGAAAGGGCAATAAAACCCGCATCGTCCCCCTGGGCAGCGCCGCGCAGGATTCCATTGATCGCTATATCAAAACCGCCCGCAAAACCTTTGTAATTCGCAAGACTGGCAGCGAGATTTTCCTTTCGCGGCGGGGCACCAAACTCACCACCACCCGGGTCTGGCAAATCGTCAAAGAACAGGCCAAAATCGCCGGACTCACCGAAAACGTCTATCCCCATTTGTTCCGGCATTCGTTTGCCACCCACCTGCTCGGGAACGGGGCCGACCTGAGAGTCATCCAGGAGATGCTGGGGCATGCGGACATTTCCACCACCCAGATCTACACTCACGTCGACCAGAAGCACCTTCGCAACATTCATAAGCAATTCCACCCCAGGGGATAAACCTCTTGTGATGATATTAAAATCGCTCATCCAAATCGCTTATCCTCCGATATGCGAAGGCTGTGGCGAAGCTTATTTCAAAGGCGAAATCCCCTCACTCTGCAACATTTGTCTGGAAAAAAAGCTTTTCCCCTTAAAATCGCCCTTTTGCGAACGCTGTGGTCAGGCCTACGATGGAAACATATCCGGCGAGTTTCGTTGCAGTAACTGTTTCACCCTCAACCTCAATTTCGATTTCGCGATGGGAGCCTACCACGCCGAAGGCGACATCTTGCACTGGATCCATCGGTTCAAATATGCCAATGAAATTCACTTTTGCCGGATGTTCGGAAAGCTCATGACCCGGGTCTGGGATGATCCCCGGCTTGATTCCGAAGACGACTGGCTGGTTATTCCGGTGCCACTTCACAAAAAGCGTCTCCGTGAACGGGGTTTTAATCAATCCCTCGAAATCGCCAGGGAATGGATCCGGTATTCGCCCCCTGGAAAAAATCTCAAACTGGTCCAAGCCCTTCAGCGGAAGCGCTACACCACCCGCCAGGCCACTCTTGACCGGCGGGAAAGGTTGACCAACCTCAGCGGTGCCTTCGCTCTATCATTCCGTGCAGAAAAACACTGTCGAGGAGCTAGAAACTTCATTCTTGTTGATGATGTACTCACCACCGGAACCACGGCTTCGGAATGTTCCGCGATTTTGCGGGAAAAATTAGCACCTAATAAAGTAGTCATAATAACCGTATTACGAGGGTGACATTTTGCATTTGAGAAACTCGTGATCTTCCTATATTCTGAAATAAGCGAAACCCGTTTCCAATCGCACAACACTCAATCAAAGCCTTAACGACAACAGACCTATGCCAATTTTCAAAAAACGTGTCTTTAAAGCCACCAGCAAGAAGAAGGATAACATCCGTGAAGGCCTCTTCAAAAAATGTCCGTCCTGTGGAGAAATCGTCGATGAAATCAGTCTGGTGCAGCGTCACCGGGTATGTTCAAAATGCAATTACCACTTTACCCTGTCCGCAGCCCAGCGAATCGAAATGCTGCTCGACCCGGGTTCTTTTGAAGAGACCTTTCCAAATCTTGAAACTATCAATGCCCTCGGTTTTAAGGGTTATCCCGAAAAAGTAAAGAGCTATCAGCAAAAGACCGGGATGAAAGAAGCGGTCATGACCGGGCGGGGGGAGATCGTGGGATGTCCCGTCGCTATCGGGGTGATGGATTTCAACTTCCTGGCTGCGAGTATGGGCTCCGTGGTCGGGGAAAAAATCACCCGCGCCATCGAGATGGCCACCAAGGAAAAGCGCGGTCTCGTGCTCGTTTCCGCTTCTGGTGGAGCCCGGATGCATGAGGGCATTCTCAGCCTCATGCAAATGGCGAAAACCAGTGGAGCGCTGGCCCGCCATGCCAAAGCCTGCCTACCTTTCATCTCCGTTTTGACTCACCCAACCACTGGCGGTGTCACTGCCAGTTTTGCTACCCTGGGAGATATTATCATCGCCGAACCCAAGTGTATGATCGGCTTTGCCGGTCCACGAGTGGTCAAAGAGACCACCCACCAAAATCTTCCTCCAGGATTCCAAACCGCCGAATTTATGAAAGAACATGGATTGGTGGATATGATCGTTGATCGCGGGGTGATGAGAGAAACGCTCGGTTACCTGCTCAACTTCATGCTTGAAGGTCAGGCACATAAAAAATAACCGAATTAACAGTTTGAAATGTAAAAAGGCAGCCGAAAAGCTGCCTTTTTTTGGTTAAGGCGTCACTGACCGTGAAACAGACACTCCTGTCTGTTCATCATCAATCTTATGACCTTCGTTCGACTCACCCGTTTCCATCTCGTTGCGCTCTTCTTCATCTGCACCCTGCCTGTCTCCGCGCAGGGTCGTTTCCAGGATTGGGACCTGAACAAAGACGGCAGACTCAGTCGCGAAGAGTTGCCGGAGCCGCTGCGAAAAAATTTCACCAGAGCAGATCGGGATGGGGATGGTTTCATTTCTGCTGATGAGGATGAGGCCATGCGACGGCAAGTTGCCTCCCCATTCCCTATGCCGGAGAAAGTGGAAATAAAGACCGGTTTCGACTACACCGGCTCGGGAAATCCCCGGCAAATGCTTGACCTGTATCTGCCCAAGAATCGGGTCGGCAAAGATCCGCTGCCGCTCGTCATCTGGATACACGGGGGAGCGTGGCGCAGCGGCTCGAAGGAAAACGCCCACCTCCTCGGCGAGATCGTCGCCACGGGAGAGTTTGTGGGTGCTTCGATTAACTACCGCCTCAGTGGCGAGGCAATCTGGCCTGCGCAAATCTACGATTGCAAAGCCGCGATCCGCTGGCTCAAGGCGCACGCCGCAGATCATGGCTATGATCCGCAACGCATCGCCGTGGCTGGCTCATCGGCGGGCGGACATCTCGTGGCGATGCTGGGTGTCACCTGCGGCCACGAGGATCTCGAAGGCACCCTCGGTCAGTATCGCGACCAAAGCAGCGACATCACCGCCGTGGTGGATTTTTACGGCCCCGCCGACTTCCTCACCATGCAGGAGCCGCCCACCACCGTGGATCACAACGCCCCGACTTCACCCGAGAGCCTCATCATCGGCGGAGCGATTCAGGAACACCCGGAGAAAGCCCGCGCCGCCTCACCACAGACTTATGTGAGCGAGGATGATCGTCCCATGCTCATTATCCATGGCACCCAGGACCCGCTGGTACCCTACAACCAGTCGGTGCGTTTTGAAAAAGCCCTTGAAGCAGCCGGAGTGCCCGCGACACTAATCACCGTGGAAGGCGGGGGCCATGGCAACAAGTTCGGCCCCGATACAAACACCTTGGTCATCCAGTTCCTGCGCAATCAACTCTCCGGCCAGAAACTCGCGATGCCAGATCAGACGGTGCCAGCGATGGAGCGCTAATTGGGATCTCGTATTTGAGCCTTCCGAGTCAAATGCGGGGAGCTTTGTGATTGTCAGAACCCCGTCGCGGCGATACAATGGCCACCATGGATACCGCAAAACTGCTCCAAATCATCATCACACTAAACCCACTTTACTACGTCGCGGGGGGCTGTGTGCTGATCGCTTTCAGCATCTTCTGCCTGGCGAGGACTTTTTCCAAACGAATCACCCAGCTCCGGGAGGAGGTTCGCCATGCCTCGAATCATATTTCATTGGCCGACGAAGCCCGTAAACGCGAAGCGACCCTGGAATCCGTGCGGCGCTTCGAGTCCGATCCAGCGGTGCGGGAGGCAGTCCGCCATATTTGGAACAAAACCAAAACCCGCTCGGGATCAGATTACTCGTTGCTGGATGACAATGATCGCTATCACGTCGTCTCCTTTCTCAATTACCTGGATGGCGTGGCTTGCGGATTAAAACAAGGGGTGCTAGATGAAGCAGTCGCCAAAGACTACCTGCAACATGTCATCCACAAAAGCGTGCTCGGACTGCTGTTGGGCGAATCGGGCGAAACCTGGAAGGCAGGCCGTTCACTGGTTGATCCCGATGGCTTTGAAAATTTAATCCTGCTGCAAAAACGCTGGGGAGTGGAGGAAGTTCACCCGCTTTTCAAAATGATTGGCCACGGAGTTACTGATTAATCACCATGGACATATCAACGACCCGGGAAACGATTGCGGAATATTACGATGCCTTTAATCGGCAGGATTATGAAGGGATGCTGGCCCTTCTCAATCCAGACGTCGTGCACGATGCCAATCAGGGCGGCAGCGAAACGGGTATCGAAAAGTTTCGGGCCTTTCTTCAGCGGATGGATCTACACTACTCCGAGCAAGTCGAAGATCTCGTCATCTACACCAATGCCAGCGGAACCGGAGCCGCCTCGGAATTCTATATCCGCGGCAAGTATATCAAAACTGATTCCGGCCTCCCGGAAGCCAAAGGTCAAAACTATCATCTGCGAGTCGGAGCTTTTTTCGACCTAAAAGATGGCAAAATATCACGGGTCACGAACTACTACAATCTCCAGAAGTGGATCGAGCTTGTCTCAAAGCCATGAACCTGAAAGTGCAGATCTTGCACGGCCCTGAAATCGCCGAATTCATCGACGATCTGGCGAGGCTTCGGATTGCGGTTTTCAGGGAATATCCCTATCTCTACGACGGGTCCACGGAGTATGAAAAAAAATACCTGAAAACCTATCTGGATTGTCCTGACTCGATAGTGGTATTGGTTTGGGATGATGGTATTGTAGTTGGTGCCAGTACCGGACTGCCCCTCGCGGCGGCTGATTTTGATTTTCAAAAGCCATTTGTGGAATCAAAACAGTATCGGGTTGATTCCTTTTTCTACTGCGCTGAGTCCGTGTTATTGCCTGCTTATCGCGGTGGCGGATATGGACGCCGCTTTTTTCAGGAACGCGAGTCTCATGCAATCAAGTTGGGGCGATTTACCCACACCTGTTTTTGCGCCGTGGAAAGGCCCCCGAACCACGATGCCCGCCCCGCCAACTATCGGGATCTCACTCCGTTTTGGGAAGGTCTTGGCTATCAAAAACAGGAGGATTTGCAGACCGCCTTTTCGTGGAAGGAAATCGGCGAAAATAGGGAAAGCATCAAGCCAATGACTTTCTGGACAAAAATCATACAACTGGGGACTTCAGTTGGATGACGTCTCAGATCGGAAGAATCTCAATCTTCAAGTTCGCCAACCATATCGAGAAGTTTCATGTAATGAAGGATCTCTTTCTCCATCACCTCTTCCTGAATCAGCTTATCGACCTTGCCAAAATCGGCGTAAGTGAATATTTCTTCACCGTTCTTAGATTTCACAACCTGGTGATTCTCCAACTTGTTTTGAAACCCCAAAAGCATGACGGGTTCAGGTCTGTTACTCTTCCCCGGCACAAAAACCGGACAGTGCAGCAGACTCTCGACCTCTCCGCCACGCAAAAGGTTTGAACTTCTGGTTCCTTTGACTCTCTTATTAGGATGATTTCGGATTTCCTCACCCGCTAATCGAAGGATTCTTGCTTTTTGAATGGGAATGGTAGTCAAACCCTTATCAACAAAGGTCACGCTCATCGTGGGAAAACTCAATGCCGACTTAAGTTCCGGGTTATAAGATTTACTTGTCTCATCATAAAGAGCCAGTCTGTTCCCGGCCGGAAATAGAATGCACCGGGTCCGTTCCACCACCCAAAGGCAAACCAGCTCTGAAGGAAGGACATTGAAAGCTACATCGGCCCACTTTGTTAGAATAGGCGCTAAAATAGGTTCCTGATAAAAAGTCCGAATCGAATGAGCCACAGCTATCGGAATCTGGGCTCCTTCCCTTGCCGTTTCCCAATTCCTTATTGATCGAGGGGATACACCCACGACATTAGAAAATTCCGTCTCAGACAACCCTAATATATTCCGAATTTCAATAACTGCACCACCATCCATAGATGTCGAAAGTTAAAGCATAACTCGAAAGTTTTCCTTCATAAATTACAGAATATTTTCCGAAAATTCAATCGCTTCTCATCTGAATATCTTCAACAGCGGTTAATTTCGACTGGAACGAATCGGTGCCTTCGGCCTCTTTTACATTTGAAAAACTCAAAAACACAGTGCGCATATATGGAGAACTGGTCGCTATTTAGGGTGTTTACGAACGGATTCACTGAATTATCTTGAAAAGTTCCGGAAAATATTCCATTAAATATGTGTTTTAATTTCGGAATTCTTTTCAACATGAAAGCGGCAAACCGAGACATTCCTTTCCAACCGGGGTGGGTAGCCTTCCCGGGGACGAGATTGTCAGCCTTTCAAACAACCGTGGCGTTAGCCCTGTCTTCGGGAAATCTGATGGCTTTGATAGCGCGGTCCATGCCTTCGAGATTGGTAAATTCACGATAACAAACAAAACAAAGAACCAAATCAGAAATAACCAAATCAATAAACTATGATCAATCTTAAACACACTACTACATCCGCAGCAGAACGCCATGGGGCTACGAACTGTGCCGAGCCAGGCAACTGGTTTTCAATCGTGGATGAAGCCAAAGGCCAGCCACTGGCCGAAACGGACAAAAGCACTCTCGCCAGCCTGGATAAACAGATGCCTCTCATGGAGTCGAGCCACCCGCTTTTGGTCCGCCACCTACTTGAGGTGTACGCGCCCTTTGCCACCGCCGACCTGCAAAGAGTCCTGAATCTTGCCCTCGATCGCCCTGATTTGTGGATCCAGGGATCTTACCAGAGTTTCTTCGTGGAAGGGGGTGGCTGTCTTCTGCATCACCTTTCCCAGGGTCTGATCAAATGCCGGGAAACCTTGGCACTATTTTACACCGGCCGCCCCTGGTTCGAAGTCACCGATCTGGAATGTTATGCGGCACCCAAGTGGATCGTACGAATTTTCGATGGCGAAGCTGTCGAACTCTATGATGGCTGTAACAACCTGCCTCTTGAGCTGATCGTCGAAAGTCTCGAATTCACCATCGCAGCCAGAAAGGAGACCACCTTATGAAAGCAGCCAGCTACTCCCCAGGCCGCGATCCGGGCCATGCGTCACGGGCTGCTCAGGAGACAGCCGGGGTCTCGATCCGCAATTCTCTTGAGCGATTCGAGGTCGCCACGATCGGGGGAAAGCGGGTTCTCATTCCTCCACCTGTGCCGATCCCGCCAAACTACCGCTTCCTTATCCGGGAAAAAGATATCTTCCAACTTGCCGCCGCCATCACGGCCGGGCTGAATCCCATCGTCATTTCCGAGGCCGGACAGGGGAAGACCTCCTCTGCCACCCACGTGGCCCAAATGCTGGGGCTGCCTCTCTATCTGGTTCACGGGCACGAGGATCTCAACGCCGAAAACCTTCTGGTGGAGTTGCTTCCATCGGCCGACGGCTTCGAATATGTTGTGCAGCCTCTCCTCGCCGCAGTCCTGGGCGGGGGCATCGTGGCGCTGGATGAGATAAACCGCTTAAATGAAGCCGCCCTGGCGTCTCTCCATGGACTGCTGGACGGGAGGCGCACGGTGTGCAGTTCTCTCCTCGGGATGAGGTTTGAGGCCCACCCGGATTTTCGTTTTTTCGGGCTCGCCAATCCCTTCACCACACCTCTTCAACCCGCAGCTGATCAACGCCTGCGACCCGTTTTTAGGTGGCAGAATTACACGGTTGAGGAACTGCTCTTCATCGTCAATGAAATCGAGGGACTCGGGACCTCCGCCCTGGATGAGGCGTTCAAAAAGGCTCTTATCAAAAAAAAGCCACCCCTCTCCCTGCGTTCCGCGCTGACCGTCCTTCGTTTCGCCCGCAGCCTCCATCACAACGATCCCAAGGCCAGCCCCGTTTCTTGCGTGGAAACTGCGCTGGAGTCTGTCACCAAAACCTCCTTTATCGAGGAAGGAAGCATGCCAGCATGAGAAAACTGACAGACACCCAGGCGCGCCTCGTGACCCGCCTGCCGGGCGACATCAACCTCGTTCCCAGCCAGCATAACTCGCTGCCGTTTGCGGACGCCGCCGCCCGATCCCTTTATCTGGGGGCGGATGGCGGGGGCACCCCTTACCGTCGTGTCTGGCTGGAATTGAGCGAAGATCTGCCAGTTGTCCCGCTCCTGGCCGCGAATCTGCCGGCTTGCGGGGGAGTCGTGATCACCTATCCGGGACAGCCTCCCGTAACCGATCTTTCCGTTCCCATTTATGATGCTCATGGCCAGGTTTTCGCCAGTGCAGGCGAGCCTGTCTTTCAGGGGGGTGTCATACCCTGTGGTCCAACGGACAGTGTGGCGGTGGCCGCGTGGGTTGCCGCAAAACTTATCTCTGCCTCCGTTAAACCGGAACTGGTGGCTGGGGACGTGCCCTCACGCCTCCGTTTCGATCTGGCGGAAGACGTTGTCAAAAGGGCACCTTGCGATTCGGGGCTAGACCCGTCCCGTTTTCAGATGGGATCGATTTCCCTGAACCAGTTCTGGGAATTCCTGAAACGGCCCACCCCTTGCCAATACGACCAGTTGCGGGATGCCCACATGGCTTGGGAACTTTCGCAGATCCCGGAAGACGCAAAACCCACTCTCGCCATCATCGGCGCGGCTCATGAGGCCGGCATCCGGAAGCACCTGAGTGCCGGCACCGGTTTGCGCGCCAGGCGGGATCGCCGCGATGGCGAAGCGCTGCCGTGCACCGAGTTTGTACCCTTCTCCCCTGACCTGATGCATTCCCTCGGCTGGATGGAAATGCCTTTTATCGCAGAGTTGTTTGGGGCCTACCTCCGCGAGATGACACCCGCCAGCGCGGCACGGAGAAGATTTGATTATCGCGCTGCGCTTGACCAGCTCATTGAGGAGGCCGTCAGCCTTCATGGTCCGATGAGCCCGCGAAGCTACGCGACCTTTCGCAGGATGATTAACGAAATCCTGACCCTGAAGGGAAGCTGGATGGTGGAATCCATTTCCGAACTCGCAGATCTCGGTGAAGCCTGCGTCAGCCGGGCTTTTGGCGTCGCGCTGCGGGCCACAGCCAGAAAAGCCTCACCCGGTCTCGACGTGACCGTTCCGGGAAAACCCCGTGTTCTTTTCCTGGCCACCTTCAACGGGTTGTTGTGCCGTCTTGGGGATGGCTCTTTGTGCGTGCTGCCCCTTCCGGCAGCCCCAGACGGTGAGGGCGGGAAAAAACGCCTGGATCCGATTTCCGGGAACGATACCGGGCAGCCTGGTCCGGGCAAAGGAAAAGGGGGTGGAGGGTGTGGAGGGCTCCCGGCTTGCTCCGAAAATCTTCATCGCAAGCGGGTCAATTCCTACGCCCGCAAACTCGCCCACCAGTTACTTCACGAGGAGGAAAACCGCCGTAATCGAGCCTGGAAATCCGTTCCCTACCAGGGCGATCTCGGCATGGGAATCGACATCCGGGGCACGCTCCGGGACCAATCCCGTGGCAATCCAGGTGCGCTCCGCATTCGGAAGCGCAAACGGGATGAAGAGAAAAGTGCTCCACCCTGCCACAACCAGTGCCCCGTGGTCTATGTCTTTGATCCCGATCTGGCCGCATCTGGAGCCAGCCCCTCTGGAACCCAGTCCGGCAGCTTTGTCTTCACTGGGCGCCGCAGTGTCACCGTGGCCGCTTATTGGTATAAAGGGCAGACGAAACGCCCCCATCCCAACATTCTTCTCAGGGAAATGAGCGTCTACGCCAACCTGTTTACTACCGAAGCTCCTGAATACAATGAGCAGGAATGCCGGAAATGGATTGAGGCCAATATCCCCCCAGACCTCATCTGCGAGAGTTCCCCCTGGTACAATAATGACCTTGATTCCTTCCGAGACAGCATCCTTTCCGAGGCTTTGGCGTGGGCGGTGCGCTACTCCAGTCACCACTGCGTGGTCGTCTCCGAGTCCTGGCTGGTCATCCCGGGTGCCGTGCAGGACTACGCCGAACAACGCGGGGTAAAAATCCTCTCCGTTTCGGCTGGGGCCGTGGGGATGGATCACTTTGATCGGCTTCGCTTCGACACGCAGGTTCCGGGCGGGAAAAACGCCTGGGATGGCCCGGAACAGTGGACCGAGCGCTTCACCATTCCCGTTCCCGGGGATGAAGATTAGATTAGATTTAGGCCATTTCATCGATGACTGTACCCTGTTGAATCGATGACTGTACCCTGTATGATGAAACACTTTGCTCTACTCATCTTTCTATTTTGTTGTTCGAAATCTTTTGTCTATTCGGCCCCGCCCAATGTTATCATCATCCTCGCTGATGACCTGGGCTACGCGGATCTTGGCTGTTATGGCAACACCTTTAACGAAACGCCGCAGATTGACCGCCTCGCCCGCGAGGGCATGAGGTTTACGCAGTTTTACGCCGGGCCGGTGTGTTCACCGACGCGCTGCAACCTGCAAAGCGGTCAAGATCAGGCCCGATTCGGCATTACCCAACACATCCCCGGCCATAAGCGGCCTTTTGCGAAACTAATCGATCCCGCAGTGCCGCTGCAAATGCCGCTGGACGTGGAGACCTTCGCGGAATGCCTCGGCAAGGTCGGCTACGCCACCGGTTATTTTGGCAAATGGCACCTTGGTGGCGCTGGATTCGGTCCGGCGGATCAAGGCTGGCATGAGGCGGAGGAAATCAAAGGCCACAGTGTAAACGTGGCTGGCACTGTCAAGCGCGGCACCGGCTATCTCGCTGACCAGGCCCTGGCTTTTATCGAGAAACACGAGGCGCAGCCCTTTTTGCTGCAAATCGCGCCGCTCGCCGTCCATATCCCGCTGACCACCACCCCGGAACTGAAAGCGAAGTATGCGGGGAAAATGCCGATGCCCGATTATCCCTCCCTTCCCGAGTATGCCGGTCTTTTGGAGGAGCTGGATCATTGTGTCGGTCGCATCGTAGAGGGTGTCGAAAAAGCCGGCATCGCCGAAAACACCCTAATCCTTTTCCTCAGTGACAATGGTGGCCTGGAGCACGATCAAAGCGGACGCATCATCACTTCCAATCAACCGCTGCGTGGTGAAAAAGGCACCCTTTACGAAGGCGGTATCCGCATCCCTGCCATCGCCCGCTGGCCGGGAAAAGTGCCCGCCGACAGCCGCTGCGACATTCCGCTCATCACCATGGATGTGTATCCCTCTCTCGCCGGGCTGGCCGGGGCCATCATGCCCACATCGCAGCCCTGCGACGGCCTCAGCCTCGTAGCTGTGCTCGGTGATCCTACTGCCAGACTCAGCCGGGACACCCTGCACTGGCATTTGCCGCACTATCACCACAGTACCCCGGCCAGTGCTTTGCGGCAGGGTGATTGGAAGCTTATCGAGTTTTTTGAAGATGGATCGCTGGAACTTTACAACCTGAAAAACGATCCCGGTGAGAAAACCAATCTCGCCAAGACGGAATCGAGCCGCGCCACCGCCATGCATACGGCATTGCAAGATTGGCGGAAGTACAGCAACGCCCTCCTGCCCGTGCCGAATCCCAATCATGATCCGGCACGAGCCACCGAACTGGCCCGCGACGGAAAGAAAAAGCAGTGATAGACTAAATCTGTTCATTTTCTGCAGCCTTGAACCCCAGTTAAAACAGCAATGAAACCGATTCTAACACTCCTCACCTCCCTGCTGATTCTGTTGCCATTAGTCGTGCTGGACGCAGCTGAGGCACCCGCCAAGAAACCGAACATCATCCTCATTCTCGCCGACGACCTCGGCTACGAGTGCATCGGAGCCAACGGCGGCAAGTCCTACCAGACTCCGCACCTGGACCGCATCGCGCAAACGGGGGTGCGCTTTGAGCAATGTTACGCGCAGCCGAATTGCACCCCAACGCGCGTGCAGTTGATGACCGGAATGTCGAACGTGCGGAACTATGTGAGCTTCGGCTCGCTGGAGAAATCACAGACGACCTTCGGCCACTTGTTCCGCGATGCGGGCTATGCCACCTGCATCGCCGGGAAGTGGCAGCTCGGTTCCAAAGACGCCACGTTGCCCGGGCATTTCGGCTTCGATGAGCACTGCCTGTGGTCGATGCTCGGACGCGGAGAGCGCTACGCCGATCCCAGCCTCACGCTAAACGGCGAGTTCAAAACCTTCCCCGGAAAATACGGGCCGGATGTGTGCCAGGAGTTCGTCGTCGATTTCATCCGTCGCAATCGCAGCAGGCCGTTTCTTGTCTATTACCCGATGATTCTCACGCACGGGCACTACGAGGCGACACCGGACAGCAAGGACTACGGTCAGCCGAGTGCAAAGGCGAAGTCGGCCAATCAGCAACACTTCGCCGACATGGTGGCCTACATGGACAAGCTGGTCGGAGGCTTGACGAAGGAACTCCAATCCCTCGGCCTGAGTGACAACACGCTCCTCCTGTTCACCGGAGACAACGGCACGGGCCGCGGCACGACCTCGACGCTGGAGGATGGCAGCGAGCAGGACGGGGAAAAGGGCAGCACCACCCGCGCAGGCATGCATGTGCCGCTGATAGCTAGTTGGCCTGGTAAAATGAAGCCCGGCACCGTCTGCCCCGACCTCGTGGACATGACCGATTTCCTGCCCACGCTCTGTGAAGCGGCGGGAGTGGTCGTGCCGAAGACGCTCACCTTGGATGGTCGCAGTTTCCTCCCACAAATAAGCGGCGAAAAGGGCCAGCCGCGCGATTGGATCTACAGCTATTGGGTGCCGTTGCGAGCCTCGCAAACCGAGCATGTCGGCAGTCGCGGAGCGGTGGAACAGGCGTTTGATAAGCACTTTAAGCTCTACAGCACCGGCAAGTTTTTCGATCTCGACAAGGACGTGGAGGAAAATTCGCCACATCAAATTGCAGACTTGCAGGGTGAAGCCGCCAACGCCGCTCGCAAACTCCAGGCGGCGCTGGAGCAGTTCAAAGACGCCCGGCCCGCCAGCCTGAGTCCGCCACGAGTGCCAGGTGAAAAGAAAAGGAAAAAGAATTGACTGTAAACTCCGAAAATTGAAACTTCCCCCAATCTCACCATGAAAACAACCTGCCCCGCACTGCTGCTTTTAGCATTCGCCTAAAATACAACGGCAAACGTGGCGGCAGTGAGAAAGGCTTCCGCCAGTAACAATCAGACTTTCGTCCAGATCCGGGTGTTCAGATCCAATTCTTCGATCACATCAAGAAACAGAGAAATCTCTCCCATCATCTTCTCGATTTGTTGACGGTCGGTGGCCGCGATACTGGTATGGGGCTCCAGATAGTGACTGCTGTGCGGCACCGCAATCCATACCGACGATTCCTTAAAGGCAATACGTATATCTTTGCCAAAGCGCCTTTTCATATCCAACATCCGCCGCATCATCGCGGGACTCAATAAATAACGGGCCTCTACTTGATCGGTGGAATATACTGCAAATGCCTCTTCAAACTCGGCATCCTCCATCTGCACCAGGCTGGTGCCACTGCGTCCCCCCATTTTCTGGAGGGTTCTTCCGATACTGCCGAATGTTTTCTCAGCAACATCGGGAAAAACAAAGGTCCGGCCCTGAAAATGCTTGTGAAAATCAGCGATCAGCATCAGGCCCTTGAAAATCGTCACATAGGAAGTCTGGGTTTTTCCTTTGCTGTCGGTCGTGGTGCGGCGGTCTTCCGCGTGCAGCTCTCCGAGTAGCAGGCTGGTCTGGCCGTACTGACCATGGATCAAATCGGCTGTTTTGTAGCGGTCTGGACGGGTGGTGAAAAGCTCGCTGGCCTCGAAATAGGCTTTATCAATCCCCCTTAGTTGGTCATAGTGCAAATTGGGATCAATCAGGCTGGCCAGCTTTTCTATCACGGTGTTTTTATAGTTTAAAATATAGGTGTTTCCATATCGACCCGCCATATAGTGATAAGCAACCAACGACCCAATTCCCGCTACAATCAGAGCGATCATCCCCAATGGAAAAAAGCTGATCGCCACGATCCCCCCAACAACCAGCGACGGGACGATCACACCCCAGATACAATTGCTTTTTTGGTTGATAAATTTCGCCCGGTCGTGCTCCAGAGCCTGAAGGGTCGGATAGACCTCGTCGATCACTTTTTCGATATCGTGCATCTCGTTCCCTCAGCTACTACTATAGTTTAACGGATATGGATTCTCGGGCTGAATCATCCCCCTCAAAAAAATCATGCCGGGTAAAGCCGTATTTGGATGCGAGGATATTGGTGGGGAAACTTTCCACCGCATTGTTGATCGCCAGGACCGCCCCGTTGTAGGCCCTCCGTGCTGCGGAGATTTGTTCCTCGATTTCGGTCAGGTTCCGCTGCAAATTCAAAAACTGGGTGCTCGATTTTAACTCGGGATAAGCCTCCCCAATCGCCAGCAACCGGCCAATTTGTGGGGTGATCTGTCCCTCCACTTTCATACGTTCCGCTGTTGAGATATCGGGAGCGGACGCCCGATTGCGCAGTTCGATCACTTTTTCAAAGGTCGCCCGCTCGTGGCTCGCAAACGCTTTTACCGTCTCGACGAGGTTTGGAATCAAATCGTAGCGCTTTTTGAGCATCACATCAATGGTGCTAAAAGCACTTCGGACCATGTTCCGCTTGTTGACGAGGCCATTATACATACCCACCAGAATGAGGGCGGGCACAATCACGATGACAATCAGGATCAAGTATGGTTCCATAAATAATTTAAAGGCACAAAATAACCGATTGGTGGACTAAACCGCCAGAGAAATTTCCCGGATCCGCTTGGTTTTTCCTCCGGTTTTGACCCATTCCTCACGGGCCTTTTGCAGGGTCTGCCAGCGAAGGCCCTGGAATTGGTTGCGAAATTCAGGTGTGATCTCCCCGGTTTTTAGCAGGAGTTCTTCCCGGATCAAGAGGGCGCGGATCTTTTGCTGCCGCATGGCTTCACCCTGCCCTCCCGTCAGAAACATCAGGTATTTTTGGGGGCAGGAACCACAGCCCGCTTCCTCCCGGACATACCCTGCTGCAAAGTGCTCTGAAATGGAGTTCAACACCGGATTCAGAAAATACCAATACTCGTCTTCGGGGAGATCCAGGATTCCCTCCACCTCCTGTTTTTTGGCCGCCTTGATGATCTTGTTGACGATGGAGCCGTTGCGAAAGATATCCACACAGGCCTTTTCCTGGAGGGTCCGGATCTGGAATTTGCCATCCACCACATAGTTGAGGCTCACCGAGACCCGCTCATAAAAGCTCCGC
>JBGSJM010000362.1:0-4483 GCA_041742015.1 Verrucomicrobiales bacterium | reverse complement strand
ATTCAAAAGAACGATTTCCGTGGTCAGCATTTTTCCGGCTCCGTTACTTTCAATGGCACCTCCTTCCAGTACCGCATCAAAAGCAAAGCGGCGCAGTCCCAGTTTTCCTGCGATCCATTCCGAGGCCCGATTGTCTTTTTCCCGGAGTGGGAATTTACCGCCCCAGGCGTTGTAAGCCCAGTCGGCAATACAAGAATGCGAACCATCAGCGTTTAACAAAAAGAGAGGCCCAAAGTCCCGGCACCACACATCGTCAGTTTCGTAGTCGAAAAATTCAATGTTTCCCACACCTCCAGCGTGTTTGATTAAGTCGGTCAAGTAAGGTTGCGCCGCAACTGGACAGAGCACACGAACTGGCTGAAAACGGGCCGCTTGAACGTAAAGTGTCGCAATCTGCTCCCGAACCCTGTGGAGGACCCCAGTCCAGAGATCTTCCCGAGTTGGCCAGGCAAACCATACTGCTTCTTGTGGTTCCCATTCCGCAGGAAAACGGTACCCGAGTGATTGAGGTGTCTCTTTTTTGTTCATTATTAATCAATCATTCGTCGAGTTATGTCGCCATAACTTTCGATTCGGCGATCCCTCAGAAAGGGCCAAATCCTCCTGGTGGCTTCGAGTTTTGTCAAATCACAGTCGGCGAGGACAATGGATTCTTCATCAATTCCAGCACGCTGTATGATTTGACCATAAAAATCCGAAACAAATGATTGCCCCCAGAACTCCGTCCCGGCCTCGGTTCCGGTTCGATTCACCGCCGCGACGTAACAGCCATTCGCCACCGCATGGCCACGTTGTACGGTTTCCCAAGCGATGTGTTGAGCTTCACCCAATTCCGCCTTTTCCTCTGGAAGCCAGCCAATCGCGGTGGGGTAAAAGATTATTTCGGCTCCGGCAAGGGCTGCCAGGCGAGCAGCCTCAGGAAACCATTGATCCCAGCAAATCAACACACTGATTTTACCAAATTTTGTAGCCCAAACCCGGAAACCCAAATCTCCCGGCGTGAAGTAAAACTTCTCCTCAAAACCCGGGTCCTGGGGAATGTGCATTTTCCGATACATTCCAAGGTGGGAGCCGTCAGCATCGATTACTACGGCAGTATTGTGATACACCCCCGGTCCCCGACGCTCGAATAACGAAGCAATAATTACCACTCCCAACTCCTTGGCAACTCCGGCAAGTTCAGTCGAAGTTGGGCCGGGAATTGGCTCGGCCAAATCAAAAAGAGTGGTATCCTGAGTTATACAGAAATAAGGGGTCGTAAACAATTCCTGGGTACAGATAATTTGCGCTCCACCTGCTGCAGCCTCTATAATGCGGTCAATGGTATAGGTCAGGTTTGCCTGCGCCGAACCTTTCTCCCGACCCTGGATCAATCCAATCCTCACCTGCTGCGTGTTTTTTTGTTTCGCTGCCATTTCAAAGTCTATCATAGTGGAACGCGAAAGTTCACCTTTTTTGTTCAAGGCACGTTTGGTCGTAGTGCAAAAATGCCTGTTCAAAGTATTTTGCTTGTAATTTTGTTCAGATTCGGTCAAATTTTGGGCGAATGGAATCGCATGAAGTCTTAAAACAAGCTTTTGAAAGCCCCACGACCAGCCCAAAAGAGATTGCTTCAGAAATGGGAGTTTCGTTGTCTCTGGTTTACAAATGGGCGCAAGCAAATACTGAAAGTGGCTCTGGCAGTAAGAATCCCTTGGATCGAGTTCAACAACTTTTGCACCTGACCAAACACACTGGTATCGTGGAATGGCTTTGCCATGAGGCAGGTGGCTACTTTGTGCGCAATCCAAATAGCACATCCACCGAGGGTTACGATGTCGTTCCCGCCACTCATCAAATTGTTTCTCAATTTGCAGGTCTACTAAATGTGGTGTCCAAGGCGGCCATGGATAATACGATCACGCCAGAAGAATCTGCTCAAATTAGAATCGTCTGGGATAAACTGAAGGCTTATAGCGAAGGATTTGTCCGCTGTTGCGAGGAGGGCGACTTCGAGAGAATCCAAAAAGACTTTCACTCCAAATAGCCCACTTTCGCAGTAAACCTATGTTCTTTTTGCAAAACTAGGATTTTTACGAAAGCTTTCAATAATACCGTTCTTAACTTCATCGATACTAATAGGCTTGGTCAGGAAGGCATCCATGCCGGCCGCTAGACAGGATTCTTTAACGCCAGCCAGGGCGTGCCCTGTCATGGCTATAACGATAGGCTGCCGGGCCAGATTGAAACTTTTTCGGATCTCAAAACAGGCGTCCACACCACCCATGACAGGCATTTGTAAGTCCATAAAGATCAAATCGATTCCACCCTTCAACACCCTTGCGACCCCTTCTTGCCCGTTGTTGGCACATTCGATGTCAACGTAACCCAGTTTCCCCAGGACCATTGAGGCAATTTTCTGATTTATCAAGACATCCTCAACAACCAAAATCTTGGCCGGATATTTTGATGCAAAATTCTCAGTCGCATTGACCTGCTGAAGTTTAGCTTGGGCAGCAGCTTGTTTGCCCTTCTCCGGCGCGTGATGTCCTTTTGCCTTGTTTTCAATCCCTGAGACAATTGCTTCGTAAAATTTTGATACCGAGAGTGGTTTGTAAATACAGCGAATCGAATCCGGAAGTTTGTCGTCGTTAAGCAAGGTCTTTTCCCCAACATGTTTTAGAAGGATAACCGGGATCTTCGCGGAAAAAGCACTGCCAAGGAGCAATTTGGCATTTTGATCTCCTCCCATCGCCTTCAAATCAAAAATCAAGATATCAGGATTAAATTGGATAATTTGATCCATCAATTCGACCGAAAATGGTGGCGAAATATGAGCTGCCATCCCCCAAGTCTGGCAGTTATGGGAAAGCAACTCCGAAAAGACCTGATTTCTGCAAAGAATGATCGCTTTCTTCCCTTTTAGGCGGTCCTTATTCTTGGGGTCATTCTGCGGCCGAAGCGTTCCCTGCTGGGGTACTTCCCGGAATGGCAATTCCACCCGAAATTCCGAACCCTGATTGAGAATGCTCTCTGCAACGAGATCGCCTCCCATCAAACGACAAATCTTGCGGCTGATCGAAAGCCCAAGGCCCGTCCCCCCAAATTTCCTGGTTGTTGATGCGTCAGCCTGGGTAAAAGCCTCAAATACTTTCTCCAAATTTTCTGCAGCTATCCCAATACCACTGTCCCTTACTCCTAAATGCAGAACTGGCTGCTCGTTTTTCCCTTTTTTTACTGCAACCATTTTTGCTGAGACGACAATTTCACCCTCTGGAGTGAATTTTACCGCATTTCCAATCAGGTTAACCAAAACTTGCTTCAGCCGTTCCCGGTCTCCGAAAATACAAGACGGCGTATTAGTTTTAACATGATACATCAAATCGATCCGTCGTTCTGCTGCTTGGTAGCTAAAAAGTTCAATGGTCTCTTCGATCAGATCAATCAGATCAAAAGGCCGATTCTCCAACTCCATCTTTTCTGATTCCAGTTTGGAAAAATCCAAAACATCATTGATTAAATGAACCAGAGAGTGGCCACTACTGGTGATGATGTGCACTAATTCACTCTGCTCCGAAGTCAAAACCGTCTGCGCGAGAAGGCTCGCCGTTCCAATGATTCCGTTCATGGGAGTTCGAATCTCATGACTGATATTTGCTAAAAAATCCGACTTTGCTTCGCGGGCAACTTCCGCCTGCTTCTGTGCGACCCGGAGCTTTTTGATTGACTCGCTGTAATCATCCGATGTCGCCTGGAGATTTTTTGCCATTTTGTTGAAGCTGGCATGGATTGCTTCAATCTCAGGCGGCCCACTCTCATTTAATCTCAAATCATAGCGCCCCTGCGCAACGGTTTGCATTCCATCGGTCAACTCCTTAAATCTTTGAGTGACCCACCAACTCACAAAAATCAGAGTCCCCATCATTGGGAAAATAGCCAACAAGGGCCAGAAATGCTGCCCTCCCAACAATTTTGACCCCGTAAATGCTTTTTTGCTAAATTGAATTTCACTGATTACGACCATCGGTGCCACCTGCCCATCAGTGATAGACACAGGATGAAATGCATGAATTTTCTTTGGGGTTTTATTTCCAAAGAAACAGGCGACTGCGGTAGCTGCCGAACTTACTTTGTCAAAACCCTCAAAATAGGAAATCCCGCTAAACCCGGCCAAGAAGTTCTTATCGATCACCGGTTGGCTGCCTTCCAACAATGGAGGCAGGGACTGGTGATGAACCACCGAGATTTCGCCATTAACTCGACCGATCACCATAACCGCTTTTCCATCTATCAAATAACCGGTTTTATCGAGGTCATCAAAATGTCCCCAGCACAACTCCTCCAATTTCCTTCCGGTTGCGCTGGACTGCAAAATTTCCTTTGCCAAGCCTAACGTCGAACTTTCGAGAAAAGTCTCAATCTTGGTCTGTACGTCACGCAATTGATTGAAATACGCCATCCCCAAGCCGATGACGACGCTGAGAGCAGTGATCAAAAGGCTCCC
>JBGSJM010000361.1:0-12759 GCA_041742015.1 Verrucomicrobiales bacterium | reverse complement strand
TCTCAAGATCTTCTTCCATGCTGGTCATATTATCACTCATTTTATAGCCGAATCTAAAGGTTAAAGCTCGAAGAAGATTTTTCAAGTGCGCAACGGCTCGACTCACGTCCAGATTGTGTTATTCGTTGCTGAGTTATGACTGCCGACGAAGAATTGATCAATTATTTGGGCCAATACATTACAGAAAATAAACGGAGCAAGATTGAGGCGGCCCTTGAACAACGCACCCGGCGGGTGACAATTCTGTTGGAAGAGGTTTATCAACCTCACAATGCAAGCGCCAGCTTGCGGAATTGTGATTGTCTGGGTATCCAGGATGTCCACATTGTGGAGCATCGCCATGCTTATCAACCAAATCCGAATGTTTCAATGGGAAGTTCCAAATGGCTGACACTCTTTCGGTATCAGAATTCTCAAGTCGCCTTGGAAGTTCTTCGTAATCGTGGTTATCGCATTGTTGCTACAACTCCCCATCACCCCGGTTACAACACGGAGAATCTTCCCCTTGACCAACCCTTGGTTCTTCTTTTTGGAACTGAAGAAATGGGATTAAAGGAGGATACGATTTTAGCGGCGGATGACCACCTTTGCCTTCCGATGTATGGGTTTACACAAAGTTTTAATGTTTCGGTATCAGTGGCCATTATTCTTTCTCGGATCGCCGAGAGGCTTCGAAACGAAGGGGGTGCTTGGGGTTTGACGGAGAGGGAAAAGACCGAACTTAAACTACAATGGTATCGCGGTATTGTGACTCGCCATGAATTATTGGAAAAGGAATACTGGGATAAGAAAGCGCTGTTTGGAAAGGCCTGATCGTGTTTGAAATGTGTGTAATGGTTATCGAAAATTGTACAGTTCCAGATTGAAAAGGGTTAGTCAAGAATTAGGTTAGGCCTTCCTCCGCCACCTTGGGGGGCTCCTTGGGCTGGTCTCGGAGCTGTCGGAGGATTGCTAGGAACAAATGTGCGGATAAACATAACTTCCGGGGGGTGCTCCTGGATCAAGACGTCTCCTTTTTTTGCCTCTGAGACGGCAAGCGGAGTCCGGTATAGTAATTTTACCATGTTTGGGATCTCCCTGGCCCATTGTTCCCGATTTTCCTTAAGCCCAGTTTTGAAGTCAGCTATGGCTTTGGGGTCGGTTAACTCTTTTGGAACCGGGATACTTTCAAGATCCGCCGTGAAGCTGTCAATTTTGGCATTTACAGCTCCGGCTAGTTTTGGGCCCACAAACTGAGATAGTTTCAGGTAATCACTGGCTGGCAGTTGACTCATGTCATACGGCAGGGATTCCATCAGCTTATTGGGTTGGAGATTCGTGATTCTCTCTTCATCCCACAAAGTCCAACCCGCCGCCACGTTTTTGCTGGTGCTGTAGTCGCGTGCTTTTAGGTAGGTATCAAAGCTGTCAGATGAGACATAGTACATAACAATGGCGCGCCGGTTTAGGGCTGCTTTGTCGATCAGTTCCATGAACGGTGAGTTTATGCTAAGGAGCTGATTCTCAGGGATACCCCGGTCTGGGCTAAGTCCAATGTCGATTTTGACCCGGTCTCCGGGAAAAGAAGGGAAAAAAGTGAGTTCACCTTTGCCAGCGTTTTTTTCGAAAAAGTTTTTAACCTTGTTTTTGTCAAGCCGGAATTTGGCCACGGACCATTCTTTTTTTTCTTCCTGACTGGCTTCATTAGCGCCAAACAGTTCCTGAAATATGGGTCTTCCCGCAGGAAGTTGGGGACTTTTGAGAGAAACACTGTTCATATAACCGAGCGCTTCTTTGGCGCGTTTGGTTTTGGCTTGATAATCGACCATAAATGGAAGCGGTCTTTTTTCTGGATCGGACCTTGTAGTTAAAAGGTTGTGGGTGTAGTAGCCTATTTCATTTCCTTGGTAGGCGAGTTCCGTAAACTGAGCATCGAGTGCCGTCCTGATTTTCGACATAACTTCATATGGTTCGCCAATCACATAAACTTTGCGTTTTCTACATGCGACATAGTAGACAAAAGCTTCAGGGTCGGCAGGACGGGGGTCGGGTAGGGTGATTTCCTGGGCGGGAGGGCTCTCAACAAGTGGTTTTGCAGCAAGAGCGGCTTCAAGATCATTGAGTTCCCTGGTGGCTTTAGTGTTTCGGATTTCTTTCTCCAACTTCACTGGCTCCAATTCTTTGGATTTTGTCAGAAGTTCATCAACATCGGAAGTTTTGCTTGCCAAATCGGCGTTTTCTTTTTCGAATGAATCGAGTGCCAAGGCCAACTGGTCTGCTTCCTCTGGTTTTATAGCTGTTTCCTTGACGTTGTTTTGAGTTGAGCGGAGATCTTGAAGGTTATCAAGGGTCTTTTTTCGGCTGGACCTCATTTCCTCCAGTTGTTCCTGGCTGATTTCGGGCATGTTTTCCATGGCTTTTTCCACGGCAGCAGTCATACCCAAACTGCTTACGATAAGGATAAGTAGAAGAATGCCAACCACGTTTGTCATGGCGTCCATCAGGGAATCCATGCTTCGCTCTTCTTCCTGTCTGGGTCTTCTGGCCATTGTCGAGTAGATAAATGATTATTGAAGGTACCTGGCGAAAGGAGTGAGGTCCACTTTGCCTTCACCTGGGAGGGGGAGACGCCCTGGGACAATACGATTAAATCTTGGCTCCGCCTTATGTTGTTCATTATAAACGGAAATGAACTTGCTTGCCTCATTGTATGATTGTGCGGATGCCTTGCTGCCACGAATAAGAAATACGAGGCGGTTATTAGTTTTGGAAGAAACGGTTTTCAACAAATCAACAAAAGCTTCGTTCTGACCGAGAGCGGCAGTGG
The DNA here is from genome assembly GCA_041742015.1 of Verrucomicrobiales bacterium. Lineage (GTDB taxonomy): Bacteria > Verrucomicrobiota > Verrucomicrobiia > Verrucomicrobiales > DEV007 > Arctic95D-9. The sequence continues at coordinate 9,953 of JBGSJM010000361.1, read as the reverse complement.
GAATGTCGACTGGTTCTTCCTTTAGACTTTTGTGGATGCGAAGCGAATTATTCGCTGCCTCGACAAAATAAGGGAAGGAGGATGTGCCGGATCCACTGGGCCGCACACGAAGCTTTGGGGGATCGGGGGGGAGATCGCGTTTCTGAAGTTCGGCAAGGAGTGTTTCAATCTGTTTGGCTAGTTCCGGGTATTGTTTGTCAAACTGATTGATTGCCGCCTGGAGAGCGTTGATCTTGGCGATTAACTCGTTTCGACTTTCATCGATCTTTTGCTGATTTTCCTTCATCTCCTTCAGGCGGATAAGTTTATCGCGCTTGGCAATGGTGTCACGGTTATCCTGAATCATCTTTTCGATCAGATTTTTCAGCTTGTCGTATTCTTCACGGTCTTTTTCCTGTTCCTTTTTGATGGCCATCCATTCTTGGGCTCTCAGCAACTCATCAGGGGTCATGCCTTCGGCCTTGTTCATCTGAGAGATGTTGATAACCACAATAATCAAGGTCAAACAACCGATGATACAAACAAGTATGCTCAGGAAAGGGAACAGGTTTATCGACATTCCACTAGGTTTTCTTCGTGCCATAGGCTTGTATTAAATGGGGGGAACTAACCAATTGGTGAGCGTCATATTAACCGATTTACCTTCCAAACCACTTTTTCTTGACCACAATTTGTTTTCCGTTCAACTCTTTTAGGACACCGTTTAGGTTTTGGATTCCTTCTGTGAGACAGTTAACCCGTTCCGAAATTATTTTGAAATATCCTTCGTCAAGATTGGCGTCAAATTTTTGGGCTCTAGCACCGATCGATTCAAGTTGTTTGTCAACGGCCTGAGCTACTTTTTCGTAGTTCTTAGTCTGGTTCTCAAGATTGGATGACATAATCTTCTGAACACCTTCAAACCGGTCCATGACGCTTTTCTGGTTCTCCGCCATGGCTTCTCCCACCGCCCTCAAAAGGTCTGCATCTCCATCAAACTGAGCTTTTCCGGCCCCACCGTCATTGAGGCGTTTTAGGAAGTTATCGATGCAATATTCATCCACATCTGTTACCACGTCTTCTTCCATTCCCTGCAGTCCGCTGGCAGGAAATGCGAGAATAATGGAAAAGACGAGTGCCAGAAGGGTTGTGTCAAAGGCCATTCCCATAGAGCCGAGCACCGGAGTGAGAGCCCCCATGATGTCATCGGTTCCGCCAGCAAGGACGCTTCCGAACTGGCTGATGGCGTCACCAATCCCCACAACAGTGCCGATAAATCCCATAATAGGAACTGCCCAAAGGAATACTTTAACCATGGAGTAACTACCTGCCACTTTGTTGGCGTCCACATCTGACATTGAAGAAACCATTTGGGCTACCTCAGGGTTGTTTTGGCGGACGTAAAAGAACTCCAGAGCCCTCCGGATCCGGTTCACTATGTATGTGTTCCGAAGCTGTTTCGGAAAATTTAGCAAATTATCATGAAACGTTTTTAGGTTCTGGATATTGATTTCCGCATCAATGGACTCAGGAAGAGCTTGGATCAACATGGCGCGTTTTTGCTTTTTAATGTTCAAATATTTCAGCCAGAGAACTCCGATACACCAACCGGAAAGGAATGTTGAAGCGTGTTGTGGCCAGCCGCGGTTAACAAAAAACTCCTTGATCCATGGGCCAACCGGCTCCCCCTTTGCATTGTATTGAGACGGGGTGAGGTACATGATGAAGTAAACTAGACAGGTAATCGCAATGCCAATGCCGAGGGCTATCCAAATATTCACCGATGCAGGATGGTCCCCGTGGGCAGTTCCAAGATTTAGTTCGGGTAATTTGGATTCCGGAGAAGACATCTCACCGGTTTGCGGTGTATCCTTCCCAAAGTCTGCCGGGATCTGAATTTTTGTGTTGCAAGCCGGGCATTTGACCACTTTTCCTGCGAATTCCGGTTCGGCTTGTAAGGTAATGGAGCAGGATGGACATTGGAAATTCATTATTGTTAATAAATGGGATTGGGATTAGAATGCTGCTAGTGGCATGGTGCGATTGCAGAAATTTATTTTTTGCTATCCTATCTCTTACCTAAATCAAAATTCGAGCACAAATTAAAGAAAATCACATAATCTTCACAAGAAATTCGTCTTCATTCGGTTTTGATTTCGGGCTATGAGTTGCCAATTAACCATTACAACGCTCTTTATTCTGGTTTTAGGGACCGGATTGACGGGATGTTCGCGGAAGGAAATCGTTGTAAAACAAGGGCATATTGCAGCTTTTAAAAGCCCTATAGACCTTGATCTGACCCATCGGCAGTGGGAGGCGGTCAAGAATGGCGATTTAACGGCCATGGCTGAATACAACGAAACGGTGGGAAACGTTATTTCCCAGATTTCGTTTCGGATGACCAAAAAAGCGGCGGCTCCAATTACTTTGCGGACATTGGATGGAGACTATCCATTGATCATTGATACGGCCGGTATTGATAACACGGCAAGTGTTGATCGTCTGATTCCTGTTGACTCAATCAAGGTAAAAAGAGGTTTGCGAAGCGAGGTGAGGGTCGATGGGATCGGAGCGCCTCTTGTGGTTCGCCAGCATTGGACTCCGGGTGACCCAATGATCGCAACAACGGGTCTTTGGTATCCGGTCACTGCAATTTTGGACTTGGACGAACCGTTGAGACCGATTATGAGATTCATGGATCCGACACAGTCGGAAAACACCCTGGTAACAGTGGGGGAAAATGACCTGCCAATGCAGGCGGATTACACGGCTTCAATCGCGCGTGATCTTTTTGACCGGCAAAGCCAGTTTGTTAATTTGTCTGGTTTAATCAAATACGAGAAATTCTCCAAACATATGGGTCTTTTCCGGATCTCGGCATTTGATCCAGGGAAGATACCTGTGGTTTTTGTCCATGGGCTCAAGTCTACCCCGAACACTTGGAATAACACGATCAATGAGATGATGGCGGATCCAGTGATTAGAGATAAATACGAATTTTGGAATTTTGGGTATCCAACTGGGGCACCAGTGCCTTTTTTGTCAGCTAAATTAAGGACCGAGATCGAGAGAATGAGAGCATACCGTCGGGGACGGGGCTCCGCGTGCAATCGGGTCGCAATCGTTGCTCACAGCATGGGCGGTTTGATATCGAAACCCCTAACCCAAAACAGTGGGACAGGTCTTTGGGATCAGGTTTTTACAGTGACGCCAGATCAGTTGGATGTTTCAGAGGCTGATCGGGTGCTTTTGAAAAATATGTTTATTTTTGAACCTCTTCCTTACATTGATCGGGTGATTTTTTTAGCGGTTCCTCATCAAGGCTCTCCTTTGGCTGATTACAAAGTTGGGGCAGTTGCCGACCTCATCATTCAGGCACCATCTCACCTTGTAACTCTTGGCAAAAACCTTCTTTCGGCTTCGACAAACCAACTCACGTCTTTGGGAAAAGAAGTCGTTGGGAGAGTTCCGACGAGTGTTCAACAGCTAAACGAGGAGTCGGCAGCGATTAAACTCTTTTCGCCGCTACCTTTGAATCCAACGGTGAAATATAATTCGATCATGGGTAACGAAAAGGGATCTGATCGGGTCGCAAACATTATGAGCACGGATGGGGTTGTTGAATACAAAAGCAGTCACATTCCAGGGGTGGAGTCGGAAAAAGTTTTCGATGGCAAACATGGCATTCATTTGTATCCGGAGGCAATTAAGGAAATCGTCAGAATCCTTAATGAGAATGCAAGTCAACCAAACCAGCCTGTAGTGGCTGAGGCAATTCCAGTCAATTAATTCGGGAAACAATTATTTTCGGATAGACTCATTTTTTTTCGAATATTTGGAAGGGTTGAATCGTCTAAAAATTGTTCTCATAACTTAATGTTACTATGAATCGCTTAGCCAAGATGTTTTCTATCCTTGCTATTGGGATGTTCTCAATGGGTACAGGAACTGCGGATATTAAATATCAGGTAAAAAAAGGTGATAACCTTTTCAAGATTGGTCAAAAATTCGGAATTCCACATGAACAGATCATGTTGAGGAACGGTTTAGAGAGGACGGTGATTTTTCCGAATCAGCAGTTAGTGATTCCTTCAATTTCGTCGAACGCAAGCTCTTCTGTCTCAAATGGGCATTCTGATTCTAAAGTCGCTCAACTGCGGCAAAGACCAGAAAACAGTTCAGAACACAATCATTCCAATTTCGTTTCATCGCCAGTCGGCCAAAAAACAGTCACTCCTTTTGCCAGTGCCAGAAAACTTCCTGAGACCCATTTAGCGTCTGCGGCTGTAGGTCAGTTAGGCAAGGCCTATCAAACAAGCCCATATAAAAACCCGCCAATTCTACAAAGGGAGATTGAGCCGCACGTTATCGCACACAAAATTCCTTTGCAGGCAGCACCCCAGACATTGATTCAAGTGGACCCCCGTCCTGAACTTGCCAGAACACCTGAATTAAAAGGCCTACTTCGATCCCATGAGGTTGCTGCAGTAGCACATTATCCTAATTCTGGAAGTCCTAAAGAAGTTCTCAACACCAGTCATTTTCCTACTCCGTCATTCAATAATGCCTCCAAACCTGTTGCTGCTCTGATTAAAAGTTTGCCTGTTCGCACTTATACGGTTTGTGAGGGAGACTCAGTAAATTCTATCAGTCGAAAGTTTGGGGTTGGGGGGCTGGCTTTGAGGAGAGAGAACAACATCATGTTTTCGAGAGTAAAACCGGGTATGCAACTTCGGATTCCAGATTAGGGTGTTTTAAGGAAGGAGGCAACCTTCCCTACCTTGGATTATTGTGAGGAGAACCGCTGCTTCGGCACAATTGGTCAATTATAAAATATCCATTCGAATTGGCTCAATTCGTCAAAAAAGGTTGACGAAACGATTCGGAAACGATAAACGATAGGATGTGTTTAGATATTTTGTTAAAAATATTTAAATGACGAAGCGAAACACATCCTGACATGAGACATTTTTTTACACTGATGGTTTTTGGGCTGATGGCATTTCTTTTGGGTGCCTGCCACTGCAAGACATGTCATGTCGGTGGACCTGGCGATTGTTGTGTTCCATGTCCAACGCCCCTAAAGCCACTAACTCCTCCGCGCCCTAAAGCCCGTTGTGAATTACCTCGCTGGCCGGATCGTCCTGTAAAGTGCGTCACCACTCAGATTTGCAGGAAGTGTTGCCATTGTGAGACCGCCTGTACATCAGAGGGATACCAGTATCAAATTGAAGTTTGTGAAATCACATACAAAACTTTGTATACCGATGGTTCATCGAAAATTTGGACTGAAGTGAGTCGGAATCCAATGATGAAATCGCCTTCCAGTAACAATAAGTGGAATACGAATTGGAAAAGTCGGCCACCTTTGCGTCATTCGATTGTTGGAGATCGCCGGGACACGGATGGGACAGATTTTCAGTCAAAAATCCAAAATCTGGATAAGGTTATAACAGACCGCGTTTGTGAAACTGTTAGTGACGGAAACTAGGGGTTGTTAGGTATCTGAGTGAATTGGAACCTATCTTTTCTCCAGATTCTGAATAATAGTTTGATATTCCCTTGGCAGGTCAAAATGAGTGTTTTGAAACTTTGATAGGGAATCCTCTGCACGGTTTTTTGGGCCAAGTGCTTTTAGAATTTCTAGTCTTTCGATTCGTAAGCTATTCATCAAAGGAAGTGACGGATCGGTTGATGATATCTCGTTTTCCAAAAGATGGAGTGTCTCCAGAAGATGATTCTGATCGCTAAAAATGCCAAGAAATTCTCTCCAACTGCTCCCGTTACGTGGGGCTTTGCGGGCGATGGCTTCTGCGATTTCAGACATGTCTTTTTCCGAAATTAATCCACGGGAAACAGCGTTGGCCAGAGTTGAGAAGCCTTGATAGCCTTCATCGATTAAAGCTGAGCCAAAGACATTCATACAAACTCTACGCCCAATTTCAGGCGCTATCTGGGGCTGTGCTGCTCCGATTGATTTTGCGGAGGTCAGCGTCTTGATTGACCCGACCAAGTGGCAGGATTCTTCTTCTTCAAAGGGTTCGTCGGTTCGTGGGAGTAAAATGGATACCAAATGTTTTCGGCGCATCGCGTCGAGCGACTGCCACCAAAGATCCCAATCTCCCATATTGTCACACATGGCATGAGCCGTAAGTGATGAAACGGCAAACTGTCGCAGATAAATCGGCAAGATAAAATCCGGGACAAACTGCAAAATGCTTCGGCTGATCGGCAAAAATTTGCGGAGCCTTTCAATGTCACAACTTTGGCAGGCATCGGCCATTCGCTCATCCATCACGATGAGAATCGATTTTGCCAGATAACCCTGCTGGCGGACAATTGTCTGATTTTTGTCCATTACAACGCGCCCCCACCACAGCTCGATTGGGAAATTCTGACCGATTTCCATTTCTTCCAACGCTGAATGCATTTCGATGCGAGCCGCCCAATAGGGGTGATAACGGTTTTCTTCCTGTTCGATCCGGTTTTCAAATCCTGTCTGCCGTTCCTCAAGGAGTTTTTTGATGGCTGAATTTCGCTGGCTCAGAGTTAGAATTTCCAGAGCTCGCATTTCCTGATCTCCGACCCATCCTGGTAGCACCGGGTGTTTTTTCACGAATTCATCCAACCGTGATTGTAGAGTCGAACCGGTGGTTTGAGGTCCATGTCTGTCCGGGTCACCAATCGCAGCAAGCAACAGTTCAGCAAAAATGCGGTCTTTTTCGTCTTTTATGCTCGGGAGGTAGGCTGGAATCGCTTCAGCCAGTTTCTTGTCGAAAGTGGTATCAACTTGGAAACTGATGGGCGAGTATTCAGAAAGGGCTCCAAATTGAGAAAACGCCTCGTTAGCCAATGAAAATTGGCCTGATTTAATCAGATTAATCCATAGACCGGGAAAGACCAGATCTTGAAAACAGTACTTTTTGAAATGGAGCGAGATTTCAAGTTCCGTTCCCACTCTGCAAAGCAATTCCATCATTGGAATGATCCAGTCTGCACCAGGTGAAAAGGTGACAGATTCATCAGTTTCGCCTTTTGAGGTTCTGATTTCCCAGGCTTTAAGCAGGTCAATTCCCTGGGTGCACCAGGCAATATCCTTGTCATCGCCTCTCAAAAAAGCGGCAATGCTATATTTGAAAGACCTTCCAGAAAATGGGATTTTGTTTTCCAAGACGCTGGTAAGATTCCGTCCGATTTCGATTCGCAGTGCTGGGGACATCTCCATCCGAAAGTGTTTGCCCATGAGCGCGGTGAATCCGGCTTTCCATGCGGTGCTGATCGCACTGTCCTGAAGCACTTCAATGAGGCGGTTATCCAGTTCGGCACCTCGCCATAAACTCTGATTGGCAACAATTGAACCTTCGGCTCTTTCAAACATGGCGATTGCCAAATGGATACTTGAACCGTAATCGGAAACCAGTAAATCTGGATGGCGACCAGCGTCCGTCGCCCATTTGGCTAGAGCGCTTCTCTGGGCTGGCCTAAGCTGATAGACGAAATTGAAAAAGTAGGGTGTGAGAAAAACGGCCCTGCCTTCACCACAAACCTGCCGGAGATCCCTGACCATTGATTCAATTGCCGGAGTGGTTTGATAATTTCCCCCGAGGCTTAGAAAGTGGCTCAGGAAATTGAACTGTTGCGCATCGGTTCCGAATCCCTCAAATGGTATTTGGCCTGAATGATCCCGGCGATAAGTTCGAACCATTACTCCGATCGGTGCAATCGAAGGGGTTTGCCCCTCGTAATTTTCGAGAAACTTCGCGATGTAGTTGTCGCCATTGCGGAGGGGTTTAAAGCTGCCCCTTTGTTCAATCTCCCTTAGAATAAGTTGATTAGTATGGAACACCAACTGGGCCGCCATTTCTGGTTCATCCTGAAGAATGTCCCGCAAAAGTTGATTGAAAATCGACGAAATATTAGCTGGATCAGTCCGGAAACCTGTTTCTTTTAGTGATTCCGCTTTAAGAAATTTTTGTCGCGACTCCTTGAGAGTTTCTGCTGATAAGCTCAAAGTCAAAAGGTTCAAAAAAACCAGACCAAAGACCACTGGAAAGCAAATTGGGGTAGTTCCGACCATGTTTAATCGTAACTCAGAAATTCCAAACCGGAAGTGTGAAAATATTCGGTCTATGGCAGTGAATCCTTTTGTGAACCCAGGAAATCGCAAATGAAAACGAATGTTAGTGATTTTTTGTGTTAAACAGGGTACAATTGCGAATTAAACAGGGTGCAGTCGGGCATTGTACCCTGTTGTTTTGTTCGTCACAGGAATTAACCAACCAAGAATTATGAAACGGATTACAGCGTTTTTAATGGCAGCCGCATCTGGATTAACGCCGCTCAAGGCCGAGGAGCCACCCGTGGCGATAGATCTAAAAAGAGAAGGCGCTGTGATCATCACCTCAAACGTGATTCCCATTCCGCTGGAGGTTTTTGCTGCGTTAGACAAGCTTGGCGATCAGGATTGGAACGGTCAGATTGACCCACGGGACTTTAAGCCCAATCCCAACCGTTCCCGGTCAGCTCTTTTTTTTGGTCTCGCCATATCCCAGGGTTTTATTGCGGTTCAGGCCAAAAATACAGCGGAAGTCAGGCGAGTTGGGATGTCAGTGCAACGTCTTGCAGGCAGTCTGGATGTCGAGAAAGCGGTTGAAGGCAGGGTTAACCTCATCATGGAATCTTTGCGCGAAAAGAATTGGGACGCAGTGAAGCAGGAGTTGGACCGGACCCGGCAGACGGTTCTTCAAACCCTGAAAACCATGCCCGATGAAGAGATGGCGAGCCTCGTCTCGTTGGGCGGTTGGCTCGGAGGTACTGGTGCCCTTGCCTCGATTCTAAAGAATAACTATTCACTTGAAGGGGCTGATTTGCTCAATCAGGCTGGGCTGTTGGAGCAACTTAAAGATGGCTACAAAGTGCTTCCTTCGTCAATCAAATCGGATGAAGTATTCGCTCAAATTGGTGGGGCATTGCTGAAATTGAGTGACTTGATGAAATCTGATAAGACTGGAACTTTCAGTTTGGCGCAAGTGTCAGGGATCGAGAAAGAAACTCACACCGTCCTCAATGCCATTTATGGTAATTGATCTCAAATGGCCAAAGGTGCAAAACACTTACGATTTTTGGTAGTCCTGCTCGCGATTGTTTGGGTGAAGGTGGGATTTGCCGATGAAATCAATCACGAAAAACTGCTCGCCCAGCGCTTGGCGCTTATGTCATTAAAAGGTTCTGAAGGTCTGATTCTTCGTGAAGACTGGATGAGAGGAAGCTTTAAGCCAGGGGAGAGTAAGTTGATTCCACAGCAGCTTTTCAAAAACAACCAATATCAATTCTGGTTTGCGGTTTCTGGGATTGATGACGAGGTTCAACTCAATATCTATGATGGCGATGGGAAGTTAATGAAAGCTGAAACGGTGCGCTTTACACCTAAAAAGAATATTATAAGTATCAGGGTCGTCCCGGAATCCACCGGAATGTATTATTTGAGAGTTGCCTTGACAGGTTCTAGCAAGTCAGACAAGGACTGGGCGCTAATTTATGCCTATAAGTAGAAATTGGTAGTTTTGGTGCCGAAAAGAACGGTATGATTCAATTGCAAATTAACGGGTGGTTTATTTTCTTAACTTTTAGTTTTGTTCTTTCATGGAAATTGAATTTCTTTACTACCCTACTAAATCTGAGGGCTTTTCAATCTTCTGTGCCATCGGAAGTTGTAGGTTTTGTGGACTCGGAAACATTTGAAAGATCGAAAGAATACACCCGATTGCGATCAATTTTTGGAATCGGTTCTTCGGCTTTTTTTCTGGTTCTTTTTCTGGGATTTTGGTGGTTGGGTGGCTTTGGCTGGCTGGATACCTTCGTCCGTGGATTTGAGTTTGGCGCTATTACCACAGGGGTGCTCTATATTGGTTTGTTGATTCTGGCTTTACAGGTTTTAGAATTTCCCTTTAAGTGGTATTCAATATTTAAGATCG
>JBGSJM010000360.1:0-8585 GCA_041742015.1 Verrucomicrobiales bacterium | reverse complement strand
CGATGTGGTGCGGGCGGTGGTGGAGGCTGGCCGCGAAGACATCGCCCTCTATACCGGCAACGACGACAACATCGTCGCTGATTTTCTGACGCCGTATCGGTTTGCGGGCCGGGAGAGGCGGATCGTCGGTGGTCTGCTTGGTCACTGGTCGGTGTGGACCCAGCGCGCGGTTGAGTTGCTGGAACGCTGTCGTCGGGCAGATGCCACGCCGGAGCTGCTGCGTCTCGGTATCGAAGTGACCGACAGCAACGCCGCTTTTTTCGATGCGGCCAATGGCTTTCGCGGGTGTATCGCCGGTCTGCACGAAGTTTTGCGCCGCCAGGGTCTGCTCGAAGGGCTGTGGTGTCTCGACAAGAACGAAACCCTGAGCCCGGGGCAACTCGCCGAGATAGACCGGGTTTACGCGGCGTATCCGCATCTCCATGACGACGATTTTGTGGCGGCGAATCGCGATGAGTGGCTGGGGTCTTGATCGCGGGTTTGCCTGGCAATGGAAATTCGTTTACCGAAAATAATAACAGCTATGAAACGACCATCCTGCTACACATTGATCGCGGCCTTATGCCTTTTCACAACCTTCTCGCTCGCCGTAGATGACCCCAAGGCTGCGCTGAGGGCGGGGGCGGCCACTTCAAACATCACGCCGGATCTTGGTGGCGAGGTGGTTGGTGGATTTTCACCGTATCCATGCACGCACATTCATGATGAGCTTCATGCTCGCTGTCTGGTCCTCGACGATGGCAAGACCAAGCTGGCGCTGGTGGTGTGTGACTTGCTGGGGCTGCATCGCAGTGTGTCGGTGAAGGCTCGGGAGTTGATCGAAAAGGAAACCGGTATTCCGGCGGCGAATGTGCTTATCAGCGCCACGCACACCCACTCGGCGGTGAATGCGCTGGGTGGCCCGGTGCGCGGCTATTTTTCTGATCTGGAACTGACGGATTACCAGAAGTTCGTGGCTCGCCGGATCGCGGATGGTGTCCGCCGGGCGGTGAATTTGTTGCGTCCTGCGGAGATAGCCTTTGGCACGGTGGATGTGCCGGAGCATGTCAACATCCGCCGCTGGTTTCTCAAAGAAGGCACCATGCCGCCGAATCCTTTCGGCAAGATCGACAAGGTGAAGATGAACCCCGGCGCGGGTAATGCCGCCCTGGTCGAGCCTGCGGGTGAACCGGATCCAACGGTGAGCTTCATCGCGCTGCGAGAGCCGGGGGGGCGATTGATCTCGCTGTACTCGGCCTACTCGCTGCATTATGTGGGTGGTGTAGGTAGCGCCGAGGTTTCCGCTGACTACTTTGGTGTCTATTGCGAGGCTCTGAAACGCCTCCAGGGAGAGGTCGCGGGGGATCCACCTTTTGTCGCGATGTTGGCCAACGGCACCAGCGGCGACGTGAATAACATCAACTTCCGCAATCCCCAGCCCCGCAAAAAGCCGTATGAACAGATGTCCTATGTCGCTGAAGATGTCGCGGCGAAGGTGAACGGAGCCCTGGCCAAGGTGACCTGGCAAAGCGAAGCCCCACTGGCCTCGCGCTATCGCGAATTGGATGTGAAGTGGCGCACCATCCCCGATGATCTCATTACCTGGGCCAAGGAGACCGAGGCAAACGCCCCGAGGATAAAGGGAGCAAAAGATGTAGTTCCGCTGGCCTATGCCGGACGAGTCCAGCGCCTCGCCAAACCCAGTCCCGAGACCAAATTTCCAGCGCAGATTCTGCGAATTGGCGACATCTGCATTGGCACATCTCCGTGTGAGACTTTTGCTGAGACAGGTGTGGAGTTTAGAAAGCGCAGTCCCTTTTCGAAATCATTTATGGTTGAACTCGCGCACGGGTATTACGGCTACATGCCTACGCCGCGACACTTTGAACTTGGCGGATACGAAACCTGGCCTGGCACCAACAGCACCGAGTCACAGGCATCTGTGAAACTGATGGATGCGCTGCTGGAGATGGCGGCGGAGGTGAAAGAGCAACCGTGAGGTGGCTGCGGGAAACCGAGAGATTGTACCCTATTAAGTCGGCAACTGTACCCTGTTGAACGAAGGTTTCGCCTTGTGGTCTTCGGGAAACAGAGAGAGTGGGATTCGAACCCACGGTAGCGATTAAACTACACTCGATTTCGAATCGAGCGCCTTAAACCGAACTCAGCCATCTCTCCTTTTTTCTCAAGTCCCAAAAAGCGGGTTGTTCTGACCAATCAGGACTCGGAATCTACCTCTTTTGGCAACGCTTGCAACGGGAATACGCGGGGTGGAGGGTTTGACTGTGCCAGGGTGCTGGGCTTAAGTTTTTTCCATGAAAATATCTTTCTTTTTGGTTGGTCTAGGGGTGATATGTATCGGGGTCGCAAGTTTGAAGGCGGATGAGACTGGTTTTGTGTCGATTTTCGATGGGAAAACGCTCGCGGGTTGGAACTGTGTTCAGGAGGATCTGTTCCGGGTGGAAGATGGGGCCATTGTGGCGACGAATCCGGCAGGAAATCCCATCGCTGATAATCGCTTTTTGGTATGGCAGGGTGGTAAACCGGGGGATTTTGAACTAAAACTGAGTTTCAGGATCGAAGGCCCAGCCGCTGCCAATTCAGGGATTCAGTTGCGGGGATCGGCCAAAGAAGACGGCCACGTGGTGGGCTATCAGGCCGATATTGACCGCGCTGGAAAGTGGCTGGGTACGCTCTATGATGAACACACCCCTCGCAAAGTGCTGGCGGTCCGGGGACAAAAAACGAGGATCGAAGAAGACGGCACCCGCCATTCGGAAATGGTGGCTGATCCGGCGGCGTTGATGGCGAAGGTGGATTTGGAGGGCTGGAACGAGTATCACATCAGTGCCCAGGGTAATCTCTTGGTTTTGCGCATCAACGGTGTGGTGATGGCAGAGTTGGAGGATTTTCAAGAAGGCGAATTTGACGCAGCGGGCATCCTCGCCTTGCAGATCCATAAGGGCCCGGAAATGACGATTCGATTTAAGGATATTCGAATCAAACAGGAAAAGTGATTTTTTGGGAGACGGGATATTGCCATTTTTTATGGCTGAAACAGAGTTTACGGCTTTTTTTTGGGAAATGATCTGAGATAGTAGTCTCATGAACCACGATCTTCTTCTGATTCAGGCGAGTGCGGAAGTGCCTGATCTCATTATTTCCTGGCTGGGCATTGCCTTTGCGGTGGGGTTTTTCCTTCTGGGCCTTTTGATTGGGGGGAGGCTGTTGAAGCGCTACGGCTTTGAGCTGGAACGACTCGAAGAGGATAATCGAAAGTTTAGCCAGGCTTTGAAGAAAGGGGGGGGAAACTTTCAACAGCAACAGGATTCAACCACAAGTCTCGGCGACAAAGGCAGGGGTTAATCAGCATACTTGTTTCTCATGAATCCAATGCTTATCTCAAACGATTCCTTTGATTTTTTAACTCATCTTTCGGTGATTGGACAGACCCGATTTCAGATTTTTCTGGATGTATTGTTGAGTCCGATTCCGTGGATGTTTCTGCTGGCAGGCTTGTTCCTGGCATACCTGCTTTGGGGGCAGGAATTATTGGTCAGGCTGCAAAATCTGCGTCGGGAAAGTGGCTCGTTCTCCAATCAGGTAAATGAAGTCATTGGGGAACAAAATCAGCTACTAAATTCCCTCGATCTTCAAAACGGAGCGGATCGCAAGAAGTGGCAATTCGATTTGGAGAACAGCGAAGAGGAAATGAACCTCTTGAATAGACGCCTCTCCATGCTAAGCGAGGCCTCGGAGAAGGCGCGTCGGGAATTGTCCGAGACTCGAAAGTCGCTTTCACTTTTAGAAGCTGAGCACGAAATCCTGAAGCGCAAGGATGAAAGTCTGTGCAACGAGGTGAAGGCACGGGAGCAGGAGGTCATGGCGCTTCAAAACTCTTTACAAAAGCAAGAAAAAGAAGCAGGGCAGTTGATCGAAGAGAGGGCTCTTTTGATTCAGAACCACCGAGTCAGGGAGGAGGAATGGGGGGCACTTTTGCGCACCAAGGAGGAGGCTGCGGAGCAATTGACCCAAAATCGCTTCGAAATGGAGAATCGGATCAATGAATTGGATTTGGAAATCAATCATTTTTCGGAAAAGGTCTCCACTTTGGAAGCGGAACTGCTGGACAAACAAGAGGATCACCAATTGCTCGAAGAGTTGGTGGTGCAGCGGGATTTGGAGGTTAGTCAACTGCGCGAAGAGCGGGAGGGCTTTAGGACAGCATTGGAGGATCGGATTCGGGACCTCACCCAAAAACGCCTCGACAGCGAAGGGGCATTTGCCGCCCTGAAGGAGGTGGAAAGAGAAAAAAATGCGGAGATTGCCCATTTGAGAAGCGGGTTGAAAGACCACGATGGCCTTAGAAGTCGAATCGATCACCTCGAAGAAGTGCACGGAAATCGGGGAAGGGAACTCGAGCATTTAAAAAGAGAGCGCATCGAACTGGAAAATCGAATCAATGAACTGGAGGCCGCTGCGGATGACAAAGACTACAAAATAGCAGTACTGGAAGAGGATCTCCTGGAAAAACAGGGGGCACGGCAGCTCCTCGACGAGGTGGATGTGATCATCGCCAAACATGATTCCGAATTGAATCGCCTTCGTGAGGAGCGTGAGACCGTTAAGTTGGAAATGGAAGGCCGGGTCCAGCATCTTGATCAGCAGCTCAACGACCAGCACAACGAACTGGCCGGCATCTGTGAAGAGAAAAACGCTCTCCACCTGGAAATCAATCTTTTGCAAAATGAGCTGAAGGCTCGTGAAGGTCTCAGGAGTCGGATAGATCACCTCGAAGGAGTGATTGGTGATCGCGACCAGGAGCTGGAATATTTAAAAAGAGAGCGCATTGAGCTACAGGAGGGCCTGAAATCGAAAAACCTGGAAATCGAACACCTTCGGGAAAAAGAACTTCGCCTCGAAACGCTTCAGTTCGAGCGCGAGGAGCTGCAACTCAAGGTGGCTGAGCGCGAAAATCTCGACCTGGAAAAGCGAGATCTGGAGTGGTGTCTGGGTGAAAGAAGCGAGGAGCTGAGACTGGCCCGTAAGGAAGCCGAAGCGCTCGAAAATGAGATCGCGGTTATGCGCAGAGAGATCGAGGAAAAAGTTGGAGCCCAATCGAATCGCATCGGTGATTTGCAAAACCTACTCGGTGACAGGGATAGAGATCTTGAGTGCCTGCGGGTCGAGCAGGACGCTTTGCGGAGCAGCTTAGCGGAACGTGAGACGGAGTTGGATGAGTTACGCTTTGAGAAAGATGGCTTGGTCGTTCATCTCGACACAGTCCGAAATGAGTTGAATTCAGTAAGTAATTTGGAACCGAGAATTCGGGAGTTGGAATCGATTTTGGATGAAAAAGAGCGCCAAATCGGCGAATTGCGTTCATGCAATGAGTCGCTGACAGGAAACGGACGGGGGATGGGTTCCCGGATTCAGGAGCTGGAATGGCTCCTCGGGGAGCGCGATGGCGAACTTGAAAATCTGCGCAATGAGCGGGCTGCTCTCCACCATCAGCTTGGGGAATTGGAAAACATTCGAAATGAAGCCAGCGCCAAAGATCAAATGGGACATCGAATTGCCGAATTAGAATGGTATCTTGGTGAGCGTGATGCTGACTTGGCCCGGCTCCGCGCGGAAAGAGAGGGTTTTCTCAACAATCAATTTTCCGCCCATGTAGCACTAGAAGATGATGCCAGGGTTGCGGAGATGAACCGCCACATTGGGGAACTGGAGCGGACTATCGAGGAAAGGGATAGGGATCTTAGTATATTACGGTGCGAGCGGGATCAGATTTGTGAAGCTCTGGAAAGTAAGTCGGAGAAAGCCTCTTTGACAGATAAAACGGATAACCCTGTTATACTGGAATATATCCAGCGGGTCGATGATCTGGAAAAACAAATCATCGAAAAAGACCAGCTTTTGGAGGCTCTCCGAAGGGAGAATGAGACGAACGCTCGTCTGAAGGAAACTGACATCAAGGGGCGCAAGACGGCCCGCTCCCCAGGTTCCATTGCGCGAGAGAGTGATGAGGAATTCGCTCGGTGTTTGAGCGAACGCGATCAGGAGATACTCACCTTGCGCAATCAGCTTTCGGCCCAGCAGGGACTGGCCGGAAAGGTAGTGGATCTGGAAACCCAGGTGGAGGAGCGAGAGTTGGAAGTGGAGAGGCTTAAAGCTAGTCTGGCTGTAGCCCGTGAGCGGGCCAGGCTGGTTAGTCTGGTTCTCGAAGAGTTTGAGATGCGGGATCGGCTGATTGATGAAGCGGGCGGGATGTCCAGCAGCACTGAAAGTAATCGTTTTGCAGCTTCAGAAAACGGGAAAACCTCCGGTGAGCCAATCGTGGCAATGATTGGGGAAGATCAGGATCTTCAAATTGATATGAATCACGAAGCGGCGGAGGATGCTGTGGCGGTAAAGGCACTCCCGGTCATATCCGCAGAAAACGCCTTTGCGAACGACGCGATTAAATACGATCATCGCCTCGGACCAATTTTTAACAGCCGTCCCCGGCACGTGGACGACCTCGAAAAACTGTCCGGTCTATCTTTAGATTTTGCGGAGATGCTGAACAACTTCGGAGTTTATCGATACAAGCAGATTGCGCTGTGGGCACCCCGGCAACTCAAAGAAATTCGGCTTTTGCTCGATATCAACGGAGGGGATGACCTCGAAACCTGGGTCCAGGAGGCGATTGATTTGCATCGCGAAAAATACCGAGAAGAGATCAATCTGACAGTTGGTTGAGACCGGGATTACAAATTTTAATTTTTTCGGTTGCTGATCGCTGATTTTTGTCCACTTTCGACACCTTCGACTTGGGATTTCTTTTTTAGAATTATTCTTGATTTAAATAACTTTTCGGCTATCGGTGGCGTATCCTTTAATACGGAAAGATGACAGATAAATCCAAAACCTTATCCAGCGAAGCGCTCGGGGGGCTCCGCCTCACCAGACAGCGCAAAGTTGTGTACGATGTGTTACTGGACGAAAAACGCGATCATCCCACTGCATCGGAGGTTTTTGAGCGAGCCAAAGAAAGGATGCCGTCAATTTCATTGGCGACGGTCTATAATTGTTTGGAGACTTTGACAGGAGTTGGGGCAATTAAGCAGGTGAATTTGGATCGGGAAGCGAGTCGATACTGCCCCAATCTAAGCCCCCATGCCCACTTTCACTGTGTGGAATGCGGTGGAGTCGTGGACATCCAACTGACGCCGGAGAGTCGCGCCGAATCACCCTGGGATCTGCCCGAGGGGACTCAACTAAGGGAAATCGAGGTCACCATGCGGGGGATCTGTTGCTGTTGTAGGGCCAAATCCGAAACCAAATAAAATTTTACGAGAACTATGAGGGATACACTCACAATCAAAGATTTGAAGGCCACGGTAGATGGGCATGAGATACTCAAAGGGCTGAGCCTGACGATTCCGAAAGGAGAGGTTCACGCCATTATGGGGCCAAATGGATCCGGAAAATCGACACTCGCAAAGGTAATGGCTGGTCATGAAGATTATGAAATTACCGGCGGCAGTGTATTGATGGACGGAAAGGATTTGCTTGAAATGGGTGTGGATGAGCGTTCCCGGGCTGGATTTTTCCTTGCTTTTCAATATCCGTTGGAAATCCCAGGGGTGAGTAATGCCAATTTCCTGCGTGCGGCTCGCCAAGCCCGCCTTCCTGAGGGTGAGGAGATCGATGCGGTCGCTTTTTACAAGGAAATGTATGCGCGGATGGATGAGCTGGGCATGGATCGAAAGTTTACGGGCCGCTCGGTTAATGACGGTTTTTCCGGGGGCGAAAAAAAGCGCAACGAAATCCTGCAAATGATGATGCTCGATCCAAAGTATGCGGTTTTGGATGAAACCGACTCGGGGCTGGATATTGATGCTTTAAAAATCGTCGCTACCGGGGTGAATGCGATGCGGTCACCTGACCGGGGATTTCTTGTGATTACTCATTACCAGCGTCTCCTCGACTATATCGTTCCGGATGTGGTTCACGTCTTGTTCGATGGGCGTATCGTCAAAAGCGGTGACAAGGATCTCGCTCTGGAGTTGGAGTCAAAGGGTTATGACTGGGTCAAAGAAGAAGTCCTGGCCAACGCTTAAACTGTATTTATTACGCCGCACAACTTGAAAACAATATGACAGAGGCAGCAACACTAAAGGCCGTTTCCATCGAATCCGAAGGTGATTTCTCCTACCCAGAGGAGTATGCCCATGATGCAGGCACGGGCCTAAACGAGGGAACACTCGATTATATATCAAACATCAAAGGTGAGGCTGAATGGATTCGCGATTTCCGGAAGAAAGCGCTCAAGATTTTCGAGAGCAAGCCGAACCCAACCCATTGGGCAACAAAAGATTTGGAGAATATAAAGTTCGAAAATATTCGCTACTACCTCTCAAAAGGACAGACACCCTCCCGAAGTTGGGACGATGTCCCGGATGATGTGAAAAAGACGTTTGAGCGCCTAGGCATTCCGGAAAAAGAGCGCAAGTTTCTCGCCGGGGTGGAAGCTCAATTTGATAGTGAAGCGGCCTACTCAAATATCAAAGTTGAATTGGAGAAAGAAGGCGTGATTTTTGTAAATTCCACGGAGGGAC
>JBGSJM010000359.1:0-8075 GCA_041742015.1 Verrucomicrobiales bacterium | reverse complement strand
TGGTTGCCTTCTTAAGGGACTATAACAAAAATTTTTCATATATTATCTTGGGAAAACCCATTGCGTTCTGCGCGATGGGTTTTTTGTTTGCCGAAGCCATGACTGCAGCCCAATATTTCTTAACGCCTTCGGAAAGGCTCCGGCTGGAAAACGAGCTTTTGCCTGGTTGGATGCAAAAGTGCCGCTGGTTTGCAGGAAAAGCCAGAGAGGTGAGTGAGTTTCGTATCGTCCGGCAAATCACCATCGGTGATGCAGAAGTTTTCGCCGTGGAAGTCATCTACAAAGAGGGGGAACCTGAGACGTATCTGGTGCCGCTGGCGATTGGCGACGATCCCGCACCACAGGCGATCGTTGGGGAGGTGGAGGGCCGCTTCATATACGATGCGATTTATTCGCCACTTTTCCGCAGCACCCTTTTCGATTTTTTGCGCCATCCTGGTTCGCATGGCGAAATCGTGAGTGAAAGTGGAGCGGCCTTTTCCAGGATGTTTCCCGCCGGGATAAGCCCCACATCCCGAATCCTCAGCGTAGAGCAGAGCAATAGCTCGATTATCTACGGAGACGGGCTGTTTCTGAAGCTCTACCGCAGGTTGAATGTCGGAATCAATCCCGATGTGGAGTTAACCCGCTTTCTCAGTGAGGAGGCGCAGTTCCCACACACCGCTGCTTTTGGAGGGGCCATCCAGTGGGCCGGTTATTCTCTGGCTTTGGCGACTTCAATGGTTCCGAATCAAGGGGATGCCTGGTCGCTGGCACTGTTCCATTTTGCCTTTGCCCATAACTCTCCCGCAGGCATGGAGGAGTGGCTTCAGCGGGTGAATTTGCTGGGGCAGCGCACCGGTGAACTGCATCGCGCTCTGGCCGGGGCCTCCCCATGGAGTCCCGAACCCTTCTCTCCAGAGGATTGGAACATCCTTGTCGAGCGGGTAAAAAATCTGGAGACAAAAGCGCGAGCCCTTCTCCAGGAGAACCTGCCATCGTTAAGCGAAGAAGTGCGCCAGCTTGCGGAACAGCTTCTCTCAACCCGGTTTTCTGAACTCGCAGCCTCGGGAAAGACCCTGCCGATGAAGATTCGCACCCACGGGGACTATCATCTCGGTCAGGTTCTCGACACCGGAAGCAACTTTGTGATCATTGATTTTGAAGGCGAGCCAACCCGCACATTTGGGGAGCGGAGTGCCAAAACCCCTCCCCTGCGCGATGTCGCGGGAATGATGCGCTCCTTTCACTACGCCGCCCATGCCGGGCGCAGAGCCCAGCCCGGCATCTCGATGACCCAGGCCGATGATTGGGCCCGGAAATCTCAGGAGGAATTTTGGCGGAGCTGGAGGGCCACCGTTGCCAGATCGGTGCATGAGCCCGGCAATGATCGCGATCTGCTTAGTCTTTTCCTTCTCGAAAAAGCCTTTTACGAAGTGATCTACGAATTAAATCATCGCCCTGACTGGCTGGAAATCCCGTTATGCGGTCTCGGGATGATTGCTGTCTGATCGAAAGTCCTTTTGCACGCCCATGGGTGCGAGCAAAAGAGTGATGCCGAATTCTATGGTTTGTTCCGTACCTGCTTCACTTCTTCGATGGACTTCATGATGATTGTCTTCCACACGCCGGTGAGTTGATCTGGTTTGGCGCGGTTTAGAGTCTCCAAAGCTTCGTCGAACTTGCCCTGGCGGGTCAGGATGCGGGCGATGCCTTGGAGCGCGGCGAATTCGCTGGCACCGCCGATGTGGACGCGGCCTGCGACGATCTCGTGGTAGGCCGCGAGGGCTGGGGAGTCTTGCTTGAGGTTGGTTTCGCGGTTCTGGCCGAGCAGGTACCAGATATCATCGCGGGCGCGGGGTTCGCTGGTCCAGTCTAGCGCGGCGGTGAGGTCCGCTTCAGCTTGGTCGCCTGCCTTGGTGTTGAGATAGGCGCGGCCACGAGCGTGGTAGCCTTCGCCACGTTTCCAGAAGGGCCATTTGGTAAAATCCTCGCTGGCAAAGCGGGTGATGATTTCCGGCGTTTTATAAGTGGAGAACAAATGCCGCATCTGCGCGGATTTTTGCACGGCTTCGATGGGAATGCGGTTGATGAGCTGTTCGGCGAGTTCGGGCTTCTTCTCGTGCCGGGCGAGGTCAGCAGCCAACTCCAAGGCGTGCGCCTTTTGCACGTCGGAGCACTTCCGCTCAGCGGCGGCGATGTAGGCGGCGAGAGACTCGGCGTGTTTGCCGGTGCGGGAGAAGTCGGCGGCGAGGCGGGTGGCCTCCAGAAAGTCGTCATCGGGCGGTCCGTGGTCGAACTCAAAGCTGTTGCCGTCGTAGAATGTGGCGAATTTATTGGCGTGATGAAAGTCTTCGGCACCGGTCGGCGAAAAGGCGGAGTACTCGGCGCCATCGTCACGGATGCGCTGGCGACAGATGTTGATTTGCCAGGGCAGGCTGCGGATGGGGCGGCGACCGATGACCTGGTGCAGCGGATCGTTTTCATCCTGCGTGATCGGCAAGCGCACCTCTGCGATCCAGTGATCGTCCTCGATGCGGGTGGCGACCTCGGCCTTTGCATTCCAGGAGAACCACTTTTCGCGAGCCGCACTGCGATCGAGATCGCACACCGCGCCGCTGGGGCTGATCGCGATTTGATAATACGAGCGTGCCTCCGTCTCGATGAGCAGCTCCACGGCGTCACCATGCCACAGCGCAGCGTCGTCATGGCGCGTGGCGGTGTTGACTGGCTTTTCGCCGCGCTTTTCGTCGCAGCGGATCGCGAAATACAAATCGTTGCCCAGCCACGCGGCCTTCACCTGGGTGCCAAAGACGGGGTGGCGGCCGATTTGCAGTTCGCGCAGACGCACAGTGGCGGCGGCGGGGCAGTTCACCCAGGCGTCATCGTCCAGTTTGCCATCAATCGTGATCTTCGATTTCGGCGGGCCAACGAGCCGCAGCACCGGCACGGGGCCACGCAGTCTGCCGAGCTGCGCGGCTTTGTTGCGCAGGCCCTTGAGATAGGTTTCCATCCACGCGAGCCGCTGACCGTAGTCGCTCGTGGCATCAGCTTTCAGCTTCGCTTTTTCAAACAAGGCCAGTGCGGCATCTGCCAGCGCTTTGTCCTTTTCCATCATCTGCCAGTGCGCTTCGCAGTGGGTATAAAACGCCAGCATCTCCTGCTCGGCAGGGCCGTAGAAAAGGCGGCAATATTCGCGGAAGATCGGGTCCACATCCGCCGCGCGTCCGCCCCAATACATGCGCTGGGTGAAATAGACCATGAAGTGCGTCAGCGCGAGGTCCGGCTGCTTCTCAAAGGGCGGCACCATGCTCAGCCAGATATCCTCGCCCTGGGAGACGCCCTTGGTGGCGTTGATACTGGCTCCGAGTGAGTGCGGCGTAAATGCCGGCAAATACCAGCCGCGATCCGTGAGCGGATAGTTTTCGAAAATGATGAGCGGCTGGCTGGTCTTGGCGAGCCAGTCCTCGCGCAACTGGCGGCAGGCCTCCTGGTCGGCGGGTTGGTTATTCATAGGCCTGCGACCGCCGACGATGCTGACCACGACATTTGGCTCCAGCTTCCCGATCTTCAGCGGCGGCAGGGTGTAGATACCGTAGGCGCAGTTCAGCACTTTTTTGTCCGGATGCGTCTTGCCAACTTCCTTCGCCACCCGGTTCACAAAACCCCAGATGTAATCCGAGGCCAGTCCACGCTGATCGCGCTCCGGCGAGTCTTTTCCGGCGCAAAGCGGGCACTGGCAAATCGCGCTGTAGCCATCTGGCGGCATCACGGAGACGACGTCCATTTGGTAGTGATCCAGCACCTTTCGCACATAGCTTACGGTTTCGTGGAAAAGCTCCTCGTTCGAGTAGCAGAGGTGGTTGGGGACCCGAGGCTCGAAACGGCGCTTTCCACCCATCATCGCATACCAGTCGGGATGCTTGGCAAAGGTCTCTTCATTGGCGGTGATGGTGTCCATGCCGTGGGCGCAGTCGATGCCGTAGGGATCGCGCAAACCAAGGCGCATGGCCCACAGCGCGGTGTCGCGGCCATAGATGCCGAGGCGGACATTGAAGCGGCGGATCGGAAAATCAGGCCGCACCGTTTCATCCACGCGAGGCAGTGGAATCGTCTGCAACGAAGGCCAAACCTCCCCAAGCGGCCCTGGCGCATACCAGCGGGCCCCGAGCTTCATCAGCAGACCGCACACCGCATTAAACGAGCCGCGCTCATCCTGCGCCCAGGTGACGAGCGGCGGAGGTTTGCTGCCAGCGCGAGCCGCATCCGGCAGACCCGTGTCGCCCGGCAGGGTGAGACGATCTTTGTAAATTAGCATATTGGGCAGTCCCCAAAGCGAGCCGGTCAACTCCCGCCATTCCTTCTGTGCCCGACCCGAGACGAGGTCTCCGTTGTGTGCGCCCCACGGCTCGATGGGTGTAAACTCCGTATCCTCCCCGATCAACGCCAGCCAGTCATCTCCCGACACCATGCGAAACGCGCCCTCCTTCAAGCCCTCCGTCGTGACCTTGAGCTGCTCCGTGTGTTTGCTCTGCCCCACGAAGACAGGCACCGCTCCCGAAGTCGGCTCAGTTACGATGGGCAGCCGTGCGCCGCTGATCTTCTGAATCCCATCCTGCAATTCCTGAGCTGCCAGTCTCACCGTGCGCAGCGGCTTGTAGGCGATTACGATTTCTGCCCGAGGCTGGCCGTTTTCCACGAGCAAAGACTGCGCGGCAGCGGGACTGGCCAGCCATGCCATTGAAGCTGCGAAGAAAGGAAGGAAGGATGTTTTATTTAGCGATTTCATTTTCAATCCGTCTTTTGGCTTCGATCACCGGTGGCTGATCTATGACGATGGGACAACGAATGATGTGAAAGTGGTCGGCGACGTGAACGCAAAGGACTGGTCTGCCGGGCCAGGCAACAGCTTCCCGCACGAGAAAGACACATTGTCTTCAGTCGCCTGGACAGGAAGTTCGGATTCCGGTAGTCGCGGAGAATGCCGAATCGGTTCGAGAAGATTTTCCAGTGACATCATTTTGACGGATTGTAGCACTGAGCGGGTTTGATTTCAAAAACGGATTAAAATTCTAAGAAAAGCCCTCCACCTCTTGTTGCCGCTAGTCAAAAACTCGTTCGATTCAACAGAGACCCAGATTGTCTTTCCCCGGTCGTATGACAATCCTGTTGCATAGATAAAAAAACGGCGGAATGGCCTCCTCAACCACTCCGCCGTCTCATCATTATGACTATTCAATACCCAATTCCAAAAATAAAATCCCTCCCCTACCGGGCGAGTTCCGTCGCGATTAGGTCCGCTGAGTGGAGCCGGTTTCCATTTCCATTTCCGGAACCGACCAGGTAGTGGGGGACATTGGCGTTACCCCCGCCATTCTGCGCCGGAGCGGCCACGGCTTCGACAGTCAGTGCCACCGCCATATCACCTTCCTTTTCACTGCCATGGGTGGCGCGGCGTTTTTCCAGCGTATTGATCTGATCGTAGGCCGCTGCGAATTCCGGATGGGTCCGGCGCAGGGTATCTACATGCAGATTGATCCGATTCGTCACGATATCGCTCAATCGGGCGATGGCGTCATCCAGCGCTTCAGTGGTCACCGCTTTGCTGTCGATCGCAAGAGCCGGACCATTGATCGACGCCTCAAACCCGTTTACGCTCGCCTCGACTTCGTCAATCATCGCCGCCGTCAGCTTGTAGTCGGCCAACATGACCGGCTGGATTCTGCGGGCGATGGTGACCACCTTGCGGGCTTTGGTCAGGGCACTCGCTTCGCGGCGACGGAGCAGTTCGGTTTTCGTCACCTTCACATCAATGGCCAATTCCTTATCACCACTTCGTATCGCGAAAACCCGGATCCTGGAAGCCAGTTCCAGCACCGCTTTGCCCATATTGGCGCGCGCTTCCGCTTTCACCGCCGTTTTCCCTTTACTGCCGAAGAGTTGCTGCTCAGCGAGCCGCTTCAAATCCGCAATGCTTTCATCCAACATCTCCAGATCCTCAGTGAACTTTGGGACCGATGCAATCACCGTTTCATTTTCAGTTTCCCCAAGAAATTCAGATAACCGGGTGTAACGCTGTTGTTTTTGTACTTGTATATATTTCATTGTATTTACTCTTAATTACAGAAATTATCAAACTCAATAAAACTGTATTGTAAAGTACTTTTAATCATTATTTTTCACCGGCTCATAAACGTCACCTGATCAGGCACATCCACGCCCGCTCTAGCAGGAGAATGCCAACGAAACGGAGAGGGTTACCTGTTTTGGGTAATCAGTTGTTCAACACTCAGCCTCATTACCGCGTCGGTGTTGATGTTTGTCCAAATCAATCAAGCTTGGAAATCTGTTTCGGCCTTCAGCAGCCAGACAATCTCGGTTGGCGGTTGATCAGGCATTGCGGCCCTGGTCTTTGGTTCGCTTGAAGCGTCTTTTCATTTCATCAGCGGAGATGGCTTTGGCCGGATCAGCTTCATATTCGCGAAACCGCTCATTCAGCTTCTCTGCAACCACCGGATCTGTTTCGTAGGACGATTCACCAACAACCGCCCTCCACAATTCGTCAGAGAGGATCAGTTTTTCTTCCGTCGTTAATTTTTGAATTTCCGGAATGGTTTCGAGAATCATTTAGATGATTATAGGGTTCAGAGGGGATATTACAAGATCCGAGCTATTGCCATTTCGGGAAAACCCAAAGTGGGGCCAGAAAACCCAAAATTGCCAACAAAGTGGGGCGAGACTGAATATTTCAGAATATTTCACGACAACAATTGATTGTCTGATTCTATTGAAATTTAACCCTTGACTCGGAATAGATAGTCTGTCCCCGGAAAGCCCCGTTCAAAAGCTCGTTTTTTGGTCATTCGATTTCGCCAAGTCTTCGGCGTATCATCTTGGGGTCTTGGCGGAGGTCCATGACACCTGAAACGATAATTCGGTTTCCCTCAAGCGTGTAAAAAATGCCGTAGGGGAATCCGTGTACGAGCAATCGTCGGTAAGTCTCGTAAAAGACAGGCGCAATCTCCGGAAAAGTGCGGAGACGTCCGAAAGCCACGTCAAGGTGGCGCATAAAAACCTCGCCCCGGCCTTCCTGAAACGCCTCGTAAAACTCGAAAGCGGTCTGGATGTCGGCATCAGCGGAGAAAAGGAAGACAAACTCACTCACTGTCGAGAGTTCTGCCGAGGATGCGCTGCTGAATGGCCTCCCAGGAAGTCACTTGGCTGGGGTCGCGGCGGTAAGCTTCCATTCGGCGGTCAAGCTCGGCAATCTGCTCACGGGACACCGGAACTTCGGTCGGGTGAGCAGCCAAATCGTCCCAAAGCTCGCTCACGAGAAGGAGCTTTTCGGCTGGCGTCATTTGATTCACGGCGGGAATGGTTTCGATAATCATGCTGAGAAAATACTTCCTAGCGAATTCGGTTCAAGCTCGAAATACGCTAGCTGAGTTGTCCAAAAGCGAGCTTTTGCCCCATTACGGTCCCATCAAGTTCCTGAAAATCCAAGCCTCAAACCGACCAGAACAGGTTGGGACAGGCCTAAAATGAAATTAAGATTGATCAGAATGCGGCTGAATTCGATCTATAACCCGTTCGAAATTAAAGTGTTTCACCATCTCTGAATTATCCTTTTTCTACTTTAAGTCTGGCTTTTAGTCTCGCAGCCGCCGATGCCCGGGGTGCTGGTGGTGGTTTTGGTTTTTAGGAGATTGCGAATCGCTCCGGGAGGGCAGGCCATGCTCAGCCCGGAAGAGGGTGCCCCGGCGTCGCCCTTCAACCTGCCACTCTGCACGCCGATGATTTCTCCCAGTTGATTGACCCAGATGCCCCCGGAGGTCAAAACCGGGTTGATGGCGTTGATAAAGATGTGC
Organism: Verrucomicrobiales bacterium; assembly: GCA_041742015.1. Taxonomy (GTDB): domain Bacteria; phylum Verrucomicrobiota; class Verrucomicrobiia; order Verrucomicrobiales; family DEV007; genus Arctic95D-9. Next base: position 228 of record JBGSJM010000359.1, on the reverse strand, counting down.
TAGCTTCGCGGGGCGGGGACAGACAAAGTATTTGCAGTCAACAGTTAAATATCCATAAAAACTGATTATCAAAGTAGGTCCCGTCGAGTGGCGCGAGGGAACCGCCCCCTCAGGCTCTCACAGAACCGTGCGTGAAACTCCCGCTTCACACGGCTCTTCTCCTTTCCCCAATACTCCCCTCTTCCTATCCATACAGTATGAGTCTGTGAGTCTGTGAGTCTGTGAGTC
>JBGSJM010000358.1:0-5680 GCA_041742015.1 Verrucomicrobiales bacterium | reverse complement strand
ATTGATGATGAAACGCTTATAGGTATGGGTGCAATTATCATGGACGGGGCCCGAATCGGTTCTCAATGCATCATCGGTGCAGGATCTCTGGTAACCCGCGACACCTTAATCCCAGATGGCAGCCTTGTGATGGGTTCCCCTGCCAAAGTCATAAAATCCCTAGATCAAGATGCCCGAAAGGGGATTCGTAACTGGGCTCTAAAATACATTGAGGTGGCCAGAGAACACCAAAAGAAACTTCAGAAAACTCCCAAAGGTTACTGATTGTAGGCAAACCCCAATTCCTGTCATTCCAGTTTTTTAAGAAGAACTCGATTCAACGCCGCTTCTGGGTTCGAGAATATTTTCATATTCCTTAGGCAAAATCACCCTTTGTAGTATCTTGAATTAGGAAAAATATGGAAAAATCCGTTGTCGAAGTTGATGTTAGAAATGTTCTCCCTACCAGCGCAGGTTCTGCTGTTTTCTTGGGAAACTCAGAGAAGGTGTTTGTGATCTATGTTGATCATGCAGTCGGTTCTGCCATCAATATGTTTCTTTTGGGTACTCCCAAACCCCGCCCGCAAACCCACGATCTTTTTGCGGATGTGCTAATGGGCTTGGGAGCCCGGGTCACGCGGATTGTGATCTGTGATTTCTCTGACACCGTTTATTACGCCCGAATGATCGTTGAGGCGCAAAACGAACTTCTCGACAAAAAGAAGATCATCGAAATCGACGCCCGCCCCAGTGACAGCATTGCGCTAGCCGTGCAGCAGGGAGCCCCAATTTATGTGGCGAAACACGTTTGGGATGTGGTCGAGGATATGTCGATCGTTTTGAAAAAAATGGAAGGCAACTCAACCAACGATCCCGAATCCAAAAAGTAACACCGCGCCCTTTATAGTTGTGGACCAAACAGGGTAAAATTGGTCACCATACCCTGTTTGTTTTTAAGTTATATTAGGCCCCAGCGCCGCCGCAGCAACCATTCGGTCCCAAAAAACAGACAATAGCTACGAACACTGCAAAAGTATCCCAGATCGGAGAGCTTCGGAAATCAGGAGATTCCCTTTGACAGACATTTTTTGCAAGGCTAGGGAAAGCTGGTCGAGATTGTTTCGATCAAGTCCCCAACCACCGGTCAGGTGACTAAGCCAGGTCAGATGAGTCAGATCTGTGGTAACCTTCGTTTCCAGCCTCTCTTTGTAGACTCTGAATTTCTGAACAATCTTCTCCCCTTTGGGTAGGCTTAATCTGGCTTCATAGGCCACTCTTAATTCAGGTGCAAATTGCGTTTTAGGCGTTTTAGCAGAATTACCTGTGTAATTTTCTGATCCCCACCGCAAGTCATTAACTTTGGTATTCTCGTGATAAATCTCGATCTGCAGCTATCCGATTAAAATCTAGGCCTTTCTCACGGAGAGCCGAAAGTCCATCACTTCCCCGAGTTGTAGATTCACGCTTTTACATCGAAGTGAATAGTCCTGATTCGGAACCACTTCACATTGAGACAGCATCCAGACCAACAATTGATCCCAAAACACATCAAAGATATTTTTCTCATCATCGGATTTTGCGTTAAACGACCACTTCCATAGACCCGAGACGTTGATGTTAAAAACCTGCCCCTTCCCAAATCTCAGATGAACAAATACCGGAGTTGACTGCCGCACTGCTCCGACAATCGAGCAGCCGCCCTCATTCGTGATGAAATCTCGGCTCCTCGTGCTAGGAGGCCGTAAGCCCTTTGCCGATCAGGAACGCCAGAGGCAGACCGGAGGTGGCCGCAAACGAACCACTTCTCAAGACACCACCTTGATTTCCGATCTGGAGGCGTTGCTCGAACCTTTTGAAGTCGGCGACCGATGCTCGCCTTTGCGTTGGACATGTAAGAGCGTGAGAACGCTTACCGATGAGCTTGCCAATAGAGAGCATAAGACGAGCACAAGGATGGTCCATGAGCTTCTCGTGGAGCTTCGTTACAACACCATGCAGGGCAATAAAAAGGCAAGGGAGAGAGGTAGCCACGAAGACCGCGTTCAACAATTCCGATTCATTAGTGACAAGGCCAAATTATTCCAGAGCGCCCAGCAGCCCGTGATTTCCGTGGACACCAAGAAAAAGGAACTCGTGGGGCTCTTTGCGAACAAAGGTAGTTCCTGGTGTTCAGAAGGTTGCCCCGTTGAAGTCAATGTGCATGACTTTTCGGATCCCGAGGAAGGCAGGGCATCCCCATATGGCACTTATGACCAAATCCAAAACGTGGGATTCGTCAACGTTGGCCTGAGCGCAGACACATCGGAGTTTGCAGTGGAAAGCATTCGCCGTTGGTGGCGAAGCATGGGGCGGGAGAGTTACCCCGCAGCAACTCAATTGCTCATCACCGCAGATGGCGGAGGGAGCATCGCCTGTTCTCCTACATCAGCCAGAACTGGCGGGGACGTCCGTTGACGAGTGTTGAGACCATAGTTAACATGATCGGCTCCACTACCACCAAGCCCGGCTTAAAAGTGACCGCAGTAGTTGATGCCAATACCTATGCTAAAGGCATCAAGAAGACCGACGAAGAAATGGCATCACTTAACCTGACTCGAAACGCCTTTCATGGCAAGTGGAACTACGAGCTACACTCACGCCAAAATGTTTAAAGATAACAATTCTAAAAAATGACATTCGGGGTGTTATAAAAGTATTCTTCCCAGACTTGTGCCGCGCTGCAAATCGCTTCATCCCAATGAAAACATTTGAAGAAAGTGGGTAGAGGTTCGATCATCAAACGTAAATGTCCACTTCTTCAATCATTGACCAGACGATTAACGATCACCTTGAAACTGTGAAACGCTTTCAACAGCAATGCTCCCCCACCATCGGAAAAATGGCTGAGGCGACGGTTGAAGCGCTGAAAACCGGTAGAAAAATCTGCTTTTTCGGGAACGGCGGCAGTGCAGCGGATTCCCAGCATTTCGCCGCAGAATTTGTAGTGCGCTTCACTCGCAACCGCCAAGCGCTCCCTTCCATTGCCTTCACCACCGACACTTCAATCATCACTGCCTGCGCCAACGATATTGGGTTTGATCAAATTTTCGCCCGCCAAGTAAAGGGGCTTTGTCAAAAGGGCGACATTGTCGTCGGCATTTCAACCTCTGGCAACAGCCCCAATGTGGTAAAGGGCTTGGAAGCAGCCAAAGAAATGGGAGTGATCACATTTGCCTTCACCGGTGAGAATGGTGGCAAGTGCGGTGAAAACTCAGACCTATTGCTAAGTGTCCCATCTAAGGTAACCGCACGAATTCAAGAATGCCACCTAATCGCCGGCCACCTCATTTGCGACCTCGGAGAGGCGGCCTTCGCCAATTAAAGAAAAACCCTACTTCAAATGTTTTTCCAAAGGAGTGAGAATTCTCTCTAATTCAGAAAGAATTTTTTCGCACTGCTCTATCCCACGCAGATGCGGTTCGTAGCGGAGTCTATGCTCCTGACAAACTTTGCGCAAGGGCTCGAACAACTTCACAAAATCAGCAAAAAATTCATTCGAGGCTCGACCAAAAGCCCGCCTTTGCGAATCCGACAATTTTTCCCGATGATCATTTAAGATCTCACTGTAAAATGAGCGGATATTTTGAACCGAACTAGCCCCTATGTACGTGCCTATCGCCAAAAACACCCCTCCCACTGCATATGCAAACGCATTCCATGGAGCCTGACCGGAAAGATGCAAGACACCCCCACCACCCGAAGACAACAGGGCTATAAAGATATAACTCCAGATGGTGCGGGTCCTCTTCTTAAATCGCCAAGTTAGCTCATCCTTTAAATCAAGCTCGCGCAAGACCTCGGAAGTGGCTCGTTCCACAGATTCCATCAAGCGGTTTTTAGAAGGCGTCCAATCGGGCGTCCCGTTTTCCCCCACACTGAGAGCCAGATTAAAATGCTTCTGCATCTCACTGGAAACCCTCTCCCATAGCTGCTGAACATCCTCCTCCACCGCAGTTGCACCGTTGACCACATTTCGGCGAACTGCTTTCATGGTAGTTGCAAAAATAAGTCCCTCGATTTGCTCAGCATTCTGACTGGAGGGAGTCAATGATGATAGCATTCCAAACTCAGCCTCCAACAATGACTCCGCTTGTAACCCCGCAGCCATAAAACTTTGATCAAAAGAATCAAAGAGCGGCTCGCACTTTTTGATCGTGCGGGCTTTTTGAATTTCTGCTGCTGCCTCCAACTCACTAAGCAAATCATTGTCCGCCCTGATGATCCCAATTGCCGTGCCCAACTTCTCCTTCACCTCACCCAAGACAAAGCAAGCCGCCCGCCACGCGTGGATCAACTTGGTTAAACGGGTTTCAGATGTTTCCACAACCCCTGAAATATGGCGCTCCAAATCGTCGATCAGACCAAATGTTCCGATAGATGAGGCATCCAAACCCTTCGTCTTTGCCAAAAGCGCCTGTTTGGCTGACACCGCAAATGTCGGAAAGCGAAGATGAAACCGATGCTGAGCTGTCTTCTGTAGATGATCCAATATCGCCCGCACCTCGTCTTCGGAACGTAAATCACACTGCTGGAGGATAAACACGACCTTTTTTCGCCATTGATTATGAATCCGATCCAAAAAATCCCAAGTCGTGGCACCCCATGGATTAGTCACCGAAAACACAAACAACACCAAATCAGCCGTAGGCAGAAAATGTTCTGTAATTTGTTGATGACGCAAATCAATCGAATTCGTTCCAGGAGTGTCTACCAAGTTAAAATCCCGAAGAAATTCATTGGGTCGATAAATTTCGATTATGTCATCGGAAAATTCAAACTCATGAGCTTCCTTCCCATATTTAAAATAAGAGATTTGTTTGGTTGAAGGAATCACGTCAATCGAGCAAAAATCCTCCCCGAAAATAGCGTTGAGTAACGTCGACTTTCCAGAATTGACTTCACCAGCCACCACAAACAAAAAGGGATCCTGCAAATTAGCCATCAAATTCCGCAGCATCGCAATTCTCTCCGGATCCATGTCCGCTATTTGACATAGCTCAATCAAGCCCTGAACACCGGCTTCCAGCCTGGCACGAGTTTGAAAATAGTTCTGACCCAGCATATTCTGCTTAGACGATGAATTGACTATGCTCACTAGGACCTTATTCAAGCCAATTAATCAGGAGAAGCAAAGCTTTTTATTCACTTTAAACCTTCAATCAAGCCTTTTTAGCTAGAATTTTTAACAGAGTCCGAACCATGGATGGATTTTGCGAAACCCAGCAATCTCAAATATCCTAAACTCACAAACCTCTGCCTAACCAGACACAAAAAAACCGCTCCGGAGCAACCGAGCGGCTTTCTATGATTATATTGTAAAGAACAGATTAGAGACTTTGCTTCAATGAATCAAACTCATGCTGGAGAGCATCAATCTTGGCTGAAATTTCAGCCATCTTGGTTAAAGTAATCGTAGTCGGATTACTCCTCGGAGCAAAGGAGTTGCGAGTGGCTGGAGATGCCACTGCACGCACCGATCTCCCAGACGTTCTGCGAACTTTTCTTCCACCAGCTTTTCCAGCGGTTGGCCTGATTTTTTTGATGGGACCGCCCGTATACCCCTGTTCAACACACCATTTCTTGATTGAGATAGGATTTATCTTGAATTGTTTTTTAGCGGCGGATTGACCACCACGCCCATGCTCTTCGTCGTATTTTTTAA
>JBGSJM010000357.1:0-13503 GCA_041742015.1 Verrucomicrobiales bacterium | reverse complement strand
AGTGCCTTCTTCGCTGACCCTCGGGCAGCCCCTCATCGAAATCCGGCCCCACTGGGAACGCCTCGAAGAACTCGGTTTCAGCACGCGGGATTTTGGTTTTGCAACGTCCGCTCTGACCGACGGAGCTTTCGTTGATGAGTTTTATCTCAATGATGACAAGATCGACATGTTCATTTTTTCCGAAGCGGCGGACCGCCAGGAACTCGGAAAACTCGAAAGTCTTCCCATTTTCACCCCTCAGGGCACGGTCATGCCTCTCGGGGCACTGGCCGACATAGTTGAGACCGTGGATACCGCGCAGATCCGGCGGGTTGATGGCCGCCGCACCGTCACTCTCTACATCATCCCACCCCGGGCCATCCCGCTTGAAACCGCCGTAAACACCATTCGGGAAAAGCTTGTCAGACCGATGCGCGGTGAAGGCCGGATGCCAGAAGGCGTCAGTATCGATCTCACCGGTGCCAGCGACCAGCTTGACGCCACCAAGGCCTCTCTCGGACAAAACATGTGGATCGCCATCGCCCTCTGTTATTTGCAGTTGGTCATCATTTACCGCCATTGGGGGCACCCTTTCCTCATCCTCGTGACCGTGCCTCTTGGAGTCAGCGGAGGCATCATCGGGCTGTGGTTGCTGAATTTTTTCGGCGGTCTGCTGCCTCACATCGGATTTGCTCCGGTCCAACAAGCCTTTGACATGATCACCATGCTGGGATTCCTGATCCTGCTGGGAACGGCAGTGAACAATCCCATCTTGATCGTCGAACGCAGCGTTCAGAACTTCCGGGACAAGGGGCTTTCGGCACTTGAGTCGGTTCGGGATGCGATCGCGGTGCGAATGCGCCCGGTCCTGATGACCACCTGCACGACGCTCATGGGCCTGGCACCGCTCGTCTTCCTTCCGGGTGCAGGCACCGAACTGTATCGCGGAGTCGGGGCCATCGTTCTTTTCGGACTCGCCTTTACGGCGTTGATCACCCTGACATTCCTCCCCTCCATGCTGGTGGGTGTCCTCACCTTAAGCGCGAGGTTCAAGCGCTGATTTATCAAAAGAGAACCTTCGTTCGCAAAAGATTGTTATACTTTATCGACGTCGGGAATCGCAAATCCCTCGCGAAACATACTGCGACCCAGGAGTTTGTTGGCTTCACTGTCGTCGAAGGTTTCTGCAGCCGCATCAAAGCGCAGTTTTTTGCCGGTTCGCCAGGCGATATTTCCGGCATGACACATCACCGAGCTGATGTGGCCGGAGTAGATTTCCTGGTTGAGGGTTTCCCGTTTCCGACTGCGAACCGCGTCGAGAAAATTGCGGACGTGAGCCTGCTGACCAGAGTCACTTTCCCCCTGCTTCACGACTTTTCCCGCTGCATCATAAGCCGTCCAGGAAGAGTTGTTTAGAAGCATCCAGCCGTTTTCGCCATAGATCGTGGCCCCCTCACCAGAGCCAAACAGTTGTGGCTTCGACCACAGCCGCATTTCGTATTGCAGAACATGCTTCGGATAATCGTAAGTCACAAACATGGTATCGGGAAATTCCTGGTCGTCCTCGAAAAAGAACTTCCCTCCCGAGCAGGAGATCGCATCCGGCATGTCATCGAGCCCCATGACATAGCGGCAATAGTCGATCCGGTGAACACCGTCGTTGCCGAGATCCCCGGTTCCATAGTTAAAAAGCCAGCGCCACGCCCCGCCGACGATTGTCGCATTGTAGTCGCGCTGGGTGGAGGGGCCAAGCCACAGGTTATAGTCGATCCCCTTAGGCGGTTCGCTATTCCCGGCGAGTTTTACAGCACTGTTCCGGGCAGTTTCCCAGGCTTTTCCTGAGATGACTTTTCCCATGGCACCGCTCGCGACATATTCACGGGCTTCCTTCAAAAATGGGGCGCTCCGGATCTGGGTTCCCATTTGTACGATCCGATTGTATTTCCGCGCCGCAGCCACCGCGACTTTTCCCTCGATGATGTTGTGGCTGGCGGGTTTTTCCACGTAAACATCTTTACCGGCACGACAACCCTCGATCGTGAGCAGGGCATGCCAGTGATCGGGAGTTGCCACCATCAAAGCATCAATCGACGGGTCGCTGAGTAGCTCCCGGTAATCTCGAACCAGCTTTGGCATGAGTCCGGTTTTCTTGGCGATTTCATTGCCACGGGTTTCACGGACATCGTCCCGGACATCGCAAATATGGGTGATCGCGCAATCCGCTTCCGCAGCGAAACTGTGCATCACCGAATTGCCCCGGCCCCGGACCCCGATGCAGGCGAGATTGATTTTATCATTCGCCGTTGCACTGAACCCCGTTTGATTAAAAAGGGGTTGTAAGCCAATTCCGGCAGCCGTGGATCGATAAAGAAACTGCCGTCGAGAACTCGTTTTCATTTCCCGACCTTGAATGGTTTTCCGGTGCCGGGCAAGGTTTTTCCGGCACATGAATGCGTGCCGCCGCCCCTCATATCAGTCCCCCAAGCGGACTCGGATCAAACACGGCAGGGTTTGGGGACCGCGCTGCGTTCCCATCCAGATCGTTCCATCGTGGGCCACTGCACAAGTGACCTTGCAGGCGAGGGGCAGCAGGATCGCGGATTGCACGGTGGCATCATCCTGGTTTATGGCGAAGAGGCGGTTCAGGTTGTAGATTTCGTTCCAACCTCCGTGTCTTATCTCGCGGGTGATGACCCAGACAAAGTCATCGGTCCTGGCGAAGGCGCTGAACCAGCCCGTCACTTTTGGACCACCGGTTACGGGGACTACGGGACGGTAGGTCATGGTCCCCAGATCTACTCGGGCAAAATGCTGTGGTCCCCAGCTCCAGAGTGCCTGGCCAGTGACGCAAGCTTCCCAGGGAGCCACCTTTTCCTTGTACAAAAATTTGCCCAGGTCACGCCAGGTCTTGGTCGCGGGATTTACGGCGGAATATCTCGGCAGCACGAATAATTCATCCCCCATGACACACAGGCGATCAATAAATTTCAACGGTTTCTTTTTGGCATCGGGCGGCGATAAGACGCGCCAGCTCCGGGTCGCCACGTCCCAGGAAAACAGGGCCCCGTTATTGTCTCTGCCGCCGCCAAAATACATGGTGCCGCCCAGGGCGACGCCACAGTAAACCTGATCGGTTGGCAAACCGGTGCTCGACTCGTGGTGGGTCACCTCGCCGGTGTTCCAATCACGGTGGCAAATCCCGTCCTGATTGGTCCAGAGCCAGAGGCCGGTTTCGTGGCCGCTCAGGTGGATGTAGTCATATCCCAGTTTAAACTCCATGCCTGGAACGAGCGCGAAGGTGTTTTTTGCCATATCATGCTCCCAAACAGTGGTGATAAAGCCTTCGCCTTCAGTGGTGATACCTACGACCACAAGATACAGCCTGCCTTTATACACGGAAAGTGCCCTCACCGAGCCATCGCGGTAGTAAGGGGGCAACTCGCGCACCTCGGGTGAAACCTGGAGCCAACCCGGCTGATCTTTGGTTTTGGCCAACTCAGTGGCGAGGCGTTTGGTCATATCCGCCTTTGCCTTCCGGTCGGGGTAGCGTTCGCTTTCGCTGTGGTTGGTGATTGGGGGCGAAAAGAGGGGCACCAGATCGACTTTGGGAGTCAGGGCGGCGAGCCATTGCAGACGCACCAGCGGCGGAAGATCGGTGGGAACCCCTCCTGCGATTTGAGTGATGTCCCGGCGAAGTGATCGGTTTAATTCCCAGCGACTCCCCTCCAGGTGCACCATCTCAACATCGCCATAGGCTTTTGGAGCCCCCTGCTGGTCAGGTGGCCCGACCTGATCCTGTTCTAATTGACCGGGACCAAGGCTCTTGATAAATCGATCATATTCGGTGTGGGCTTGAAAATCGCGGCGAAAGTCGGGCAACGAATAACGTGTGAGACTCATGGTCATTGACCTGTTCCAGCGCTCCGTGAGTATCGCCGCCTGCAATGTGGCTCGTTCAGGATTCAAAAAATGCGCTGCTTCCAGTAGCCCGACGCGCTCCCGCCAGCGCAAAGCATTGCTTTCGCTACTCCGGCGCAGAGCCTGGGCCTGATTCATCAGGCTGTTGGCGATAGTCCGGCGCACATTTAGGTTGGCCAGATCTCCCTTGGTCGGCAGGTTTGCGAGGACCTTGCCACTGAGCGTGGCCAGGGTCGCCCCGACATCTCCAACCCGGCAGACGGCTTCATGTTTGACAATGTCCGCGTTGCCGGACCATACTTCCCAGGTCAGTTTGATCAACACATCCTCAAACGGGGCATCGTTGTTACCCGCCTCCGTGACGCGCCCCCAGGCAAAAGCATCACTCACCTGGTCCAGTCCCTGCCGACCTTGATCAAGCCAGCCCGCCGCCGCCAATTCCGACTCACCTGCGACCGTTTGTGATCGCCGGAATCGCACCACATGCGGCAACTTTCCGCCGGATGACTCCGCGACCGATGCCATGGTCTCCATCGCAGTCCCTGCCAGGGTGACAAACCGATCAGTGGGAGTCTGGTTGGCAAAAAACAGACAGGCCAGCCGTTTTCGACCCTGCGCACCTTTGACGGTGTGAGCTGCCGCAGCCAGGGTTGTCCGCAAGCCTGCCAGGGCCGGCTCCCGCGCCGTCTCGAACCTAAATGGCCATCCCACCTCCCCGGACAATTTGATCTCGTGTTGCGCCAATGACTCGGCTGTCCGCGTGTCGATGACCTCGAATACGAGCGTCCGGCCAAGGCCCTCATCAGGAAAAATGTGAGTGGTCACCATCCAGTCCGCACGCGCCAACCGGCCTTTTTGCAGAGCAGTGGGATCATCGCCACCCAGTAAAGACGAGGTGGCCCACTCGCCTCCCAGCCGCTCGACTTCGGCGCGTTCCACCCAATGCACTTCCGGTAGCGCCAGTGCTTCCGCTTCTAGCGTTGTGCCGAAGTTGCTCGCAGCCACTAGGCTCGCATACCAGCCGTCATCAATCACCACTGGCGTCATCGCCACGGTGGGCGTCTTAAAATCAGGCGGGAAAGCCAGATTGGTTTCCAAATCATTTTCGACCACACGCGGCACGGTCACCGGCAGCGGACTGGCACCATGTTTTAATAAAAGATCCGCCATCGCCTGGTGTCCGAGCGCTGTGGCAACCCCAAGTGCGGTTTGCCCGGAGTGAGTCTTAGCATCCACCTTGGCACCGTGCTCCAGTAGCCACGTCGCCAGGCTCACATCACCCCGGGCCGCAGCGATCCACAGAGGGGTGCGAAGTAAACCGTCACCATGGTTGACATCTATTCGATTGACCACCGCCATGAACAAAGCCCGGTCACCGGTGGCGGCCGCCGCCACGCCCACAGATCTCGAATTGCGATCCCAATTGATCCCTCCTTTGCTGACCAGTCGTTTCACCTCGGGCAGATTTTTCGCCCAGATTGCCTCGATCAGCATCTCGTCCATGCTCTGTGCTGGAATGGTGACTTTGTGCTTGCTCAGCCAGGCGCGCATGTTTGCCGAGCCTTCCGCAGCCACCCGGTAGAGCGTCGCCTCTGGCAGTTGGGCGAGGTTTGCTCCCTTGGTCCGCAATAGCTCGGCTATTTCGAGTGAATCCCTAATCACCGCCTGCGCAAGGCGCTGGTCGCCCGATGGTCCATCAACCTTTACGCCGCCTTCAATCAGGGCTGTGATAACTTCCAGGTGGTTGTGTGTCATCGCTTCCCTCATGGCGTGATCACCCTGGGTCGGCACATCCGCGCCTTTGGCAATCAGAAGCCGGACCTGGTCCGCGTGCCCGGCTCTCGCCGCGACGACCAGCAGGGGGTGCCGGTCGCCCCGGGAAGGGATACGCTTATTTGCCTGGCTGGGACTACTCAGCAACGGTAGTAGCGCCTCGGTTTCGCCCGAAAAAATGGCTTCGGCAAGGGCATCGTCGGGGGTGGTCTCCGGGAATTGTCCCCACGTCACTCCCGGTTGCAGCAGCACCGATCCCAGAAGACATGCGAGGAGGACGGATTGAAAGGGAAAAGTCGTTCTTGTTCTAGTCTCCATGGTACAGGGTACAGTCGACCATCGTACAGGGTACAATCAGTCATCGAATCAAGAACTCTTCACGAACCCATTATTTTTTCCAGCAACCGCTCAATCAGTGGAGATGCCGCATTTTCCAGCGCTGCCTTGCCGGCCATGGCTTCAGCGGTGTCCACTGCGACACTGGTTTCGCGATCCACCGCCAGCACCTTACCATCGCTGCGGCGTTGCACTTGCGCCTCCACCCGTGCGCGCGCCGAAACGAGCTGGCCACGTCGTACTCCAGATTCGCTGAAGGCCTCGCCTTTGATGGTGATGTCGGGCTGCTTTGAGGGGGTCTTCGCATCAATCACCTCGAAGCCGAGCGCTAACAAAGTCTTCTTCATCTCCGTCTCCACCGCAGGATCAGGGACTGATTGCGACAGGTGCCGCTCAGGCAGGTCAACCATGATGCTGGGTAATGCTTTGTTTCCGATCAGTTTCTTCAATCTTGTCATCCGCGCCTCGGGTGTCTCCACCGCAGTCTCGAAGGCGGCGCGCTGCTTCTCCAGGAGTGCGCCGATTTTTTCGGCGAGTTCAGCAGTGGTCTTCTCAAGGGATCCGATGTTCGGGGCCGACGCCGTCTCACCAAATACCCGCGAAGTCTCCGTACTCATCACCTTCGCGACCAGAAGTGCGCCCTCACCTGAGGGAATGATGCGACCAGTTATCAGGGCCCGGGCACCAATGACATGACCCGCCTGCACGGCGACAGATGGATCCGCCAGTCCGCTGAAGGTAATGGTGTGCTCACTGAGAATCTTATCCACTTCGGCACGCTCCACGCACCACAGGTTTGCATTGGTCGAGAGCTGGGCGGCGAAGAGCGCAGTAGCCTCATTAGCCTTTTCCTGGAGTTTGTCGCCACTGCCATCAAAGGTCAAAACAGCGACGGTGAGGGGATGTTGTGCCGCTGGCTGCTGGGCACCAGCGGTGCCTGCCCCAAAAGTAAGTATAAAAACGAGATGGATCAACGATGGATGTTTCATAAAAAAGGTCGGACAGGTTGTTTAGTAGTTGGTTAAAAAAATTTTAAATCAGGGTGAGTTAGCGGGTGTTGCATGTTGGAGGTGCTCGGTGAGCAACCGCAGCAAGACGGCGCTTTGCTTCCAGTTTGGCAAGCCTTGCAACCACACTTGGGTCAGGCAAAAACGATCATTTTTTCGCAGCACTTCCAAGCCCCTGCCAGGTCGGCTGTAAAAAAGTAAAACACTGGCCCTATCTTTAATCTCCGGGAGTCGGGCGTCTTCAGATATGTCGCTAGCTATGAAGATGGTGTCGCTGTCGACTGCCCTGGGCAAATCCTTGTGGAGGTCTTCGAAAGGCACCTTCCAGGCGCGGAGTTGCTCGCGAAGCCCAGGCAGTGCGCCGCAGATTTTCAGCTCACGACTGCGGCCCCTGTCATCCTCTGCCACAGCCATCAACAGCGCCGTCCGGCACTCCGTTGCCGATACCCAATGCAGGGCGAAACTGGCCACTTTAGGTTTCGCCAAGTCCTCACTGGCACCGTAGAGCGTCACAATCTGGGTAAGGGATTGGGTCGTATCTGGAGACGGCAGAGTCAGACTGCCCTCAAGCAGGGCTGGATGAGTTGCCACTTTAGCAGGTTGAAAAGCAACATCAATTCCCATCGGCGCAGCGAGCGAGCCCCCGCTGAGCATGACTGCGGCGTTGAGTACGGGCTTGTCCTCAGCGTCTGCCCGCAGCAACACGATGGGGATTACGGCATCTTCACCCAGCACCCGCTCGACCATTCCCGGCACACCATCACCCAACCCGCCGTCGAGCGCGATCAAACGTTGCGCTGTTGCAGTACGAAGAGTCAGAGCGCTGATCAAAACAAGGAAAGATAAAGAGTTCATGAGTCGGTTTTGATCTTCCTTTGTTTCGAATCAGTCATTTGATCATTGTTTGATCGATGCATCAAGGAGGTGAGGGAGGAAAATCTCACTTGTCAGCTGCGTGACTTAAGCTCTCTTCACCCAGAGCCACTTCATCGCCGCCACTCCCAGCCAGGGAGCCAGACCGGCGATGACCAGGCCGTGATCATACGAATGAGTCGTGTCGGCGATCCAGCCAAAAAGTTTGTGCAGTGGTGAGGTCACCGCCCAAACCCACATGCTCAGCAGACCGGTGATACGCCCCACATGATGGGCAGACAACTCCTGCACAAAGCTGTAGTAGCAGGGGAACAGCGCCAGGGCCCCGGCTCCGATGATCAAGAGCACCCCTAGCAACGGCCAGCCTTTTCCCAGCGAAGGAATCAGCACGCTTAGCGAGGTTAAGAGGCAGGCTCCGCCATAGACCCAGCGCCGCGCATCATGCGCGGTGAGATTGCGTTTGCGGATCAGCCAGAGGGAAATGAAGCCTGCCAGGAAGCAGCCCACATCCGTGGAAATGTAGTAGGCGGACTGGAAATCCAGCGCCGCAGCCTCCGTATAGCCGCGCCCGGTTTGCAGGAACTTCATCATCCAAACCCGGTAGATATGCCACACGGTCTGCGTGCCAGTGATCAGCAGCGCCAGTGCCCAGAAACTGCGACTGAAGACGATCTCCCCCAGCCCCCTGCCTCCTGCCTCCTGCCTAAAGTCTAAAGCCTTCTCAGGCGTGGCATCCAGCTCGCTCGGCCGCATCATCAAAAACCAAATAACGACCCAGACCAGGCCAAAGGCCCCGACCACGACAAAAGCCGGTCGCCACGAGCCGATTTCCTCCGTCATCAGCACCTTCATGATCTGCGGGGTGATGATCGCCCCGATGGAGGCACCACTTTGCAGGACGCTGTTCCCCATGGTGCGGTCTTTTTCATTGAGCAGGGCAAAGGTCGTCTTCAGGGCACAGGGCCAGTGCCCCGCCTCGAAAAAACCCAGCGCCGTGCGGCAGATGAGGAGCTGGGTGTAGCTCTCCGTCCAGCCCGAGATCATCCCCATGACCGACCAGGCCGCGAGCACGCAGGGATAGAGCCAGTAAACCCTGAAACGGTCCGCCAGAAAGCCAAACACTAGCGACCCCGCCGCAAATGCCCAACCAAAGGCGAGTTCCAGGTTTCCATACTGCTGCTCGCTTAGACCGAACTCTTGCGTCACCCGCACCGAGGCATTCGCCAGGGTGACGCGGTCCATATAGTTGATCGTCGTCGCCAACAGCAGCAGGCCAGTGATCCACCATTTCCAGGATGAGGGGCGTGTGGTCATTTCTTTATTGATCTTACTCTTGTTTCAAATTTCACTCATACTCACAATCTTGATCTTAATCAATTGCACAAGCCCGGCTCGAAAGAATGGAGTCTTGGAGTTCTTGGTAGTTTTTCAACAGAGAACGTGCGACACTGTTCGAATTCACATCGAACTTTAGCTTTTGGGTGGAATTTCGCGTCGCCAAGGTACAGCTCTTCGCTACATGTAAAAATAATTCCGTCGATCTCATAAGTGTCAAGCGCGTGATTTCCTGCTTTTCAAAACGCTTGGCGTCGTTTTACATTCCAAGCTATGAAATTCGGAAAACATTGGTACCTGGGCCTTGTCGCCCTGCTCACTCTCACTTCATCGACTTTTGCGGATGAAAAACTGAAACTCCTGATTGTGGACGGCCAAAACAATCACGCCTGGAAGGAGACAACCCCGGTGATGGTGGCGATTCTAAAAAACTCCGAACGGTTCGATGTCACGGTCTCAACCTCTCCGCCCTCACCTCCCAGAGGCCCCCAAGCCCCGAAAGACAAAAACGACGAAGCCGCTCAGGCCAAATATGTTGCTGAAATGAAAGCCTGGCAGGCTGAGACAGCAAAAGTCAAAGCCGAAAGCGCTGCCAAATGGGACGCCTGGCGCCCCCAGTTTTCCGATTACGATGTCGTGGTTTCGAATTACAACGGCGACCTCTGGCCCGAGCCCGTTCAGCAGGCCTTCGAAGCCTACGTCAGCGGGGGCGGTGGATTTGTCTCGGTTCACGCTGCCGACAATTCCTTTCCCCAGTGGCGCGCTTACAATGAGATGATTGGCGTCGGTGGCTGGGGTGGTCGCAGCGAATTATCCGGCCCCTATCTCCGCCTCCGCGATGGGAAATGGGTACAGGATATGACGCCGGGAAGAGGCGGGTCCCACGGAGCCCAGCATGCCTTTCTCGTTGAAACGCAGGTCCCGGAGCACCCCATCATGAAAGGGCTTCCCGCCAAGTGGCGCCATGCTCAGGATGAGCTTTATGATCGCCTCCGTGGTCCGGCGAAAAACGTCACCGTCCTGGCATCCGCCTTTGCTGATGAAACCCAAAAGGGCTCCGGCGAGCACGAACCCATCATCATGGTGATTGATTACGGAAAAGGCCGCTGTGTTCACACCACCCTGGGCCACAGCACCGTGTCGATGTCAGGCCTCGGATTTCAAGAAACCTTGAAGCGGAGCGCCGAATGGGCCGCCACCGGCAAAGTCACTTTTCCCGCGATATCCGCAGCGGTCATGACCGCTGATGCACCGGCCTTAAATCCGGTAAATCCATAGCCGGGAAAAGATTTTGCATAAACCCTGCGCCGCCAGAGTCTATCCTTTGTAGTAAGATTAGTTTTTAATGACCCAAAAGGTCAGTGTTAACAGGTAGCAATATAATCAGCCAAAACGCCGGGGAGAAATCTCCGGCGTTTTTGTTGCATTGCAGAGCAGGCAACTTTTGTGTATGAGTTTGGAGGAAATTGAAGCGATCTCGACAGAGCCTTTTCTTTTTTTCCATCCTCGCGAGCACCTGCCTCGGGGTCTCGATCTACGCTCATTGTACCCTTTAATGCTCGATTATACCCGGGTATGGTGGAGTAAGGTGGGGGAGTGAATTTCAATTCCCGGTGGATCGACAAATTTAACGAGCAAAGAGCAAAGTGCGCTCCGAGCCGTCCGGTCTGAAAGAGTTTCTCACATTTTCTTCGCAGGAGAAATCCTCACGGATTCCTCTACAAGGCTTTCTTCTACTCCTGAATGGTTGAGCAGAACAACGCAACCGGAGATACATCAGCCTGTTCCAGCCAGCGCGCAGCTCTGGGTTATGGATGCTACCACCATCCCGCGCGGATGATTGGAATCAGGATCCGGCGTGACCGTGAGAAAAAGCCAGGTGTTTGCATGAGATGTTATGAGACTCAACGATCACACTAGTTCGGAAAACTCGCTGGTGCTGTCGGAGAACTTGTCGGTCTCCACGCCCATCTTCTGCGCAACGGAAAGAAGTACATTGGAAAGTGGTGGATGTTTGTCGGGATCATGCGCGATGTGCTGACCGTGTTTAAACCCATAAGCAGCGCCACCAGCGACGATGAGCGGGAGATTCTTTGGCGAATGCTCCCCACGCGGGCCACTGTTCATACCGGAGCCATAGACGATCATGGTGTGGTCGAGCATGGGCCGACCGCCTTCATCTGTCGATTGGAGGAAGGTCATGAAGCGGCTGAGTTTGGAAAGATAGCCGCGATCCACGGCAGCGAGCTTGGTGAGCATTCCGGCATCGCCGCCATGGTGGGAGAGTTCGTGATGATTTTCGCCGCCGATCCCGCGTCCACCTGCCTCGCGTGCCCACTCAAAGGTGATGACGCGGGTGGTGTCGGTGGCGAAGGCGAGGTAGCTGATCTCCAGCATGACATCGAGCCACATGGGGCGGTCATGGGCATCGCCGGGTTTGCTGTTGAGCTGGAGACCCTTGGAATCAACCTGCGGCTTTGGCACATCCACCCAATCAACCTGCCGCTGCACCCGCAGCTCGGTTTCACGCACGGAGTTCAGGTATTCGGCGAGCTTGTTTTGATCAGAGCTGCCGAGCTTTTTCTCAAGTGCTTTGGCCTCGCCGAGCACATCGTCGAGGATGCTGCGCTTCTCCGCATACCGCTTGAGCGTGGCCTCGCGCGAGGCGGCATCATCGGGGACAAAGAGTCGCTCAAAAAGCCGCTGCGGGCTGTTCTCGGCAGGCAACGGCGTGCCATTGCGATCAAAAGCGAGCGTATGGCTGTGCAAGGCCGCGCCAGTGCCCGACATGTCGCTGATCTCGATGGACGGGAAGCGTGTTTTCGCACCGATCTGCTCGGCAATGACTTGATCAATCGAGATGCTGTTCGTGTAATCCTTGCCCGGCACCGCACGCAGATCAGCGCCTGTCAGCCAGGTGTCGCCACCGCTGTGCCCGCCGGTGGAATGCGGATGCCCGAGGCCGGTGAGCACGCTAAAGTTCGCCTGATGCTCCTTCAATGTTTCGAGCGTGGGCGAGAGCTTGTAGCCCTTGCCATTCGACTCCGGCACCCATTCGAGGATGTTCACGCCGTTCGAGACATAACAAAAGATGGCGCGTGGCGTGGGCTGTGTGCCGGACTTGAGCAGCGGCTTGTAAGTCGAGGGCGCGGCATAAACTGAGCGCGGCAGCATCGCCTCCAGAAATGGCAACGAAAGCGAGACGCCGAGTCCACGCAAAGCGGTGCGGCGGGAAAGAGGAGTGTGGAAGAGCTGTTTCATGGTTATTTTTTACAGAATGATTTAAATCCATTCTTTATCATTCTGTAACCATCATTTTGTAATAAAATCGTCGGGCCTGCCAGTATTTTAAACAAAATGATGGTTACAGAATGATAATAACGAAAATGGTTTTGGATTGGAATCATTTTGTATCCCTTAGAATAGTATGCAGCGTGATGTGCTGGCGGTTCAAATTGATCCACTGGATGGCGTGAAGTGAGGTATGTACCAAAAAGCGTTTTTGGTGCTCCAGAACGGAATTGGGATGATGCACCGACGAGGTGACGGTGAAAGCGATGTCGTCGGTGAGGTGATGTACTTTCTGAGTCCCAATGAGTCCATGCTGGGAGCGCAGTTCGATTTCGCGGATCACCTTTTCCTCGCCGCCTAGGAAGTGAGTGATGGCATCGCGATACAGCATGGGATCAAGGCACGAACCCCATTCCATGAGAGCACGATTCAGTATCTCCTGGAGCAACTCACATGCTGCAGACAGCGGCTGCCACTTCGTCGTGGTCCACGAGATGCGATTCCGCTCTGCGGGGGTGAGTTGGGTGGAGACAAACTGACGTTGCACTCGCTCGGGACGAAAGTTTAGGAGCATCGCGTGGTGTAGGCCACAGAGAAAAATGTAGTTCAGCACCTGTGCCTTGTGCGCCGCAGTCAATGTCTCTGCTGTCTTGGTTTCGAGGATGACGCCACCGTTGATGAGAAAGTCGATGTAGTAGTCCTTGGTAAAGCCATCGAGCGTCAGGGTGATATTCATTTCACGAACGACCTCGAAACCCCTAGCCCGCAGGCGATACGCCAACTCCGTCTGATAGAGTCGTTCATCCAAGTAACGCCCAAACTGATTATGCACGTCATAGGCGATCCCAGTGACCACTTCATCCACCAGATGGAAGGTTGGCTGGTCGAAGATGGTTATCGGCGCTGAGGTAATGATCGGCATATTAGTTTTTTACAGAATGATGGGTACAAAATAATCCTGAATCCATTTCGATCATTCTGTAACCATCAT
>JBGSJM010000356.1:0-8409 GCA_041742015.1 Verrucomicrobiales bacterium | reverse complement strand
CAAGATTCACCCGATCGTTGATTGGACAGATATGAATGTCGGAATGTATCTTGTCGAAAACAAGCTTCCCTATCACCCACTCTGGGACGAAGGTTATGTTTCAATCGGCGACACTCACACAACCCGTAAACTCACCGATGGAATGACTGCGGAGGACACCCGTTTCTTTGGACTAAAGCGGGAATGTGGTCTCAACGAAGGCGTCGATTTTCAAATTTAACTTTCACTTTTACCACTTGCCGTTGCAGTTACCAGACACCCAAAAACCGACGGCAACTGAATTTTTTTCTTTTAAAACGGAGCACACAATCTCCAAACCATTTCTTAACAAACTGAACTATGGAAGACACCAAAATCTCATCCTATCGGGTCAATCACCTTCGGCAACTTGAGTCGGAAGCGATCTACATACTTCGCGAAACTGCGGCTCAATTCGACAAACCTGTGCTGCTCTTTTCAGGAGGAAAAGATTCGATCGTGATGGCGCATCTTGCCAGAAAAGCTTTTTATCCGGCCCGCCTGCCTTTTCCGCTACTTCACGTGGATACCGGTCATAACTTTCCTGAAACCATCCAATACCGCGATGAATACGTGGCAGAACTAAAAGCGGACCTCATCATTGGTCTGGTTCAAGATTCCATAGATCGCGGCACTGCCATCGAGGAAAAAGGAGCCAACGCAAGCCGCAACGTGCTACAGACTGTGACCCTACTCGAGTCCCTCGAAAAACATCAATACGATGCTGCTCTCGGCGGAGGTCGTCGGGATGAGGAAAAGGCCAGAGCCAAGGAACGTTTCTTCTCACACCGCAATGACTTTGGCCAGTGGGATCCAAAAAATCAACGCCCTGAATTGTGGAACATCTTTAACGGAAAAAAACACCACGGCGAACATTTTCGGGTTTTCCCACTTTCCAACTGGACAGAAATGGATGTTTGGCAGTACATCAAATCTGAAAAAATCCCCCTTCCAAATCTCTATTTCGCCCACAAAAGGGAAGTAATTCATCGCAACGGAGCGTTGCTGGGTACCTCTGAAGTCGTCAAGCCCCAGGCTGGTGAAAAGGTCGAAGCCCTACTGGTTCGTTTCCGCACCATCGGAGACATGACCTGTACGGGAGCGGTCCGATCAGATGCTGACACAATTGACAAAATCATCCAGGAGGTCGCCTCTGCCCGGGAAACTGAGAGGGGAACCAGGGCAGATGACAAACGCTCGGAAACCGCAATGGAAGACCGCAAAAAAGAGGGATATTTCTAGACCTCACAACCGAACCGTTAACGATTAATTTTTATACAGATGGAAGAAGAAACATTTTCTACGGAAGGCTACCTCAACATGGATCTACTTCGCTTCACCACTGCGGGAAGCGTGGATGATGGCAAATCGACCCTGATCGGTCGCTTGTTGTATGATTCGAAAAATACTTTTGATGATCAAATCGCAGCTGTCGAACAAACCTCAAAAAACCGAGGGGATGAGAACATCAACCTGGCTCTTTTGACCGACGGTCTCCGGGCTGAGCGGGAACAGGGCATTACGATTGATGTAGCTTACCGCTATTTCGCAACACCGAAGCGTAAATTTATTATCGCAGACACCCCAGGCCACATTCAATACACCAGAAACATGGTTACCGGAGCGTCGACCGCCAACCTCGCAATCATCCTGGTAGACGCCCGGCACGGAGTGATCGAGCAAACCATGCGGCATGCTTTTATTGCAAATCTGCTACGGATCAGGCACGTCATCCTGGCGATTAACAAAATGGATCTGGTTGACTACAAAGAGGCCGCCTACGATAAAATCGTAAATCAGTTTCAAGAGTTCGCTTCCCGACTTGATAACATAGTCGACATGACTCCGATACCAATCAGCGCATTAAAAGGAGATAATGTAGTTGAATCCTCCACCAACATGCCGTGGTATGAGGGGCCTACCATGCTTTACCACCTTGAACATGTCTACATCGGCACTGAACAAAATCATATTGAAGCCCGCTTCCCAGTTCAGTGGGTCATCCGCCCTCATTCTGATGAGCATCATGATTTCCGAGGCTACGCCGGACGGGTCGCTGGTGGCGTTTTCAAACCCGGCGACGAGGTGGTCATTGAGCCATCCGGTTTCAAATCCAAGATCAAGACGATCGAGGATTTCTCCGGCCCTCAAGAGGAAACTTTTGCGCCGTTGAGTTGCACGATTACTCTGGAAAACGATGTTGATGTGAGCCGAGGAGATATGATTGTCAAAGGCAACAACCCACCCAAGAAAGGCCAGGAAATCGAAGCGATGATCTGCTGGTTTTCGGAAAGCAAGAAATTGCAAGCTAAAGCCAAATATTATCTGAGGCACACTACCCGGGAGGTGAAGGCGATCGTCCAGAATGTAAGATACAAAGTCAATATTAACACCCTGCACAAAATCGAAGACGACAACGATTTTGGAATGAACGAAATTGGTCGTGTCTCGATACGAACTTCCTCGCCTTTATTATACGACAGCTATCGAAAAAACCGGACAACTGGAAGCTTCATTTTGATCGACCTGCAAACCAACGAAACCGTCGCTGCTGGCATGATTATTTAGAAATTCCGGAAAAGGCAAAAATAATAAAACCTTAACGAAAATGAATTGACACTCCGGCGGGGTAATCGTAAATTTACGCCGTCGTCTCACGCTGAGTGAAAGTAACGGCGAGGTGGCCAAGTGGTAAGGCAGAGGTCTGCAAAACCTCCATTCGCGGGTTCGATTCCCGCCCTCGCCTTTTTCATAGCAGTGATTGTTGATTTGAAGTGGCGAGGTAGCCAAGTGGTTAAGGCAGAGGTCTGCAAAACCTCCATCGTAGGTTCGATTCCTGCTCTCGCCTCCATTGAAAACAGTGTTACTAAACAAGCAGCATGGCAGGAGTCTGTGAAGCCCGCATCATCGGGTTCAATTTTTCATCTCGCCTACTTTTAGATTCTAAAACGGAAGCCCGACCCACCACAAGGATGGATCGGGCCTATTTCCCCCCAAATAAAGACTCAAGCACTTGGAAGTGCTTGAACTCCATGATTATTTGTAGATTATCTTCCCATCAAAGTCAACCGTGATTTTACTTCCTTCTAAAAACTCCCCCTCAAGAATTTTCAGACTTAAAGGATCAAGCACCAGTTTTTGAATCACTCTCTTTAAGGGACGGGCACCATAAGCAGGATCATACCCTTCTTTGGAAAGAAATTCCAGAGCCCGATCCGTCACATCAAGCGTGATATCCCGTTTCGCGATACGTTCAACCACCCTGACAATTTGAAGTTTCACAATTTCCCGCAAGTCAGCTTCGCTTAGCCGGTCGAAAATGATGGTTTCATCAATACGATTGAGAAATTCGGGACGAAAATGGTTCCGGAGAGCGTCATTTACCAATCGAGTGCGGTCAGCAGCGTTTTCGACATTTAGAATGTATTCACTGCCGATATTGCTCGTCATGATGAGCACAGTGTTCTGAAAGTTGACGGTGCGGCCTTGGCCATCGGTGATTCGACCATCATCCAGAACCTGCAACAGAACATTAAACACGTCGGGATGAGCCTTTTCCACCTCGTCAAAAAGCACCACTGAATAAGGGCGACGACGAACCAATTCGGAAAGTTGCCCCCCCTCTTCGTAACCCACATAACCGGGAGGCGCTCCAATCAATCTGGAAACAGAGTGTTTCTCCATGTATTCACTCATATCGATCCGGACCATGGCATTTTCATCATCAAAGAGAAATTCTGCCAGAGCCCGGGAGAGTTCAGTTTTGCCGACGCCTGTTGGTCCCAGAAAAAGGAAAGACCCCACGGGTCGGTTTTCGTCCTGCAATCCAGCCCTCGCACGCCTCACCGCATTTGCAACCGCTGAAACAGCTTCCTTCTGACCGATCACCCGCTTTTGAAGACGTTCCTCCATCTTGACCAGTTTGGAGCGCTCACCCTCCTGTAGGCGGGAGACGGGAATCCCGGTCCACAAAGCAACCACTTGAGCCACATCCTCTTCAGCTACTTCCTCATTTAGCAACCGGGAAGACCTTTGGGTATCCCGCAATTGGTTCTGCGCTGCGAACTGTTTGGCTTCAAGTTCGGGAAGGCGACCGTACTGCAACTCACTCGCCCGGGCCAAATTGCCTTCGCGTTTGGCCCTTTCGATATCGGTTTTAACTTGTTCGATAGACTCTTTGGCCGCATTAACTTGATCGATAACGCGTTTCTCATTTTGCCACTGGGCTTTAAGCCCGTCAGCTTTTTCCCGAATGTCAGCGATTTCCTTTTCGACTTTACCACGCCGCTCCAAACTAGCGGGATCCGATTCCTTGGCCAGAGCCTGCCGCTCCATTTCCAACAACATCCCCTGACGATCAAGTTGGTCAATTTCCGTAGGCATACTGTCGAGTTCAATCTTCAGGCGGGCGGCAGCCTCATCTATCAAGTCCACTGCCTTATCAGGCAAAAAACGATCCGAAATATAGCGATCACTCAGAGTGGCCGCTGCGACGAGAGCCGCATCCTGGATCCGAACGCCATGGTGAACTTCGTATCGCTCTTTGATCCCACGAAGTATGGCAATAGTGTCTTCCACGGTCGGCTCATCGACTTTCACAGGCTGAAAGCGCCGCTCCAAGGCAGGGTCCTTTTCAATATATTTCCGATATTCATCCAAGGTTGTGGCTCCAATTGCACGCAACTCACCTCTAGCCAGTTGGGGTTTCAGGAGATTTGAGGCATCCACGGCCCCTTCACTGGCTCCTGCCCCAACTATCGTATGCAACTCATCGATAAAGAGAATGATCTTGCCATTACTGCTGGTGACCTCCTTTAAAAACGCCTTCAATCGGTCTTCGAACTCACCCCGGTACTTGGCCCCAGCGATCATCGCCCCGATATCCATGGCGATAAGCTGTTTGTTTTTGAGCGAATCGGGAACATCTCCACTTACAATTCGGCGAGCCAGGCCCTCGGCGATGGCCGTTTTACCCACTCCTGGCTCACCGATGAGAACAGGGTTGTTCTTCGTTCTCCGGGAAAGAATCTGCATGACACGGCGAATCTCATCATCCCGACCAATAATCGGATCAATAGCTCCGCGTCGAGCAATCGCCGTCAGGTCAGTTCCATATTTTTCAAGTGCTTGGTATTTGCCTTCAGGATCCTGATCTTTCACCTTTTGCGACCCACGTATGGAAGCGATCGCTTCAGCTAGGGATTTTTGATTAATGCCCTGTGCCCCCAAAACCTTGCGCAAATCTGCAGAACCTTCCGCGACCAGTCCAAATAGAATGTGTTCAACGCTGGTAAAGTCATCTCCCATTTCGTCGCGTTTTTTCTCTGCCACATTGATGACCGCCCTAATTTCGCTGCTCACATAAGTTTCCTGCCCGGGTGATCCTTTGACAACTGGCAGCCTGACAATGGTTTGCTCCATTTGGCGGGCGATCAGATCAGGATCCGCACCGATTTTTGCCAACACGGGTCGAGTCACTCCGCTGGGGTCCTCCAAAAGGGCAGACAACAAATGGACTGATTGGATTTCAGCGTGATTTTTTTTCGCCGCAAGTGATTGAGCTGCTTGAAGAGATTCCTGGACCTTTAAGGTAAATTGATTAGGATTCATAATTCTTTTTTGGGATAAGATATTGTTTGTTTCATTTGATTTTGACAATCATTGCAAGTTTTTGCTCAAAAAAATACTAATTCATTTTCGGAATTATTTGACTACCTTCTTTAATCGAAAATTTTCGTTCAACCAGAAAGGCCGCCTTTTGAAAGTTACCATTGTCGATCATCCTATCATCAAAACCCGGCTGAGTCATATCCGTGACCGCAAAACCGACACGGAACATTTTCGTCTGGCGCTTCACGATGTCGCCCGCCTGATGTGCTTCGAAGTCTGCCGGGACATGGAAATAACCGAAATTGATATCCAAACGCCAATGGTTGCTACCACCGGCTATCACCTCACTCGCCCGGTGATTTTGGTCCCGATTCTTCGGGCCGGGGTCGGGATGCTGCATGGCTTTGTCGAAATCCTGTCTGAGGCTTCAATTGGCAATATTGGAATGTATCGGGACGAAGTGACTTTGAAACCGACAAGTTACTACAGCAAAATGCCGCCAAATCTTGATCTCTCCGAAGTGATCCTGATTGATCCGATGCTTGCCACCGGATCGAGCAGCACCGAAGCCGCCACCCAACTCAAAAGGCAGGGTGCTCTTCGGATTCGGTTTGTTTGTCTAATCGCCGCTCCTGAAGGGATCAATGCATTTCATACTACCCACCCGGACATCCCGATCTACACCGCCGCCGTAGATGATAAGCTAAATGAAAGCGGCTATATCCTTCCTGGTTTAGGAGATGCTGGCGACCGCTACTTCGGCACCTAAATCTACTTTTTGACGACCAATGATCGAACCAAGGACATCATTTGATTTTCACGAAAAGCCCTTATTGGCTTTACACAGCTTCCCTGCATAAAGTATTGAGTGTCACCTGCATCAAAAACAAACAGATAAAATTTAATATCAAAGTCTTTGGGCTTCGCCCGTAGGGTAACATCCAACGTCGTATAAATGGCAGGATACTTTTTGTCAGAACCGTTGACCTCACCGGTGCGATGTTGATCAACTTTGTTAACTTTCATCCCTTCATTGGCCACAAAACTATCGACGAGATTATTAAGAATATCTACCATTTCGGCCGAAGAATTGATCGTCATCTTTTGAAAAAAGACCGAAGCAGTCGCGTCCGAGCTTTCCCAACCTGCCATAGTCGTTCCGGGATTGCGCTCAGATTTCCTCCAGTCACCGGGCAACTCAATCGATAATTTATCATCCGCAAAAGCGATCCTCTCACCAGCGTTTAAGCCTCTCACAAACGTGATCCAAAGAATAAAGACGAAAACTTGTCTCATACCTGCCAAATCAATCCTCAAAGTTACCTTTTAATCAATCCGTTCAAGAAAAACAGAATTTATTTGGAAAAGACAACCAATTCGCGATGTTTAAACTCTTAATGACCGATTATTCATTTTTGCGCAACCTTATCAACATCGATTCTCCGTCAGGTTTCACCCAACGGGCCTGTGACTTTGTTTTTGAGCATCTCAAGGCCCTAAACTGCAATCCCCGTCGAACCAACAAAGGAGCCATAGCCTGTTCATTTGGAACTCCCCCAAAACTTGCCATTGCCGCCCACATTGACACGCTGGGAGCGATGGTTTCAGGCATCACAGGTGATGGATCGCTTCGGTTTTCACCCATCGGTGGCCTTTCTCTGACAGGCGCAGAGGGGGAGTATGTGAGGATTCATACCCTGAAGAATCAAGTCTTCACTGGAACCATTCTCCTCGACAATCCTTCCACCCACGCCAATCGAGATAAAGACTCGATCCAGCGGGGGCTTCACAACATGCACATCCGCCTTGATGAACGAGTCTTTTCTCGCTATGAAGTCGAGCAGCTCGGCATCAGTATTGGTGATTTTATTTGCCTGAATTCGAGGTATGAGGAGTTGCCCAGCGGATTTATCAAATCCAGATTTCTCGACAACAAAGCAGGATGCCTCGTCCTTTATGAATTAGCCAAAACTCTGGTCGGCACCAACACTCCAGTCGAGTTGTTTTTTTCAAACTACGAAGAAGTTGGCCACGGCGGCACCTGTGGCTATTCACCCAATATTGAAGAACTGCTCGTTATCGACATGGGGGTACTTGGCAACTGTTGTATGGGAGATGAAATGTCGTGCTCCATTTGCGTCAAGGACAGCAGCGGCCCGTATGACTATGAGATGAGACGCAAGTTGGTACAAGTCGCCCAGAATGAAAATATCCCTCATATCCAGGACGTTTATCCCTTTTATTCTTCCGACGGTTCAGCCTCACTTTCGGCAGGGAACGATTTTCGGGTCGCTTTAATCGGACCCGGTGTGGCGGCATCACACAGCACCGAGCGAACCCATCAGCGGGCCATCGAAGCTACGATTAATCTGTGTCGGGCCTATATTAAATCCGACTCCATATGAAAATCGACATCATCACGATATTTCCCGAAATCGCCACGGGTCCCCTGAGCGAAAGCATCATGAAACGGGCGCAGGAATCGGGCAACGTATCGATTCGGTGCCATGACCTCCGTGATTTCTCGACCGATAAGCACCGCCAGGTTGACGACACACCCTACGGGGGCGGTCCCGGTATGGTGATGAAACCAGAGCCATTTTTCGCAGCCACAGATACTTTAAAGACAGCAGAGAGCCGGGTGTTAATGATGACACCACAGGGAAAACCCTTTTGTCAGACAATGGCCCAGAGCCTTTCCCGTGAAAATCACCTTATCATTCTTTGTGGACACTATGAGGGCGTCGACCATAGGGTCGTTGAGGCCTTGGTCGACGATGA
>JBGSJM010000355.1:0-6269 GCA_041742015.1 Verrucomicrobiales bacterium | reverse complement strand
CGGCTTCGGCTGCATGATCTCCTCCGCCCGCAGCTCCCACAGATCAAACACCCCCGCCACCATCTCACTCTCCTCCGGCTTCATGTTCCCCGTGATCAGCCCCTCCCGCACCAGCACCTCCACTTCGGCCCGGGTAGGTCCACTCGCGGTTTCGGCCTTGCCAAAAAAAGTCATCAACCCGCGAGTGCTTAGCTCCAACACCCAAACCACCGGCCGCCCCACCTTGGAAAGCCAGTCCAGTGGTGTGGCCATAAAGCAGGCGATGCTCTCTGCGTTGCGCAGGGCCAGACTCTTGGGTACCAGTTCACCGATGATTAGAGACAGGTAAGTGATAAAAACCACCACCAAGCCAAAGGCTATATCCACTGCATAATTCGCCAGAAAAGGCACTAACTTCACCCAGGGCTCCACATAAGGCGAAAGACTAGCACCCCCGAAGGCACCCGCCAGCACCCCGACCAGAGTGATCCCGATCTGGACGGTGCTTAAGAAGCGTTCTGGATTTTCTGCCAGCTTCAGCGCCAGGCTGGCTCCGTGATTCCCCGCTTTGGCAAGTCCCTGCAGCCGAGCTTTCTTGGCAGAAACGATAGCAATCTCTGCCATGGCAAAGAGTCCGTTGAACACTAGCAGCAGAATAATGAGTGCGAGTTCTATCATGAATGTGTCAGTTAGCAGCGATTTGGCTTCACAGCAACGTCTTCATTCAATTTTTTGGGAACCAGAAGCGGAGCAAGGCCCGGCCTGTAATGCCAGCAGTCCGTTGGCGATCAATGCGTTTTCTAGTCGATGTAAACGAATTCATTCGCGTTAAACAAAGACCGGCAAAGTGCGGACAAGCCTTGAGTCTGAATAAATTCGGTGGCGAAGCGAGATTCTTCGGCACTGGGTTCGCGTCCAAAACAGTGGAAAAAGGCCTTTTGCACCTGTTTAGCGAGGTCCGGGCCGGATTCTTTGGTGAGCCGATCTGCGAGGTATCCGGCTTGTTTGAGCATAAATTCATTATTAAACAAGGCGAGGGACTGAAGCGGAGTGGTGGTGGTCATTCGCTTTGGGGTCAGGTTCGCAGGATCTGGACAATCCAGAGTCGTCATAAACACGTCGGGTGTGGTGCGGACAATGTAGCGATAGATGCTGCGTCTCCACAACTCTGGTTTGTCAGCGACGATGTAGTCATAAACCGGCGCGTAGGCCTCGGTGTATTTGAAATCCTCGAAACCGGGGCCGCCGCGCTGGTGGTTTAGTTTTCCGCTTACAAAAAGAACGGCATCCCGAACCACCTCGGCTTCAATCCGGCGCGGGTTTTGTCGCCAGAGATAGCGATTCCCGGCATCGATGGAAACCCCGGGGTGATTTTCGGTATAGGTGGAGATTTGCCGCCAGGTATCACTAGTCAAAATGAGTCGATGAATCTCCCGCAGGGACCATTTTTTGCGGATTAGTTCCCCGGCCAGCCAGTCGAGTAATTCGGGGTGAGAGGGGCGATCTCCACCCAGCCCAAAATCACTCGGCGTGGTGACGATGCCCTGTCCAAAGTGCCAGTGCCAGAGACGGTTCACGATGACCCGTGCGGTCAGTGGATTGTCAGCGTGAGTAATCCATTCCGCAAGAGCGCGGCGGCGCGCGCCCTCCGGTGCCTCCTTCGGGGCGAGTTCGGGATTGAGGCCGGCAAGTAGAGAAAGCGCGCCGGGAGCCAGTGGATCGCCGGTCTCCGCCTCCGGTTCGCCCCGCCGCATCAGGCGGACATCGGGCATTTTATCAGAGGCGACGATGCCGAAAAATTTGGGCGGAGGCCCCAGGGTTGCAATCTCCCGGTCGAGCTGCTGCGCCTCAGCACGGAGTTTGGTGAGTTTGATTCGATCCGCTTCGGTTAATTCGCGGGGGCTTTCGGCTTTCAATTTGGGATCACCAAAACCAATTTGATCCGAGCCATATCCATTTTCACCATCAGTCGCCAGCAGGGTTAGGAAACGGGCGGTTTCGGGTAGAGGTATATCAATGGGTTTTAGACCGTCTTCGCGCTTGAGATGTTTGAATGCACTGACACTTAATCCATCTATATAAATCCATACATCAGCCCTGTTCCCACCGCCGGCACCGAAGTAGCCGACATTCGTGGTGAATCGCATGGCTTCGTGCCCGCCTTCTTTTCTGATCGCCGCCAGATCAAAAGTGATGCCAGAGTTGGCGTGTATCCCGAGCAGGGTGTGGCCATCTTTGGTGAAGTCAATTCCTCCCAGTTCTGGAGAGTGCTGGCTGCCAACCGGGCCATTGCGAATGTGATCCCATGCCTTGCGACTGGTGGTAGGGATACCGGTGATGGTTATCCCTGTTGAGCTAACCGGTATTGACTCTTTACCACCCCCGCCATCAGCAACCAAAACTCCATCTATATAGGGAAATTTGGTTTTGGTGTATTGGTTGGGAACTACCTTGTTGAGGTCTCCAGACTTCTGGGTCTGCACGGCACCGGAACGGGGATCAATCCCATTTCCATGGACGCCGGTGCCATATCCATTTCCACCTCCAACCACATCGGCGAGGTCGAGACCAGTGCCCTCAAGACTGGCGACCTCGTGCGTAAGCTGGCTTCTCCGGGCGGCCAGGGTCGCTTTCTTCTCTTCATAAGTTTTTTGTAAAGCAACATTTGTAATTCTTTCATCTCGTTTAACTCCGGCGAAAACGGCAGTGAGCCTATAATACTCCGCCTGGGAAATGGGATCGAGTTTATGGTCATGGCAACGTGCACAGTTTACCGACATTGCCATGGTCGAGGTCATTACCTGAGTGGTCATGTCATCAAGATCGAGCACGCGGGAGGCTCGTCGCAGTTCCGGGCTTGGTGTCTCAACCTGTCCGACAAAATCCCAGGGACCGGCGGCGAGAAATCCGGTGGCGACGGTGGCCGCTTCGCTATCTGGATGGATGACGTCGCCAGCGATTTGTTCGCGCAAGAACTGGTCGTAGGGTTTGTTCTCGTTAAACGCGGCAATCACATAGTCACGATAGCGCCACGCAGTGTTCCGGCGTTTGTCACGCTCAAATCCATGGGTGTCAGCGTAATGAGCTATATCCAGCCAATGCCGCGCATACCGCTCGCCATAGTGGGGGGATGCTAGCATTTTATCAACCAGTTTGCTGTAGGCATCCAGATCGGGATCATTTTGGAAAGAATCTACTGCTTCTGGCGTGGGTGGCAATCCGTGTAGATCAAAGGAGAGCCGGCGGATCAGGGTGTTTCGATCCGCTTTGGGACTCATCTCTACTTGTTTGTTGAATTGAGTCTGTAGTTTCTGGCGAATAAAATAATCGATGGGATTCCCCTCTGTTTCGGGCGCCTCGATTTTCATAAGAGGCTGCCAGGACCAGTGTTTCAGGCGTTCATCAACACCAGCGTGCTCCTCCGGCCAGGGGGCTCCCCCGGTGATCCATTCCCGCAGATGCTGAACCTCCTCCGCGCTCAAACCTTCACCTTTGGGGGGCATCCGCTTTTCGTGATCCTGTGGCAGGGTCACGTAGTTGAGCAGCGGACTTTCCTCGGGTTTGCCAGGTAGAATCACGACGCCCTCGCTGCCGCCCTTCATTGCGGCGGAGCGCAAATCAAGACGCAGATCAGATTTCTGTTTCTCCGGGCCATGACACTCGATACAGTGTTTCGTGAAGATGGGGAGGATGTCAGTTTGGTAGTCAGCCGCCAGCGTTACATTAACAGACAAGGCTAGATATAGACATTTAAGCCAGTAGTTCATGAATCACTCCTTTCCCTTCAAATCCAGTTAAGCGCTGCTGCAATCCATTGTGATACCAGCTTAGTTTTTCATGGTCGAGCCCGAGTAAATGCAGGGCGGTGGCATGTAGTTCGTAACTATGGGTGATCTTGTCAGCGGCCTTGAAACCCAACTCGTCGGAGGCTCCGTAACCCACCCCGGCTTTGACACCGCCGCCCGCCATCCATGCGGTAAAGGCCCCGCCGTTGTGGTCGCGTCCCTTGCCGGCACCACCCTGGGCGGCGGGTTGGCGGCCAAATTCGGAGGTGCAAATGACGAGGGTTTCCTCCAGCATCCCGCGACTTTTCAGATCTTTTAACAGGGCCGCAGCACCCGTGTCCAGAATTGGCCCCCAGTATCCGTGATCCCTCGGTAGATCTTCGTGGCTGTCCCAGTTCGGGCGAATTTTCTCGGCAGTGGTGTTTTCCGCGCCGCAATAGATTTGCACAAATCGCACGCCTCGTTCCACCAGACGACGGGCAAGTAGACACTGTCGGCCAAACGGACCTCTATCGATATGTTCGATATCGTAGAGTTGTTTGGTGGCGGCGGTCTCACCGCTCAGGTCGGTGACCTCCGGTGCGCTGAGTTGAAGACGGGCCGCCATTTCGTAAGCTTTGATTCGCGCCTCCAACTCGGTATTTCCCGAGCGACTTTCGCGATGTTGTTGATTCAGAGTTTGCAGGAAATCGAGGGTGGCCCGGTCTCCCTGCGCAGTAAATTCACGGGGCGGAAATAGATCCGCGATGGGTTGATCAGGATTTGAAGTATTTAGAGTTGTGGCCTGATGTTCCGCAGGTAGAAATCCGGCTCCCCAGTTAATGATTCCTCCCGGGGGAAGACCGCGTACATCCGGCAAAACGACAAAGGCAGGAAGGTTCTCACTTTCACTACCAAGACCGTAGGTCACCCACGCACCCATGCTGGGAAATCCGGGCAGGGTCTGACCGGTATTCATCATAAAATTGCCAGGTCCATGTAGTGCCGTTTTGCTTTGCATGGAATAGATAAAAGCCATGTCATCCACGCAGGTGGCCAGTTTGGGCAGTAGATCACTCATCCAGAGACCCGATTCACCGTGCTGGCGGAATTTCCAGAAACTGGGCTGGCAATTGCCTGGCTTGGAGGCGAAAAACTGGTGTTTGCCATCGGGATCAAACGGAGTCCCGGCGCGGCGTTCCAACTCGGGTTTATAGTCAAAAGTATCTATATGACTAAGCCCGCCGGAGCAGAAAATCTGGATGACCCTTTTGGCTCGGGGGCGGAAAGCAGGCCCGGCCTGCGCGGATTTGGAGAGGAGAGAGGTCAGGGCCAGACCTCCCAGTCCCCCGCCCGCGATGGAGAGAAAATCCCGGCGACTTTGGTTTGGTATTGAGGTATTCATTTTTTACTTCCTGCCTGCAAATCCTTCCGTGCCGCAGCGATGTGGGAAGTCATCGTGACTGCGGCCCCCTCCGCGTCGCGGGATTCAATGGCTTCGATGATGGCCCGGTGATGTTTCACCGCCCTGGTTTTCCCGACTTTCCCGATGGTTCGATGAGTGGACTCGCGCCGCAAATCGGCGTTTGATTCGAGGATCAGTTTAAAAATCTCGTTGCCTGCCATTTCAGCGAGCTTGCGGTGAAATCGGATATCCATCTCCACCGCAACATGTAGATCCGCAGCCGCCTCCAGATCTTCCTGGATTTTCCACAGGTCGGCCACATCCTCACTTTTAGCCCGGAGAACGGCCTCTCTCACGATGACTGGCTCGATCGCAGCCCGTGCATCACACAATTGCTGGAGGCGATCCTCCAAGTCCGGAATCAGCAGGCCCAGAGAGGCAGTGAGCGGTTCGTGAAGTCGATCAATGGCCCGAATCCCACTGCCCTGCCTGACTTCCAGAAGCCCCTGGATCTCAAGTCGCTTCACCGCCTCGCGAACCACGCCTCGCGCAACCCCGAACTTTTCCGCCAGTTTCCGTTCGGAAGGCAGCACTCTTTGTTCACCAGGTTTTAGCTGGCGAACAAAGAGTGCCAGTTGCCCGGACACCTCCTCAACGAGGGTTCGTGGTTTGATCGTTGAAAAATCCATATTCAAATAATTGGTAGGACCATTTAACCAATCGTCGTGGTTGTCAAATACGCGATTCTTTCGGGTCCATTGCGTGTCAATTCGAAAATCTTTGCCACTTTTTGCCGAATGGTCCAGAATCGGGATAGAAAGATGAAATTTATCCTGCCCTTCTTGTTGCTGACTTCCCTGGTCTCGGGCCAGGACACTCCCATCGCCGACACAATCAAGCCCTCGGTCGGGCAGACTTACCCAAAACACCCAAACGTCGTCGACGTGACCCAGCCTCCTTACTCCGTCAAAGGCGACGGAGTAACCGATGACAGTGACGCCCTGCAAAAGGCCCTCAACGAAAATGTGGGCCGACACCGGGTGCTCTATTTTCCGAAAGGCACCTACCTGGTAAGCCGCACCCTGAACTGGCTCAAGCGTTGGGACGATCATGAAAAATGG
>JBGSJM010000354.1:0-3257 GCA_041742015.1 Verrucomicrobiales bacterium | reverse complement strand
GGTGGTCTTTATAGTTCATCTATGTTAGAATCCTTCAATTCTGGCTGAATTGCAAATTCTCTTGTGAATTTAGTCATTTTTTTTGACCGGGTTATCACAAGGTCAAAGGCAGAAACCCCCGTTCTAGTTCTGACTAGGTTTCTGGGATGCGCATCCGCGATTAAAATATCCAGTTTTTCGCTAAACCATCCCTTGATGTGTGGCAACACACATTTCATCCCTTTGCCTTTAAAAAATCCTTCGATCTCATCAAGCTCGGGGTCATCCCCTTCCATGATTGGCTGACTGATTACTGGTATTACGCGCCCGGATTCTTCCAAACACACGCCCTCCAATCGAAAATCATCATCGAAAAGAGCATTGTGAAGCCATTTTCGATCAAGATAGTCCACAACGCTTTTCTCATCAATCAAAGTCACTTCGCCATTTGGCCCAAAGCCGATCGTCTTGGGACTCACGGCCGCTTTAAAAACCCGACCATCCTGAAACCAAACCCGATGTTCCGCCCCAGCAAAATCATAGTTTTCCTTCAAAGGAAACACACGGTTTTCCGATTGAGCCCATTGTAAAAGATCCTTAGCGTCCATTAACATTTTAGACTCACGGAAGGATAAGCTATGCTGCGACAATCACTTTTTTGGGGAGATGCTTGAGAACTTTTTCTACGGCATTCTCAGCGGTAAGACCATGATTCCGTCTCAAAATATCGACCTTCCCATGTGAAACAAATTCGTCGGGCCAACCTATCCGCTCCACAGGTGTAAAAATCCCGGCATCGTGCAACATCTCGATGACCGACGCTCCAAAGCCGTTTTTGAGAGTGTGATCTTCAAACGTGCAGAGAACCTTGCACTTCCTGGCATACTCTTGGATACAGTCTTTATCCAGTGGCTTGATCCAACGAGGATTAATTAAGCCTACGGAATAGCCAATGTCCTCCAGGAGGCGCTTTGCCTCCTCAGCCATCCCATATAGATTTCCCAATCCGATCAGTGCGACATCATCCCCGTCCTTAACCACCTCGGCTTTTCCGATTTCAAGCAATCTTGGCCTCGATTTGATTTTGGCTCCAGTTCCTTCGCCCCTAGGATAACGAATCGCTGAAGGTCCAGCGTCATGATTCGCCATCGTCCACAACATATCCGTAAATTCGTCTTCGTCTTTGGCCGCCATCATGATCCAATTCGGCACATGGCTCATATACCCAATATCGAACAAACCATGGTGGGTCGGACCATCATCCCCACTCAATCCAGCGCGATCCATACAAAGCCTGACCGGCAAATTCTGAATGCCGATATCGTGTACTGCCATGTCATACGCCCTTTGGAAGAAGGTGGAGTAGATTGCCAGAAATGGCTTCAACCCCTGCACTGCCTGCCCACAAGCGAAAAGGGCGGCGTGTTCCTCAGCTATGCCGACATCAAAATACCGGGTCGGGACCAGCTTTTGAAACTCCACCAACCCAGTGCCATTAGGCATCGCTGCGGTAATGGCCACAATCGACTTGTCTTCCAACGCGAATTGCCCCAAAGCCTTGCCAAAAATCTGTGAGTAGGTTGGCATCGCGGTAGGAGGGGTCTCACCCGTTTCAGTTTTGTAGGGTCCAAGTCCGTGAAACTTCATAGGATTCGCCTTGGCAGGCTCATAACCCCTACCTTTTTCCGTGATAATATGAAGAATCACCGGTTCGTTCTGCTCTTTTAAAAACTCAAAGGTCTTGACTAGCAAATCTATATCGTGCCCGTCGATCGGGCCGTAATAACGAAGTCCAAACTTTTCGAAAAGCACGTTGGGGAAAATCAGGTTTTTGGCCCCTTCCTCGACCCGATGCGCGATCTCTCGGATCCCCTTGCCTGCGATTCTTTCTACAAAATTAGCCGCCTTTTCCCTGATATGATCAAACGTCGAACTGGTTTGCAGCGCATGAAAATACTTGGCCACGGCCCCAACATTCCTATCGATCGACCATTCATTGTCATTTAGCACTAGGATGAATTTTTTCGTCGTGTGGGAAATGTTATTGAGCGCCTCAAACGTCGGACCACAAGTAAATGCCGCATCTCCTGCCACAGCGATAATGTGCTCATCTCCTCCCTTTATATCGCGGGCAGCGGCCATTCCCAGAGCGGCTGATACCGCAGTTCCAGCGTGCCCCGCACCGTAACAATCATGGTCACTTTCGGTTCGGAGCAGAAAGCCGTTCAAACCGTTGTGAGTACGGATCGTATCAATCTGGTCCCAACGCCCGGTCAACATTTTATGCACATAGCCTTGATGACTCACATCAAAAACAAATTTGTCCGTCGGGGTGCTAAAAACCCGGTGAAGAGCGATCGAAAGCTCCACCACTCCAAGGTTTGGGCCCAGGTGACCACCAGTCTTTGACAAAGAGTTGATCAGGGTACGCCGGATCCGCTCTGCTAACTTAGGCAGCGCCTCCATCGGCAAACCTTTCACGGCCTTACCACTGACAGCCTTTGGCAACTTCTCAGTTGGTATATCGGTAAATTCAAAAAAGTTCTCCATCTTCCACTTTAACATTTGTCTCAATCATCTCCGCCAGTTTAGGCTGCCTTCTTCCGGGAGATTCCTCAGTAGGATCAGGTTCGATTTCAGAAAACGAATCAAGGGATACAGCCCCATTCTGCCTTTTCCGAATCATATCAATACGTCCCTGAGCATCATCAAGTCGCTTCTCACATATCCGGTAAAGAGTAATTCCGTCTTCATAATTTTTGATCAAATCATCTAACGGCATCTTTTCAGAATCCATGCCTTGAATAAGCACTTCAAGGCGCCCAAGCGCTTCTTCAAACGGGAGTTTGGGATCAATTACAGTTTTTTTTTCGGCGGGCTTGGGCATAAAAATTCAAAAGAAGATAAGCGTAGCTAAATTCTCCCGGTTGACGCCCAGTTCAAGCCTTTTGATAAAAAACAGTAAATTGTTCGTTTATTAAAATTCCGGAATTCATCGCCATTTTATTTATCCTTACTGGTGTATCATTTGACCCAAGACTCAGCTCAATTGAACATTTTTTGCTCCATCGTAATTTTCTCCAGCATCTCCAGTGAATTTTCAAAAAGGTGAAAATTAATACCTTGCCGACGAGCTTTTTCTGCGAAGGCTTTTACACTTTTTCCCCGTCGATTCGCCTGGGACACATTTCGAATCAGAATCATGCAAATTTGATTTGGGAATTTGGTGGCCACTTGTACGTAGATTTCCGGGTCCTTCTGGCCACTGTCGCCAATCA
>JBGSJM010000353.1:0-14659 GCA_041742015.1 Verrucomicrobiales bacterium | reverse complement strand
ATTCCTTTTTGGGGTGACAAATTCCTTTTGTGGGGTGACAAATTCCTTTTGTGGGGTGACAAATTCCTTTTGCGGGGCCACAAATTCCTTTTGCGGGGGCACAGAAGACCTCTGTGCCAGCACAGAACGCCTCCGTGCCAGCACAAAAGGCTTCCGTGCCAGCACAAAAAACCTCCGTGCCAGCACAAAAGATCTCCGTGCCAGCACAAAGCGATGAATTTTTGCCTCCCAAGGTCAAAAAAGGCTTGTATCCTGCCCAATACAAGCTTGTAACCTGCCCACTACAAGCCAGAACCCAGGGTCTGGATCAATACGCATCCATTCCCTCGCAGGTGCAAACCAGATTTCTGTCTCCAAAAACGTTGTCGATCCGGGAAACAGATGGCCAGAATTTCCTGTCCCGAACCCAGGGAGCGGGAAAAGCTGCCTGCTCGCGAGTGTAAGGATGATTCCATTCACCACAAATGACGTCCACCGCCGGATGAGGAGCATTGATCAGCGGATTGTCCTTGGGGTCAAAAACTCCGCTCGCCACGGCCTGAATCTCAGCATGGATGGCTATCATCGCCTCGCAGAAACGATCCAGTTCGGCAAGATCTTCGCTTTCAGTGGGTTCAATCATGAGAGTTCCGGGCACGGGCCAGGACATGGTTGGTGAATGAAATCCAAAATCGATGAGGCGCTTGGCTACATCTTCGACATCGATACCGGATTTCTCTTTGAGAGGGCGCAGATCGATAATACACTCGTGGGCAACGTAACCGTTTTTGCCCAAATAGAGAATGGGGAAAAACGGGCGGAGACGGTGAGCTATGTAGTTGGCATTAAGGATGGCCCGCCTCGTTGCTTCGGTCAGGCCATCTGGCCCCATCATCGCAATATACATCCAGGATATGGTCAGGATACTGGCACTTCCGAAAGGGGCTGCGGCGACCACTCCTGTTGCTTCTTGATTAGCGCTGTAGCGGTGACCAGGCAAAAAAGGCACCAGACAGGGAGCCACTCCAATGGGTCCAACCCCTGGCCCCCCGCCGCCGTGGGGAATACAGAAGGTCTTGTGCAAATTGAGGTGACAGACATCTGCTCCAATCGCTCCGGGCGAACATAACCCGACCTGGGCATTCATATTGGCACCGTCCATGTAAACTAGCCCCCCGTGAGAATGAATAATTTCACAGATTTCTTTGATGGTTTCCTCAAACACCCCATGCGTGGAAGGATAGGTGATCATGAGGGCTGAGAGTTGATCTGCGTGTTTTTCGGCTTTTTCGCGAATGTCAGTGAGATCAATGTTTCCCTGGTCATCACACTTGATGGCAATCACTTTCATGCCGACCATAACAGCACTGGCGGGATTCGTCCCATGGGCGGAAGTGGGGATCAGACAAATATTCCTATCACTTTCATTTCTCGAAAGATGGTACCGCCGGATGGCAAGGAGACCAGCGTATTCGCCCTGAGAACCGGCATTGGGCTGGAGACTAACCGCAGCAAAGCCCGTGATCTCAGCGAGCCATTTTTCCAACTGCTGGGTCATTTCGGTATAGCCCTTCGCCTGATCTGATGGGCAGAAAGGATGGATCGAGTTAATACCAGGCCAGCTTAGAGGTAGCATTTCCGAGGTGGCATTCAGCTTCATGGTACAGGACCCGAGCGGAATCATGCTCCAATTCAGGGCGATATCCTTACCCTCCAAGTGCCTCAGGTATCGCAACATGCGGGTTTCGGTGTGGTATTGCCGAAATACCGGCTGATTCAAGAAATCATCCTGCCGAAGATGAACTTCGGGTATCCCGATGGAATGATCACTATCTTCCAATCCCTTAAGGCCAAATACGTTGGCTAGTTTCTTCCAGTCACCAGACGCGAGAGCACCTTCGTCAAGCGAAAGACCCACCCGTCCGTCCGAATCAATTCGCAGGTTAATTTTTTCAGCCGCTGCTTTTTTAATCCAATCCGCCGGTTTTGAATCCACTGGTCCCTTTTCGATGGTGATGGTATCGAAAAACGAATCGGAGACGAGTTGATATCCCGCCGCCTTCAGTGCCTCACCCAGGGTCCGGGTGGCAAGAGCTATTGTCCGGGCGATGTGCTGCAGTCCATCACGACCGTGATAGATTGCGTAAAATCCAGCAATCACGGCGAGAAGAACCTGGGCGGTGCAAATGTTGGAAGTGGCCTTCTCCCGGCGGATGTGTTGCTCCCGGGTCTGGAGTGACAGCCTCAGGGCGGCTCGACCACCGGAGTCCTTCGATACGCCGATGAGGCGTCCAGGAAGACGGCGTTTATGATCATCGGTACAGGCGATGAAAGCGGCGTGAGGCCCCCCAAATCCCATCGGTACACCGAAGCGCTGGGCGCTCCCAACCGCGATATCCGCCCCCCAGGAACCGGGAGACTTCAGCAGAGTCAGAGCCAAAATGTCCGCTGCAACAATAACCATCCCTTTGGCAGCATGGATTTTTCCAGTCAGGGAGGATAGTTCAGATATCTCGCCAGTGCGTCCCGGATATTGGACAAGAGCACCGATCAAATCAGCACTTTCTGCTGAAAAATCAATTTGCTCAAGGTCGGTTACGATCAGTGTGATCCCGATCGGTTCTGCCCTCGTCTGTAACACATCGATCGTTTGTGGAAAACAATGCTCGCTGACGTAAAATTTGCTCCCTTTTGGCCTGGCAGCAAACGCCATGGCCATGGCTTCAGCCGCTGCAGTGCCCTCATCGAGAAGGGACGCATTAGCGACTGGGAGACCGGTGAGTTCACAAATCAGGGTCTGATAATTCAAGAGCGCTTCGAGCCTCCCCTGGGAAATTTCGGCCTGGTAGGGCGTGTAGGCGGTGTACCAGCCGGGATTTTCCAGCACATTTCGCTGAATCACACCCGGAAGCACCGTATCGTAATACCCCTGCCCTATTAGGGAACGCCACACTTGATTTTTACCGGTGGTGGTTTTGAGATCGCCCAGCGCTTCATATTCCGAACGGGCTGGCGGAAGGTTCAACGTTGATTGCAGCCGTATCCCTGGCGGAACAACTTGATCAATCAGGTCATCGAGCGAAGGTAAATCCATGCGTTTCAGCATGGTTTCTACCTCTGATGAATTTGGGCCGAGGTGACGACCCGCAAAGTGCGAATGCTCAGGAAATGTGTTCACGATAAGCGGTGGCATCCATTAACTCATTCAGCTCAGATGAATTTGATGGTTTAATTTTGAACATCCAGCCTTTTCCAAAAGGATCTCCATTCACCATCTCTGGAGCCTCTCCGAGAGCATCATTTACCTCAACCACTTCGCCACTGACCGGAGAATAAATGTCGTTGGCTGCTTTGACTGATTCGACCACGGCGACCGCTTCGCCCTTTACCACCATCCGCCCGAGTTCAGGCAGTTCAAGATAAACGATATCCGTTAATTCAGCCTGAGCGTGATCGGAAATACCAACCGCAAAACGATTTGGTACCGTGGCGTCGACCCACTCATGGGACGAAAGAAACCTCAAATGATTGGGAACGTTCATGAGATTGGACTAATAACTATCGAGTCAACCCAACGCAATGATTTGTTTGGGGATTTCCAAATAAAATTGAAAATTCGACCATTCGGTGATTAGTATGCCATATAACTTGGGGATTATCCGTTAAAGAGAAATGAAGAGATTTGGACTAGCCATTGTGTTGTTGGCACAGTGTTTTTGGCTTCCAATTCATGCTCAAACCTCTGGGGATTCAATCAGAACTTGGCAAGACCATGATGGTCGAAAACTGAGCGCCGAATTTCTTTACTTCCGGAAAGGCCTCGTTGGGCTCCGTCTTGCATCCGGGCGGGAAGCTGCAGTAGGCTTGGAAACCCTGTCAAAAGAGGATCAGGATTATGTTTTCGACCATAGCGCGGTTGATGTTTTTGAGTTTCATCCGACGGTGATGCCTCATCACTCGAAGGTGAATGATGCCGATATTCAGGTCACCGGCGGCCCCAACATCTACGAGACCAGGTGGTTTCAGTTTGAAAACCAGGAAACAATCTCGGCTGAATTCGTCCATAAAGCTGCGCAGATATTCGAAGCTACCCGGGCAGCCATTCATTCCCTCCCCCTGGGGCTCGAAACCCTGCCACCCAAGGGAATGAACAAATTCCGAGCCCAATTTGTAACCAACGAGAATTTTAAGACTTTTCTCCAACAATCACCCGAGATTACCTCGCCGGACAAAATCGCCGGAGTTTACGATCAACGGGAAAAATCTGTCATCGTACCCTACGATCAACTCGGAGCCAAAAAAGCGGATGGGAGGATGACTCTGCACAACTCCAGCGACCCCTCAACTTTGATTCACGAAATCACCCACCAATTGATGCATGACAGCCTCACCCTGTTACCGATCTGGTTTTCGGAAGGGTTCGCCGAATATATGTCGTCAATCCCGTATCACGACGGGACTTTTGAATTTGAGAAAGCATCAGAAGGCCTCAAAAAGAGGCTATTAAAACGGTACGGTTCATTGGATGTGAGTGTCCCTCGGCTCAAAACCCTGCTCGACAGCGTCAACAACGATTGGGAAGGTCTGACCCACGACTATGCTTCAGCCCTGATTTACACCTATTACTTCATGCATCTTGATCAACCCGAGGCACCCGGGTCACCTCTCGCCGCTTATTTGTTTTTATTGAACCAGGCAAAAACAGATACCTATCGGTTGATTTCCGACTACAACGATCAGGTCCATTTATACAATACCCAAGTCATCGAGTATAATCAGCAAATCGTGAACTACCGGATTCAATCAAGCCTCTACCAGAGCGCAGTTCGCGACTACAACTTGCGGGTGGATCAATTCAACCAGCAACTTAATCAAAAAGATCCACCAAAGACAATGATTGAGTTGGGAGAAAGACCTGTTGCACCCATACTGCCAGTTGAACCAGTCATGTCCGATCTTCTCAAAGGCAGGAAAATCAACTCCCCGATTGATCTGTTTCAGTTGGCCAATACCCGCGCCCAACCTTCTTTACTTCGGGCTCGTGATTACGCGACCATTGAGGCTCAGATGGTAATACGATTCGCTAAACTTGGGATCACAGTTTCGTTTTAAAGGTGTCCAAAAGGCCCCCATCTAAAATCAGAGTTTCAACGGTTCCAAGCCCTTGCCAAAACGACTTGATCGGCGATACTCATATTGGTCCCAAAATACGCGCTCGTAGCTCAGCTGGATAGAGCACCGGATTTCTAATCCGTAGGTCACTGGTTCGAATCCAGTCGGGCGTGTTAAATATATC
Source organism: Verrucomicrobiales bacterium (assembly GCA_041742015.1). Classification (GTDB taxonomy): domain Bacteria; phylum Verrucomicrobiota; class Verrucomicrobiia; order Verrucomicrobiales; family DEV007; genus Arctic95D-9. The sequence goes on along the minus strand of JBGSJM010000353.1, from coordinate 9,384 downwards.
CCTTAAATTAAACAGGTTATGGTGCCAAGTCAGCAAAAAGTTAACGCAAACTAATTGCACTGATTGCCCCATAAAACCCCTGTTTTCCCCTTAAAAACTGTGCAAAAAGTGTGCCGGTTTCATTGGCTTTTGTCGTCTCACGATATCGTGAAAATGCTAAACGCTTTTTTCAGAGATTAAAAACCCAATCGGGCTTGATCGAAAAGAGGGCAAATGATCGCTACAAGAAACCACTCACCCTCAATAACCTGCTTTCGCAAGCAATTCAGAGATTTTCAGATTAAGAACGCGAGCGATTCTTTCCAGTGTGGCAACATTCGGGCAACGTTCCCCGCGCTCAAGATAACCAATGTAATTGCGGTGATGATCGGATTCGTGAGCCAGTTGCTCTTGAGTCAGCCCAAGTTCTTCCCGTCTGGCTCGAACAGCCAAACCGATTTTGCGGCCTATTTCCCGTTGCTCTGTTTGAATTGCACCCAACGGAGTTCGGTAAGCCGAAGCTCTGTTTGAGTCTGCCCACAGAAAGTTGTATTTTACAATTGATCAAAAGGATGATTTCGGTAATCTGGGAATCCAAATCGGACTTGATCGAAAAGGTAAAATCGGTTAGCGGAGAAAGGATTGCTACCGGAAATCACCCATTGTACAACAAAAATCCCAAAATCACGCGATATGAATGCGAAAAAAGGTTGTTTAGTTGGCTCAGTAGTTTCTTTTTTCTTAATCGTTATTCTCTTAATAATTGGAGTTAAGGAAGCAACTAAGCTAACCACACGGGTTAACGACGAGTTTGTCAGGAGTAAGCAGAAAATCATTGCTGACATGACGACTGCCATCGATGAAGGTAATCCCTCAAAAGCGATTGAAATAGCTAAACCATATGAATTAGTAACCGATTACGATTTAAGAAAACTCGAAAGCAAGGCGCAAAAATTGATCGATGATTCAAAAGCAGCCGAACTGGCGAGAATTGAAGCAGATGCCGCCGAAAAAGGCGCGGCTGCAAAAGCTGCTGAATTGGCTTTTAAACCCTCTTTACCAGAATATTCAATTATTTCCGATGATTTTTCGGGGATCAAAAGATCTGTGGATGTCCGGTTAGTGGAAAAAGTGTCAAAAAACGACCTCCAAGGCATAGGAGAAAGAATTCATGCTATGGCTTCTTTTGATCGCACCTTCATCTCTTATTACCTGCCACATCAAAGGCCCGGCGAAGGCGCTTGGGCGACTACTCATTTTGACCCCAATATTGAAGTCGTCATTTTGGGATTTGAAGCCGAACATCCCAATAAGGAATCACTCCCATTTGATAAAGATCGGATTGGCCAATGGGAATACTCTAATGCCGGAGGTAGAATTTATACACTTTCGAGACTTGGATCAGGCTTTTTGCTAAACATTCAATACCAAGATGGTAGCAGTATCGACGAAGGTGTTTCTGCTGTCAGGGAAAGAGGAAGGGTAATAATTCGCTCACTTGAGCCAAGCCACACGGGAGACTACAAGATTTTGGATGAAGATAAAAACCTTCTTATTATGGACGCTCAGGGATTTATTGGAAAGGCGATAAAAGTCCAATCTTCTGAGTAAGAAAGATAAACCAGCAAAAAAAGAGCAATGACAAAATGACGATACCACACTCGATTAGTACGGCGCTGAACTCCCTTCCCGTAGATCAACAGCGAAACTTCAGACGGGATTGGAGAAGGCGGGAAAAGAAATTAGGAATGGCTTATCTGGCATGGCTCCTACTAGGATGGCATTACCTTTACTTAGGGCGGGTAGGAGTCCAATTCGCCTTTTGGTTCACACTAGGTTTTCTAGTCATAGGGTGGTTCGTTGACTTCTTTAGATTGCCGGGAATGGTGAGGCAAATGAATGAAGACAACGCCAGAAACTTGATGATGGAATACAAGATGATACTTAGGTGAACTATGGCCGGTAAGCCCCATTTCACATTTTACTTCTAAAATCTTGCTGGCGTTTTTTGCTTCGGTCTTGTCCTTCCTGGCAACGCAATCCCTATGATAAGAATCTGCAATGCACAGACACGAAACAGATTGAGATGGTTGAGGAAGTCTAAGTGAATTTGCACGGTCGTTCAATTTCCGTGACATACAACAAATATTGGTTCATAATTACATTATAACTTCCTTCTCTCTTTTTCTTATCTGTTTTATATCTACCTTTTGTCACTCAATCTTCGGATACTATAGAAATAGGAATGGGAACATTCACCCGGCGCGATGTGTCGTATCGCAAAAGTTTTTTCCGCTTTGCAGTTCGAATTAACTTCCATTCCTTTATTGTTGGATTGGCGATGGCTAGATTGCCGTCACGCACCAACTGCTGCAAAAGTCGGGTAGAAGCAGGGTTATGCCCCAAATTGCCGTACCACTTCTTGTGAAAGCGCCAATCGTTTATGGTTGACGGCAAGAGGGTGACAACGTCGCGAAGGTATGAAAGAAGCTCATTGACCCGTTCCGCCGCTTTTTGCCGTAAGGCCGTAAAAATTCCAAACATTCCGCGCAGATTATCAGCCGAACGGCGTCTCACGAATCGAGTTCCCGGCTCTTTGTATCTCACTTCAAAGCGAAGCCGGTTCGCCGTTTTTGCATAAACAACCAAGCTTTCTTCCTTGGAAAAGCGGATAGTTGCCGATTTTCCACCTATGTCATTCGCTTCGGTTGGAGCGTGATCTCTTATCAGTGCTGTCCGCGTGTAGGCGCGAAGATGCGGTTCCATCGCATTGAACTTTCCCACTGCATCATCACAGTGAAATTCCCAATAGATTTCACACTCTTTCAACGATAGGTTCGAAACGCGAATGGAGTCCACCGGCAAATCTACCTCTAGCATTTCCGCGCCCCCCGTGCACGTTTGCCTAAGCACGTGGAACACGTTTTCGAAATGGAGAATTTCGCCGCGCATGTAAATCTCTTGCGTGATCCACGCCGGAAGGCAGTTGGAATTTTTATCAAGTGTCCTTGGTAAGGTAGGCTTCCTTTCAGGTTCCAGCACGCCTTCAGTTCCCCCTGCCACCATGTGCGGAAAAAGCGCAACTGCCCTGGTCGGATTTAGAGCGAGAAAACATGAAAGATTAATCGTTCGATCAAAGAATCCTGTTTTTAGGTAGCCCGCGAAAAGGGGCTTTGCATTCTGTCCGAATTGCGTCTTTTGATTTTTCCTAAGCGCAATAGGTCGCCGCCCCCCGCCGCTGTCCGGTGCCTTGCAGCAGATGTGGGGCGGAACAGCAAAAAGATTATACCGATAGGATTGGTAATCGTCTGCATCGTTGGCTGGGATGTAACCGAGATGGGCCGTAAGACACACTTTATCTATTCTGGAATTAATTGCAGAGACTTGGTGGTTAAATTCATCCAATTCGGGAAAGGCGCGGCTCGCCCCATCAATATTCCTCCTTCTTCTTCTCCTGACAGTGGCTGGACATTGGGATGCGGCGTAAGTTCTGGCTTGAGGTGTTGCCCCACTTGAGTTATATTTAGCCATCTCAAAATAGATTTGGCCCGGAAGATTTGTTTGCTACAGCTTTCCGGGCCGAATTGTTTCAAGGCGTGCAAAAAATGCACGAGCGTTCAATTTTCTTAGAGCGAGAGGTTTTTCAAAGCTTCAAAAGGATCTTCGAGCGGGTCTGCCTCACAACCTTTTGGACCCCACTCTTTAAATCGCCGTTCCAGTATCCATGTGGCAGCTTTCCAGTCCTTCTTGGCAGCGGCATTGATGCAGTTGAGAAGCCGTAACGCGGCCTCACCTTCCGCCCGCTCCAGTCGCTTCCAAAACTGCCGATACCGGTCATTCTCACCTTCTGCATCACGCCCCCGCTTACGCCACCGGTTAAGGGTGGAATAGGATATACCAGCGAGAGCCGCCGCATTCTTGAAAGTCAAACCGCGCCTCACGCCTTCAATGACCCGGTTCGCGGTTTCGCTGTCAAATGCACTGGGCCGTCCGCCCCTGTCGTCCTGAAAATTATGATCATTCATATAGTTAAACCAGACCCTGTTGAATGGGAGATTGTACCCTGTTGGATGGTACTAGTCGTTTGATTGAATGGTTCTGCTGGCAATGATTTTATCACACGCAGCCAGCGGGTAACGAGCACATCGACGCGAAAGTTTGACTACTGGGAAAAGCCCCTTCCTCGCCCATTTCTGAATTGCCTTGGTTGATACGCCATAGCGCTTCGCCAAAAATTTTACATCAACCAATTGAATCGGTTCTGTTTGAACGGGTTTTGTTGTTCTTGCTCTTGTTCGAATGTTATTCATGAGGTGACATAATGCCACCTAATGGCCGGTATAAATAGTTGGAAAATGATATACACCAATTTCCAAGAATAAAGACTGTTTAATCTATACAAACATCAAGGTATCTAGCGCTTGGGATCGGTTTTTCGCTTACGCTTTGGGCCGGGTTTGCATTTGGGAAGGAAGCTCAAACCGTAATTATTGAACATCGCAGACTCATTTGTTTTTTCGAAGGGAATTCCGGCTTCCCTCACGGCTTTCAATACTTCCTCATAGTTTGGATTTCTCCCTAGCTGCTTTCCAAGTTCATTGGCGATTGGTGCCAAATGTCCGGCAAGCGTCTTCTTTGGTTCCCCGGCTGCACGCTTTTCAACATAATTCAAAAAAGCCCTGAAAAACTTCACATCATTCGACCTGAAACGGTGCAGCAATTCGCCTAAAACAAATTCACCCTGCCACTCCGTGATTGCTTGCAGCGGGTGCGCGATTACATTGACTTGGAACGGTAGCAGCGGCTCTTCTGAGTCCAAGTCTGCGATTGCTTCGTCCAGCGGTTGCGAGCGCGGTAGAAAGTATTTCCGTATGCCTTCTATTTCATTTCCGCTATGATCAGACAACAGGTACGGCTGTGGAAAGCCTTTACCGTTACCGTTCTGGATAACTGGCTCAGGAAACACCACAGCGTCAAGAACCTCTCCTTCCAACGCTTCAAGGTCGTTACGAAACCACTCAAATTCATCGACACTCTCGCCGCACAAGGCGCGGTGATCCTGCCCCTTCTCGCCCTTTTGACGGCTCTCATAAGCCATGTGAAGCGCTCGCTTCCACTTTTCGCGATGCTCAGGTGGATAGAACTGATTGTTATGTTGATCCGCCTCGTTCTTCAACCTTGCCAACTCTTCCCGATATTGAGATGAAGGATCGGGCGGAGAACTGGAAGATTGGTCATTTTCTGTTTCTTCATTCATGCGCTTTTATTGTATCTTGACGGTTAAGCGGAAGAACACCGAACCACGCCGCTGCTTCTTCCTTGGTGACACGCTCGCGGTAGTGCTTTAACATCACCGTGACTGAATTACCCAGCCACGCCGCCACCTTTCCCGCGTCGTCACATTGAGCATAAGTGTAACTGGCGTAAGAATGGCGAAGAACATCATTCGCCCATTTCACCCCATGTTCCTTTTCAAGGTGGCTTCGGAATTTCGTTACCATCTTCATCACCCGCTGCGGGGCGATCTTTCCCGCTGCTTTAGTAGGTGTAAGCCATTTGATAAGAGAATCATTCATCGGCACGTAACGATTTTGGGCAGTCTTTGACACACTGGCTCGCACATCAATTCGACGGTTAGCAAAATCCACATCTTCCCATTGCAACCGTCCAATTTCTGCGGGTCTCATACCGGCAAAAGCACCGATCACGAGAAAGGGAATGGTTTCCTTGGGTGCCGCATCAAGAATGACTCGCAGTTGCCGGGGTGTAAAAATCTCCACGCGTTCTGCACTCTCTTTTACTTTCTCCACATGATCCACGGGATTTGAAGCGCAATATCCCCGCTTTTCCCCCCAGTTGAAAAAAACTGATAATACCCGCCTGAAATTGTTTTGGGTCACTGGTTTGACTTTCAATTTCACAAGCCAGTGTTCAATGGTGGCAAGGTCAATATCTGCCATCGTCCAATCTCCAAAGTCTTGCGCAAACCGATTGCAACGCTGTCGCAAATCCTGCAAATACCGCTTCGATTTTTTCGCAGTGGCCTTCGTATCCAAAAAATCGAAAACTGCGACATCAATTCGAATGGATTTCTTTGAATGCTCCTGTTTTTTGAGGAAATCCATCACCACTTCCCGGACGGTCACGCCACGGCCATCTAATTGTTCGATTGCCCAAACCGCTTCTTCAATGTGCTTTTCTTTCAGGGATGCGGTTTTTCTTCCGTAATTTGCCAGTTCAATTTCCTTTTTTAAACGAAAATCTTCTGCTTCCGTCTTTCCGGTGAAGCGGCGCGAATTTCGTTTACCCGGTTCCAATGCAGGCCAGTAAACCACCCACTTTTTCGTTGGGTGATGTGGTGAGTTAAAAGGTTTAAGAGTCACACGGGATTTCGCCATAGCGGACCATAAGTTACCATAATCCGCTATTTGAAACAATGAAAAAAGTGTGATATTGTTCTAGAAAGCTGATTTAATCAAGCGGTATTACGGCTTTCTAATCCGTAGGTCACTGGTTCGAATCCAGTCGGGCGTGCTACTTAAAATCAAAGAGTTAAGTGAAATTAAATGGTTAATGCTGATGCGTTGGCGAAACAAAAAATCTAAGCTTTTTGGCTTCGGAACCAATGTGCAACCTTACTTACGACAGAAAAACGATCAGCCATCTTTGAATCCAGAATCCTGTTCGAATCCGCTGGACTATTGATATAATTTGAATGTTGGACCCAAGGTAGCGTCGCAACCCTGGGCTACACGACGAAAGCGCGCGGTACCCGTTGGGCTTTACTCCGTGTTTCCATCGGATCAATTCTAATCCTCAAGAGCATCCGACAATTCTTTGGCGGCATTTTCGTCAAGGTTTTCCGTCAGTTGGGCTGCCGTGGCAGGATCAGGATTGGCTGGTTCAGGGCCTACTACGGCTGGCCCATTCCCTGGAACCAGCAGCATGCCAGACCCCTGGACTTGCAGGATCACCGGGACGGGCGGCACTTGAAGTGGCAGGGCCGGCGCGATTGGCTCGTTTGGCGGCACTGCGGCATTGAAGTTGCCTGCCGCTTGTCCCGGTTGGGCATTTCCGAGTACAATTCCCCGAATTACCTCCCCTAGGGCATCCTCATTGGTTTGAAATTCAATTAGATCAGCACCATAAATCGATCTAACGATTTCATTCAATGGATCATCATTAGTATCATTCCACCTGAGAGTCAGTTGATAGACCATATCAGCCTGGAGATCTTGTTCGTACAAGCGGATCGGGACAACTCCATTGAGCCCACCTCTTTCTCCAAACAAGAGGCGATTTACCACACCACTTTCAGCACTGAGGTTACCATACAAGCGCAAACCCTGCTCAGACCTATCTCCAAACAAAGTCTCCTCCCTCATATCCTGGAACAAATTCGAGAATCCTGCGATGCGGTTTTCCCCGATGAAGGAGAAGAAGCCTTGGTCCCCGATTTTCAGGAAATAGGCATACATGGTTAATGGTTTAACCCCGCTGGAGGCAGTATAAGAATCCACCGTCTCCACCGTCACGTTATAGATCCCGTCAGCAGCGTAAGTGTGGTCCACCGCAAATTGACCGGTGGTTGGATTAAAGCTCACATGCGCGGGTGGATTACCCATGTCGATGACTTCCACACTCCCGTCACCCCAGTTAATGGTCAGGGTGTGGTCTGTCAACGTGCCCACATCGCGAATCGTACCACTGAGCGTGGTCGTGGGATTGCGGATAATATCGGTGATCTCCGTGAGAGTAAGATTGTCCAATTGCGGCACCTGGTTGTCTTTCTCGATGGAAGTGAAGGTTACGTCCTGCTTGCCGGGAGTGGTGTAGGAGCCGTCTCCAGGAGCCGTGGGGTGGACCACACTGGTAAGGTCGGTGATGGACAGTAGATCCCCATCCACCGTGAGCGAGGGAGCATCGCCATTGACTGTAATCGGCGTTGTATCGCTCGGAGTAACCACAAAGATGTCTTCTTGCACCGATCCATTGAGGGTTACCAAAGGCGCTGTAACCGTGCCGGTCCAAGTAACGGTCGTTCCCGTCAAGTCGGGATCATTAAAACCCGGAGCTGTTTGGTCACCATTGACTGTGACCGCGCCACCGCTGGTCATCGTGCCAGTAAAGGTGAAGTCGCCTGCGGTTGTGAGAGTGACAGTTCCCGTGGTTTTTACATCATTGGGAATGGAGATTGGACCAGTGGAAGTTATCTCCAAAAACGCCAACTCATTACCCGTCGAGCCGAGATCGCCATTCAGGGTTGTGGTTCCGCTCACATTCGCAATTAGGCCACCAGGCCCCTCCACGCCAGCCATTGCCAGATCGATGGTTGTCAGGGTCACGTTTGTGGAAAGGATGACGGAATCATTGAAGTCAATGTTATTGGCATTGACTGTGGCTGAGTTGATGGTTGTCGTGCCTCCTGCATTAGTGGTGAGAGCACCGACTCCGCTGATGAAATCGCTCGAAGCGTCCCCAAAGGTCGTGGTCGTAGCGTTGACCGTAAGGTCATTGCCTCCGCCGGTGAGGTTGCCGTTGAAAATCACAACAGAACCAGACAGGACCGTGTCGGCACCGAGGGTGGCGTTTTCGTTGTAGATCTGGGCCCCAGTGGTTGTGACCGGGCCGCCGTTGAGCAGCAGAGTGCCATCCATATTGGTGGTCAAACTGGACAGGGCCGTGGTGGAACCGACCGGACCAGCAAAGGTCGTCACGCCGCTTCCGGATGTATTCACCGTCAGGCCAAAAGTTCCGTTCACAGTTCCGTTGAAGGTCACATCCTGTCCGGCGATGGTTACATTGGCACCGAGCTGAACCGCTCCATTAAAAATTTGATCTCCGGTGGAGGTGACGCTGGCATTCAAATTGATGGTTTCTGCCGAGATCGTGACTGCTCCCCCGATGCTGGCAGGCAGGCTGCTGATCGTCACCGTGTCGTTGGCTGCGCCTGCTCCGGCGGTAACTACGTTCAGGCTGGTGACTGCAGAGGCCAATACCCGCACGGTGCGGGCGTCGGGCCGAGTCACGTTCGCTCCGCTCAGCCCCGTGGTGCTGAAAATCGCATTTGGATCGGTGATCACGTAGTAGGTGCCATCAAACGTGATGGTGATGCCGTCAGCCGTCTCCGAGTTGATATCAGAGATGGTCAACACACCACCCGTCAGATCAACATTGGTGTCCGGGGTTCCGGTGAAAAGAACCACATCGTTGCCATTACCGCCAACATAGGAGATGACAAAGTCACGTCCTCCTGCGGTCACAGTGGCTCCCTCCGGCAAACCGCTAAAGGTTCCAGTGACAGCATCTGCCGTTCCGTCATTGTCAATGATGATGAAGGTTGCGCCGACTGCGGGAGTGAATCCAGCAGTCAGTTGCAGTGCCCCACCCAGGGTTACCGTGCCA